>CAYQLH010000001.1:0-53790 GCA_964418385.1 uncultured Pseudomonadales bacterium
GCAAACCTTCCCGAAAAGGTGGCAAACTTGCTAAATTTACAAACACAAAAATTAGCATTTGTAGAATTGCCAGACAAATAATACGCCCTGTACGTTTCAGCATTGCTGCCTTTCTTTTGCTTTACTTTGTCCCGGGATACGTGTGCCTACAAACACTATAGGCAGACGACTTGAGTCTATGCTCGCGCCCGGTTGGCCAAGTAAACGCTACGGAGAAACATAGCAAAGTGTTATACTATCAACCTGGCAAAAGTCATCTGCCTAATTGCACACTTTGCTGAGCGTGAATACGCGCACTCTGATACGACTGTTTGAAAAATTATTTAAGTTCTCCTTTCGTTATAGCGTTTAACTTGGCGTGTTTATTATATCACAAATTTGAAATTGTGGGCGGGGAATTTGCGGTCTGGTTGTTGGTCAAATCTTTGGTGACGGCACCATGCTTGCTTGATTGCTTGCCAAAATAAATTCACGTGTTGTTTCGTGCCTGCCTTTTTTGCCTTGGTCCCCTCCCCTATGGCGTGGGCGAAGCCTTTAATGCTGCACGTGTAGCATTACAATTTTCCAGGCGTGAAGTGTATAAAAATGTAACATTTTTATTAAAATGACGTCGATTGGTGTCATGAATCTTAAAAAGCGGATGATATTAAATAAAAAGTGTGGTATAATTTTGTCAAACGCGATAGTTAATGCCAATTTGAGGAAGTCAAGTAAAAATTGAGAGACAACAGTATGAATGACAAGCGTGAAAAAACAATTATTCAAACAAGCACTATCAGCATAATTTCAAATATTGTCCTTGCTGGCTTTAAAGCCTTTGTGGGTATGCTGGCGAACTCAATTGCAATTGTTTCTGATGCTGTTAATAATTTGAGTGATGCCTTATCAAGCATCATCACCATCGTTGGTACGAAACTTGCTAGTAAACCGCCAGATAAAAAACATCCATACGGTTATGGCAGAATTGAATATATGACCGCTTTACTTGTTTCTGCTATCGTTTTATATGCTGGTATGACTACTTTGGTGGAATCTGTGAAAAAAATTATTCAGCCCCAGCCCGCAGATTATAGCCCATTGACACTGATAATTTTAATTGTCGGCATTATGGTTAAATTTGCTTTAGGGTTGTATGTCAAGAAAAAAGGAAAAGATGTTCATTCTGATTCATTGGTGGCCAGTGGATCAGATGCATTGAGCGATGCAGTGTTATCGATTTCGGTTTTGGCAGCGGCAATTGTTTATATGATGTTTGATCTTAATTTGGAAGCGTATGTGGGGGTATTATTATCAATATTTATTATGAAGGCCGGTTTTGAATTGATTAAAGAGTCAGTGGATAATATGCTTGGTGTCAGAGTGGAAAGCAATTTGGCCAGAGCGATAAAAAAAGAAATTGTAAAAGAAGAAGAGATACAAGGAGCGTATGATTTGGTATTAAATGATTACGGACCGGATAAGTATTTAGGATCAGTGCATATAGAAGTGGCCGATACTTTGACTGTGGCTGATATAGATAAAATCTCGCGCAAGATTACCAAATCAATTATGAAAAAGTATGGAGTGATATTACATACGATTGGGGTTTACTCAGTAAATACTCGGGATCAAAAATTGATTGCAGTCAAAAAAGAAATTACCAAAATAGTATTTTCTCATCCAGGAATATTACAAATGCATGGTTTTTATTTTGATCAAGAGGAGAAAAGTATCAGTTTTGATATTATTATCGATTTTAAAATAAAAAATAGAGAAAAAATTTATAAAGAAATATTTGATGAAGTGCAAAACCGCTATCAAAATTATAAAATAGATATCACCTTAGATATCGATGTGAGCGATTAAAGGAGATGAAATGTCAATATATGATTATTTTTTACTAGATAGAAATGGTAAAGAAATTCCATTGCAAGAATACAAAGGAAAAGTATTAATCATTGTGAACACGGCTACTGGTTGTGGTTTTACTCCGCAATATAAGGGTTTGGAAGCACTATATCAAAAATATCATGAAAAAGGATTGGAAATCATTGATATTCCATGCAATCAATTTGGCAATCAAGCGCCTGGTAGCGATAAGGAAATACACGAATTTTGTACTTTAAAATATCGTACTTCATTTGATCAATTTGCCAAGGCGGACGTGAATGGAGAGCATGAATTGGCGTTGTATGCGTATTTAAAAAGACAAGTCAAAGCAGATAAAATAGTTGGCGCTAAAAACAAAATGATGATGAAAACAGTTGAAAAAATAAGTAAGACCACAAAAAATAAGGAAGATATCAAGTGGAATTTTACAAAGTTTTTAGTGGACAAAGAAGGAAAGGTCGTTGAAAGGTATTCTCCGACTTTTAAGCCCGAAGAAATTGAAGAAGATATCCAGAAAGTAATATCTCAATAGTCTGAAACAAGTGTTAGTGGTACCAGACTGCGCTTAAGAGGAGAAAGGTTTAGCGGAGGTAGAGGGATTCGAACCCACGAAGCCTTGCGGACTCACGCTTTCCAAGCGTGTGCAATTGACCACTATGCGATACCTCCACTTTTAAAGATGTGTGTATTGTATCACATTTTTGCTAAAAATTGGCGCCATTTTTGGGTCATCCGGGTGAGAGTCGAGTTGATGGCCGCTCCTTTGGCTTCAAGCTCATCGATGTCTTCGGGACGAAACCAACGCAAATCGTCTGATTCTGGGGAGATGGTAAACTCCCAGGTGGGTGAGCGCATGAGAAAGCGGATATCATGGTGATAATGCGGATCACCAGCGTAAGCATTGATGGTGTGAACGTCGAGATCAAAAATCTCTGTTTGCAAAAGTTCGGGGTTGACAATGCCTGATTCTTCGCGAACTTCACGCAGGGCTGCTTGAGTAAGCGTTTCGCCGGCATCTACATGGCCGCCCAGTTGTACCCAGAGCTTAAATTTGTGGTGAAAAGTCAGCAACACTTGACTGCAGTCGGGACTTAAAAGCCAACCGTCAGCAGTGAGATGGTGTTTTTGGTTTTGGGGATAAGTGAGGGGCTCGCCTTGTTTTAACCAAGCGATTGTTTCCTCTTGAGAGCGGCGATCGCGCTCGTCTGAAGGGCAATAGCGGGCAACAGCGGCAATGATAACTTCGTGCGTGGACATAGGTAGTTTTAATCTTGTCTAACAGCGTGATAAATATCGCCGGCACCGAGGATGAGGAGAATGTCGCCGGGGTGGGTGTGGGTGGGGATAAGCGTGGCGAGCGCGGGAACATCTGGGGCGTCAGCAATAAATTCAAAATCTTTGCCGGTAGCTTTGATCGCTTTAATGAGGGTGTGGCGGGAAACGGTGGGATCAAAAGATTCACGGGCTGAAGGAAAGATTTCGCAAATAAGCAGTCGCGGGCATAAGCTTAAACTTTCGGCAAATTCGTTTAAAAGGGCTTTGGTGCGAGAAAAGGTGTGTGGTTGAAAAGCCACCACCAGTTTGCGATCAGGAAATTTTTCTTGCATGGCTCGGATGGCGGCGCGAATTTCACTGGGATGATGCGCATAGTCGTCCCAGATATCAACGCCGTTTTGAGTACCGACAAATTCCAGGCGACGCCGGACCGAGCGATAATTCTTGAGAGCGCTTAAGATTTTTGGGCGGTGAAAGCCCATTTTTTCTAAAGTCGCCAAAGCAGCGAGAGCGTTGAGCTGATTGTAAAGTCCAGGCAGGAGAAGGTCAATTTTAATTTTGGTAAGCGAGTAATCATGGGAATCCTTTTGCCCAAAGCTGACAATAGTGACATCAGGGCGGTTTTGGTGAAGTTGACTGGCGAGCTCACACAAAGTGGTGTCGTCACCGTTATAGACCAGGATACCCTCTGGTTTGAGTTGACAGAAAAAGTCGAGAAAAACTTGTTGCGTGTGCTCAAAATTGCGATAAACGTCGGGGTGATCATAACGGAGATTGGGACAAACAATAATTTGTGGATGGAGGTAGGAAAAACGGACTCGTGCTTCTGGAGTGCCGAGGGTGGTGGGATCAGCAATGTATTCGTCTGCCTCAGCAATGAAATAATCAGCGTCTGGCAAGTACTGACCAGTTTTGGACAAGCCTAAGATTTCGCCCACACCGACAGCGTAGGATTTGGGTTTGATTTGTGCGCATACCCAGGCAATCATAGCGGAAATACTCGATTTACCACCGACACCGCAAACGGCAATACCGTGCTGGCGGTCAAAAAGCGAAGCTAAGGCTTGCATGTGAGAAAAGGTTGGTAAACCGCGTTTGAGCGCTGCTTGAACTTGGGGGTGCGTGTGACCACCGTGGGAACCGGTATACACGACTGCATCGACATCTTTGGGTAGCGGTGCTTTAAGAGGAATGATAGGGATGTTGAGCCGCTCTAGATTGTTACTGGTGGGGAAACGCTCATCAGTGTCGGAACCGCTGACTTTGAGACCGGCATCGAGGAGACACGACGCCAAAGCGGTCATGCCAACACCTTTTATGCCCATTAAAAAAACATGTTTATATCGCAAAATATCTTCATTTTGATCAATTATTGTCTGTGTCATGGACGTGACTTTCTAGTTCGGCAATGATGTTGCGAGCGCCGTCGCGGTCGCACCAAAGGGTTTCAGTGTGACCGTCGTAATTCATGCTTTTTTCGTGGCCTTTGCCAAAAATGGCAATGACGTTACCATCGTGGGCGTAATGCTCGAGAGCAAAACGGAGAGCTTTTTCGCGATTGGGAATGGAAACAACTTTGGCTTGGTGGGGTGAAATTTCACTTTTCATTTGTTGGATGATGGACCAAATGTTTTCGGTGCGTGGGTCTTCGCTAGTAAAAATAGCAACGTCGCAGTATTGCGCCATGAGTTTGCCCATTTGCGGACGTTTGGTATGATCGCGCAGACCAGCGCAGCCGACAATACCAATAAGTTGATTTTTGCCGGTGAGATATTGCTTGTGGATAGCTGGCAAAACGGCGGCGAGCGCTTGCGGGGTGTGCGCAAAATCGACGATCATGGTAAAATTGAGTTTGGTGGGAATAATCTCAAGGCGACCTTCTGGTAATTTGAAAGTGGCGATATTGGTTTGAAGCGTTTTTTCGTTGACTCCTAAGTGTTTACAAATGGTAATGGCAAGATAAGCATTGGCACGATTATAGTCTTCGCTGAAGCGATCGCGAATAGCTTTTTCTAAGGGCGCGCTGAAGCGAGTGGTTTTCGAATAAGTAACCAAGTTGACTGTTGGTTTGAGGAGACGTTTGATTTGGTGAAAGTATTCCGTATCATCGGCCACGACGGCAGTGTCCGCCGCGTTGAGGACGAGAGTTTTTGCTTGGAGATAATTGTCAAAGTTGAGATGATAATCCCAGTGATCGTGATCGACATTGGTCAGTCCGGAAACAGTGGCGTGAATACCGATACCGCGCCATTGATATGCTCCTTGAGAAGTCATTTCCAAAACGCAATACTCCATGCCAGCATCCACCATTTGGTGTAAGTAGCGGTACAAATCGGTAGGAGACGGCGTGGTGGTGTGGAAACCAGTGTCGAGCGTTTTGTCACCGATATAAGCGGCAACGGTGGAAAGCAGTCCCACTTTATAACCAGCGTGATGAAGAAGATGATAGATGAGCGAACTGGTGGTGGTTTTACCATCAGTGCCGGTAATCATGATGATTTTAAGCTGACGTTCTGGATGACCTTCGCGCGCGGCGGCGATAAGGCCGGGAATTCCGGTTTTGGCAAAATGATAATAGCGCTTGGCTCGGTAAATCAGCTGCTTCATCAAACCTCGATTTTTTGCTTGATATATTCTGGTAATTTGGCGATACTGACGTGTTCTTGTGCCATCGTGTCGCGGTCGCGAACAGTGACTTTGTCGCTTGAAAGAGCATCAAAGTCGACAGTGATTGTCAGCGGCGTCCCGATTTCGTCTTGGCGGCGATAGCGTTTGCCGATATTGCCGTGGTCGTCGAATTCAATTTGATAAAGCGGTCGCAGCATGGCTGTGATTTCGCGGGCTTTACTGACAAGTTCTGGTTTGTTGCGCAAAAGTGGGAAGACAGCAGCTTTGATTGGCGCCAGACGTGGGTGGAGTTTCAAAACTAAGCGTTCGCCAGTTTCTATTTTTTCTTGAGTATAGCCGAAATCTAGGAACATTAAGAAGAGACGACCTAAACCAACTGAGGTTTCCATGATGTGTGGAATGAAGCGTTCACCAGTTTTTTCGTCAAAATACGTCAAGTCAGCACCAGAAAATTTGGAATGTTGCGATAAATCCCAATTGCCGCGAGCGTGGATGCCTTCAATTTCTTTAAAGCCACCCAAAAATTGACTGTTGTACTCGATGTCAAAAGCGGCGGAAGCATAATGTGAGAGTTTGACGTGTTTAAACCAGCGGATTTTGCTTTCGTCCATACCGAGGCTTAAATACCATTGCCAGCGCTGTTGTTTCCAATATTCGTATTTTTCTTCCATCATGCTAGGATGCAAGAAATACTGCATTTCCATTTGCTCAAATTCGCGAGTGCGGAAAATAAACTGACGGGCAATAATTTCGTTGCGAAATGCTTTACCTACTTGAGCGATACCGAATGGCAAGTGGGGGTGGAGTGAGTCAATGGTGTTTTTGTATTCCAGGTAAATCCCACCGCATGTTTCTGGGCGCAAATAGACAACGTTTTCATCGGTGAGATCATCTGTGGGCGCGCCGATATTGGACTTGACCATTAAAGAGAAGCGGCGCGCGGGCGTGAGATCGGTGCTACCACAAATAGGACAAGTGAGTTTTTTGCCGCTGGCACGAACCTCTTCGAGTTTAGCGTTGACAACGTCAATGGTTTCTTTGTCGACATTGATCCCAAATTCTTCCAAGAGATGATCGGCGCGAATGCGAGCGTGACAATGTTTACAGTCAATTTGTGGATCATCAAAATTGTCGACGTGACCGGAAGCTTTCCAGGTTGTAGGCGCCATGAAAATAGCACTGTCGAGCCCCAAAACATCCTCGCGCAGTTGAACCATTTCACGCCACCAAGCGTCGCGAATGTTGTTTTTGAGGAGAATGCCGTAATGACCATAATCGTAAATTGCGCTCATGCCGCCATAAATTTCGCTGGACGGGTAAACAAAACCTCGCGATTTGCAAAAGCTCACCAGTTGCTCAAGTTTGGATTTTTCTTGTTTGGCCATAATTCCTCACTAATTTTATTAATTTCTCAAACTGGGATATTATACCACAAAATCTGGTTTTTGTTGGATTATTATTTTAATAAAAGTACTGGCTTTTGCGAGCGCAACGGGAAGCTGTTTAGCGACATCTTTCTTGTAAATCGCTTAAAACAATGCAAAAACGTCGGTAAGCTTCGTACGGTGAATCGTAGGCAGAAAAATAGGCATGTACATCGCCGTCTGCGAAATATTTGGTGCACATGTAGTAAAAATGATCGCTGGTTTGCAGGCGCCGCCAATCTTGTAAAAGTTGTGGATCTTTTTTTGCCAGGATTGCTTTTTCGAGGTCATAAATTTTTTTGAGGGTGTCAATTTGAAGATCGTTGGAGCGCCAGGCAGAAAGATCGCGCTTTTCGTCAGCCCAAGATATGGGTTCGTCAACGTTGTAAATTGGTAGAGATTTGACCCATTTTGTCCATTGGTTCTGGTCGGTAATGTTTTTGGGGTTAAATTCATCTTGTGGACGGGTAAATTGAAGGTGGTCATCAGCAACACTATCAATGACAAAACGGCGAAAAAAATCAAAAATGCCAGTTGACGACCACTGATGTTCACCGAAAGTTTCAAAATCCATAAATAAATTGATGAGTTCTTCATCGCGGTAGTCATGAAGCCAACGGAGGTATTTTTCGCTGGTGAGCGGCCAGGAAACCCAAGATTTTTGTGAAAAGCGGAAGGCGATATCATCAGACAAAGTGGCGTGCTTAAGCATCAAAGGCAGAGGAGGGTCGCAATTGGCGCGATAAAGAGTGGTTTTGGGACGATCACCCAAGAGCCAATCCACGCCTTCTGTCAGTAAACCGCGAAAACCAAGTTCGGCGACTTGATAGCCAATATTATTGTTGTAAATCATTTCGGTGTTGCGAAAAGTCACTGGTTTAATGCCGAAAAGATCGTGCATGAGTTTTTGATGCATTTTGACTTGGTTTTTAAATTCCGTGGGCGAATAGAGGGCAGCGAGCGAATGGTAATAATTCTCTCCGACAACTTCTACTTGAGAGTGATGAGCAGCAAGGCGTTTGAGAAGATCAAGAACGTCGCTACCCCACGCTTGTGCTTGTTCTAGAAAAACGCCAGAGCAAGAAAAACTAAATTTAAAATCGGGATAAGTTTCAATCAAGCGCAAAAGTAAGGATAACATTGGGCGGTAGGATTTGTCGGCGACTTTATCAAAAACTTGGTGATTTTGGTCGTAACAAGCGTCACAAAAATATTGATGTTTGGGGTCGTCTAAATCTAACACCGAAAAATTGGTGAGTCTGTAGGGCTGATGTAAAAGGAAATAAAAGCAAACTTTTGGCATGCTAGCGACGACGCCCATTGGCTTTTGCTTTGCGGCGCTGGCCTGGTTTGGAAGCGATTTGATTATAAATTTTACTGATCTCGTCTGCTGTTTGCTGCCATGAGTTATGATCGAGTTGAGAAAGCTGGTCGGCGACAACGTGCTGGCGATAATCATGATCATCGATTAAATGTAAAACTTCGGTTGCCATGGCGTCAATATCCCAGAAATCAAATTTCGGGCTGTCGGACATGACTTCGACCACTCCAGAGTTTTTGGAGGCGATCACTGGCGTGCCCAACATCGCAGCTTCGGCGGCCACTAAACCAAAGGGTTCGCTGACTGAAGGCATCACGAAAACATCAGCGCGGCGCAAAATCGCCTGCTGGGCACCACCACGTACAAAACCGGAAAAAAGTACGTTGGCGGAAAGCGATTTACTAGCCGTCGATAAGAGCAGATGCTGATACATGTCGCCCATACCTGAAACTACGAAGAGAATTTCTGGACGGATAGTGAGTAATTTTTCGGCGAGTTTGAGGAAATAATCAGGACCTTTTTGCATCGTGAGCCGACCCATAAAAACAACCACTGGTCTGTTTTTGGCGAAAATTTTATCACCACCAGAGAGTGTTTGCAAAAAACGGACTACGCCATTGTGAACGACGTCAATTTTACAAGGATCAATTGAATATTGCTCTACGAGTAATCTTTTGGTGTAATAGCTGACAGCCAAGACACGATCAGCAAGGCGCATACCTTCAACTTCACACCGAGCGATGTAAGAATTGCGATCACTAGATCCAGAACGGTCGTATTCGGTTGAATGGATATGAGCAACAAAAGGAATGCCGAGTTCTTGTTTGATCCGAATCGCTGCTGGCATGGTCATCCAATCATGGGCGTGTACCAGATCAAATGAACCTAAGTGTGAAAGCGCATAAGCAAAAACTTGATTGGCATATTCTTCAACTCGATCTTCCATCCAAGAACCAGGTAAAGGCAGGGAATTGTTTTTACCGTTTATTTGCAGTTTTTTGTGATTGCTGTAGGCGTGAAAGGGCGGTTTTGAGAGTGCATAATCAGGAAAAATTTGGCTCCAACTCGCGTGGGAACAATCGACAACATCGTAATTCGTTTGGGTGTCTTTTGCAAGATAAGGCAAAGTAAATTTGAGATTGTAGCCGTCGCGAACGAGGGCGTCAGCCATAGCGGCGCAAGCGGTACCGAGACCACCACTATTGTGGGGCGGAAGTTCCCAGCCTATCATCAGCACTCTCGGTTTTTGTTTCACGCTTTTTATGATAGCACCCACTTTTGGCTTTGGCAAGTAGATCTTTGGTAATCATAAGACATCAATTTTTTATGGGTCCAAAACTTTAAATATTAGAGGATATTTTTGCCTGGACGTTGTGCACGTCTGAGTCGTGTGATATAATATCCCCTATGGATAAAGGAATTACGGTTGGTATTGATGCGCGTTTGAGTGGCGTGGCAAACGCGGGTTTGGGTCGTCATATAATGAATTTAGCGGCGTATTTGCCCATTTTTTTACCTGATGATTGGCACTTGGTTTATTTTTTTGAAGAATTAGCGCAATTAGCTGAGGTGAGCAATTTAGTGGAAACGTTACCATCAAAGTTACAGCGCCAGGCTTTGGCTGGGATGAAACGGATGCAAGCGGTGGTGACGCCTGTGGGTCATTATGGCTGGGCAGAACAGTTGAAAATGCCTGGCTATTATAAGCAGGCACGACTAGATTTGTTGCACGTACCGCATTTTAATTTACCATATTTGGCGTCAGCAACTCATATTGTCGTGACAATTCATGATCTGCTGTGGCATGAAAAACGTGGCCGAAATGTGACGACTTTACCTGCGTGGCAGTACGCACTTAAGTATTTTGCATATCGGCGGCTTGTAGATCACACGGTGGCTGCAGCCGATGCGATTATTACACCAAGCCAAAATATCCGTACGACCGTAGAGCGCTTTTATCCGAGTGCATCGCAAAAAATTAAAGTAATTTATAATGGAGTGACGCCGTGGTCAGCTGACGCTGCGGAGGTGAGTGTTGAGTTGCCTTGGAGTGATTATTTTTTGTACGTGGGGTCATTGTATCCGCACAAAAATGTAGACTTGGTTTTGCAAGTACTCCGCGATGATCCAGAATTGCATTTAGTGGTGGTTTCAGCGCGCAACGCTTTTACGGAAAACTTTATTCAGAAAGTGACTCAATACGGTTTGCAGGAAAGGGTACTCATTTTGGGTAAACAAACTGACCAGCAATTGCGATCTCTATATCGTCACGCTTTAGCTTTGCTACAGCCTTCGCTTTCTGAAGGTTTTGGTTTAACTGGTGTTGAAGCGATGAATTGCGGTTGCCCGGTGGTGGCTTCGCAAATTCCAATTTTTGCAGAAATTTATGCTGATGCAGCCGTTAATTTTGATCCAAAATCAGCAAAAAGCTTGGTTGTGGCTTTGCAAACGGTGCACGGTTGGACTCCTCGCGAGCGTCAAAAAGCAATTACTGCCGGTTATCGGCAAGCAGGCCGATATAGTTGGGAGCGGATGGCACGGGAAACAATGACGCTTTATCAGACGCTTGTGAAAAAGTAATGATTATGAAGATGCCAAAAAAGGTGGCGATTGTTTACGATTGGGCAGATACGCGCTTTGGTGGCGCTGAAAAAGTGCTTGTGTCTTTAGCCAAACTTTATCCGGAAGCGACGTTGTTTGTGGCTTATCGTGAGAACGAAGCCGAATGGATAAGAATTTTTCGTGAAGTCCAAGTGAGTCCCCTTCAACATTGGCCGCGATGGTGGCGACGACACAAAAGTTGGTTGGCACCTTTTTTGCCTTGGGCTTTTGAGCAATTTGATTTCACAGGTTTTGATTTGGTAATTTCGGTGACCAGTTTTGCGGCTAAAGGCATTTTAACTAAACCGGGACAGTTGCACGTGTGCTATTTATTGACGCCAACGCGGTTTTTATTTTCACACGAAGATGAATACTTGCCACACCGAGGTTTTTTGATTCGTTGGTTGCTTGAGAATTTACGTCGTTGGGACCAAGTTGCGATTTGGCGTCCGGATAAAGTGATTGCGATTTCACGTCTGGTGGCAGAGCGTTGCCATCGGTATTATGGACGCGATTCCGACGCCGTAGTTTATCCCACTATTTTGTCTGAAAATCCGCTTGGGTGTGAGCAAGGCGCGAAATTGGAATTGGAATTGCCTGAGAAATTCTTTTTGTGCGTCGGACGCTGGCGTGCTTATAAAAAATTGGACTTAGTGGTGCGAGTGTGCGCTCGGAAAGGTTTTAATTTAATTTGTGTGGCGACTGGAGCGTCACAGCATGTACTCGAAAAGCAAATTTCACGCGATACAAAGCAAAAAATTTATTTGTTACAAAATGCAACGCCGAAAGCTTTACAAGTGTATTATAATAGGGCATTGGCGCTGGTGGCACCTGGTCTGGAAGATTTCGGAATCAATTTACTTGAAGCCAATCAGGCAGCTACGCTGGTGGTAACACACCCAGATTCTGGTGCGCGAGAACTTTTGGACAAAAGTCAAGCGATTGATTTAAATCCTGAGTTTTTGGAAAGAAGTTTGGAGTTGGCTTTGGAGAAACTTGAAGCAGCGCTAAAGCGACGAGCACCAGTACAGCCGTTGGGCGAGCGTGATTTTATGACGGCATGGCTTAAAGAAATAAACCAATATGAACAAGATGCAAAAAAAGAAAGTTTTTGATGTCAAGTGATGCGAAGCAACACCAGTTTGTGGTAATTTTGGCGGGCGGAAGTGGCACGCGTTTATGGCCGCGCTCGCGCGGGGAAACACCCAAACAATTTTTGAAAATCGTGGGTGAGACGACGATGCTGCAGTTGACTGCTCAGCGAGCGTTGAAAGTGGCCGATTGGGATCATATTATCGTGATTACCAACGAAAAACACGCCCAAATGGTACGCGCACAACTGCCAGAAATTAAAGCGAGCAATGTACTTTTGGAACCAGAAAAACGCGATACGGCTTTGGCGATGTTGGTGGGCGCTTTGTATGCGCGTGCTTTAGACCCGGCAGCGGTGGTGATGAATTCAGCTTCTGATCATTACGTCATGGATCATGATTTACCGGAGTTTGCCCGGACTATGGCAAAGGCATGCACAATTGCGAGCCAAGGTGAAAAATTAATTACTGTGGGCATCGCTCCACGCCGACCAGAGACTGGTTTTGGTTATATCAAAGTTGGTGAGCAGTTGGACAATGATAAACGCTTGCCTGTTTGTCAGGTGGATGCTTTCACGGAAAAACCAAACGCCGCTACGGCAGCTGCTTTTATTGCCACTGGTAAGTATTTTTGGAATGCCAACATGTACGTCTGGTCGGCACAGACGCTTTGGGACGCTTTTGTGACGCATGCGCCTAAAATTGCTGAAGCGGCGCAAATACTTTTAGAAGCAAAACCCAAAGATTTTCCGAAGCTCCTGCCGCAAGTTTATGCTGGTGCACCAAGTATTTCTATCGATTATGCCATTTCAGAAAAGGCTCACAATTTGGTATTGATTCCGGGCAATTTTGGTTGGTCGGACGTGGGTGATTGGCGCGTGGCGTATGAACTTGGTGGCAAGGATGAGCATGAAAACGTTTTTACCAAAGAGCAAGCTGAGGCAAGCTTAAGTGTTTACGAAAGTCGAGATGATTTGGTAGCAAGTTCTACCAAACGCTTGGTGGCTTTGGTGGGAGTAGAAAACTTGGTGATCGTGGATACACCAGAAGTGCTTTTGGTGTGTGATCGCGATCGAGCTCAGGATGTCAAAAAGATAGTAGAAGAGCTCAAAAAGCAGCAACGCGAGGAGTACTTGTAACCACTATGCAAAAAAATAATTGGTATCGCTTAGAAAAAAGAGTTTTGGATGTGGTGGTGTCTTTAATTTTGATGGTGGTGTTTATTCCAGCATGGATTTTGGTGCCCTTGGCGATTTTTATTGAGTCTGGACGACCGATTTTTTTCAAACATAAACGAGTGGGCCTCAATGGTCGTGAGTTTTATTTGTGGAAGTTTCGTTCGATGGTGAAAGATGCTGACAAAATTCTTCACGAAAACGATGACGTTTTGTTGCGGAAATTTAAAAACGGCGACTGGAAAATGAAAGCCTCAGAAGATCCGCGGATCACGCCTTTGGGCAAGTTTTTGCGCGCGTTTACCATTGATGAGTTTCCGCAACTTTTTAATGTCTTGCGAGGCGAGATGAGCATGGTGGGCCCACGCGCTTATTTGCGTGAAGAGTTGGAGGAGCAAACCGCGCGTTATCCAGAAACAAAAAAGTATATCAAGGATATTATTTCGGTGAAGCCAGGTATTACTGGTCCGTGGCAAGTGAGCGGTCGCAACGAAATCCCTTTTGCCAAACGTGCTGAGCTCGATGCGACTTATGCGCAACAAGATTCTATCTGGGATGATATTAAGATTCTTTTCAAAACGCCCCGCGCAATGATTTCTAAGTGGTAGTGTGTCGGGCGGGACTCGAACCCGCGACATTCTGCTTAGAAGGCAGACACTCTATCCAGCTGAGTTACCGACACATGATATGTATTATACCAGATTTTGATGATTTTGGATGGGGAAGTGCTTTCAAGCGACAAACACCGGTCTGGAGGAGGACCGGCGTCGTCTGTCATTTCCCAAGAAACTTGGGCAGCGATTGCTCGCACTTACATGACATTTTTATTATAACACAAAAATTAATTTCGCAAGTGGCAATTTTTGGAAGTGCACAAAACCAGTTTTGCCCAGAAGAATTTTCCTCAATAAAGAGGCTAGTGGTAGCGAAGTAACTTATATTATATCATATTATGTCTAATTTGTCAAGAGGCAATTTTGAAATTGAGCGATTTTACCTTAAATTTGGTGCCAATTTGCCTCATTTTTGAGGTATAATATGCTTTGTGATAACGGTAAACTTATTTGTGAATTCGCATTTTTTGGTTGACCGCAAGATGTTGCGCGAGCGAGCTTGCCAATTTTTGGCGGCACACCAGATGGAAAATGCGATTGTGGACGTTCACGTGGTGGGATCTCACAAAATAAAAACTCTTAATACTCAAATTGGACATGAAGGGGTGACGGATGTCCTTTCTTTTCCACAATATGATCCGAAAGAAAAAGATTTTGCGCTGCCGCCTGGTGTGCCACGACACTTGGGAGACGTGGTAATCAATTTTGCGGAAGCGGTCAATCAAGCGCGCAAGAAGGGCAAAATGGTGGACGAGCAAGTTTGGTTTTACCTGGAACACGGGTTGTTGCATCTTTTGGGTTTTCACCATGATGATGGGATGGAAGAGACATATGCTCGCCCTGAAATCAAAATCTAACACCGGCAGTGTTTGGCATTGGTGGCAGTCGTGTCTTTTGGTTTTTTGGCTGGCGGTTTTGGTGGGGCTTTTATTTTTGTGGCAGGCGCTCGCAAGCGTGGATAGTTTTTTGCAATATACAGATTTAACGACGTCAGAATTAACACGTTTACTACACGAGGCGGCAGTAAAACCTTTACCAGATCAAAATGGTCGTGTCAACCTTTTGGTTTTGGGAGTAGATAGCGACGATTTTCGGACAGCCGCTCCTTTGACCGATACGATGATGATTGTGAGTTTGGAACCAGCAAGCAGCTCGGTGTGGCTGTTGCCTTTGCCGCGAGATTTGGTGTTGCCAGGAGAATCGCAGCGCATTAACGCGATTTACCCGATTTTTTGGCAGCAAGCAAGTGAGTCGGCGCGGGTGCAAACCGGTCACTATTTGAGTGAAAAACTGGGTGTGCCCTTGATGTGGACGGTTGTGGTTGCCATGAATGAGGTGAGCGAGTTTGTGGATTTGGTGGGGGGTGTGGACGTGAATGTGGAGCGCTCATTTGTGGATTATCAATATCCGCGCTCTGGGGTCGACGTGCGCGTGGTCCACGATCCAGCTTTGCTTTACGAAACCGTCAGTTTTGGAGAGGGACTCAATCACTTTGATGGCGAGCAAGCGCTGAAATTCATGCGTTCGCGTCACGCGCAATCCGAGGAAGGTTCTGATTTTGCGCGTTCGGCACGGCAGCAGCGAGTTTTGACTGCCCTTGGTGTGCGTTTGAGCAGCGAGTTGCAGTCTCAGCTAGCACATTTCGATTTTAGCCTTTTGGGCAAATTGTATGCTTTTTACCAAAAATATTATGCCGTGCAGGTGCCTTTTGAGGATGCTTTGGCGGTGGCCATAAAGTTTTTTCAACAAGGGCGATTGCCACAAGTCTGGAATCGACGTTTAAATGTGGATGAGCCTGGAAGCGCCATTGTGGAAAACAAAACTGATTTTACTTTGAGGGTGGAGAGTTTGGAAGCGTTGCGACGCGAAGTGCGCTTACAACTTGACTTGACGGAGTCTGAGAGTTGACAAGAATGCAGGTGTGTGCTATATTATGATAAGTTTATAGAAAAGTAAGAGAGGTGCTGATGCCTAAAACAAAAACAACAAATCGAACTAATGGCCGGGTGTGCACAGAGTGCGGACGAGTAGTGCGCGTAGGCGATGTTTATTGTCCGGCCTGTGGTAAGTTTATCAACGATGGTAAACACAAACGTCCTGAAGAAACTGATATTCAGGAACCGCTAGAAGTTGTGAGTGCAACGCGAGTCCGCTCCGGTCACTCACGGATTATTGCTTCGATTTTGGCATTTTTCTTGGGTGGCTTGGGTGTCCACAATTTTTATTTGGGTTTTACTGGTCGTGGCGTCATTCAACTGCTTTTAACAGTTTTGCTTTCCTGGGTAACTTGCGGTGCTTCACTTCTTGCCGCTTATATCTGGGCTTTTGTAGAAGGAGTCTTGATTTTAGTGGGGGCAGATGGCTACAATACTGATGCCAACGGTGAAAGTCTACGCGATTAAACAATGTTGGACGGTGTGGGCAGGTAGCTGCTTGTTGCCTGTGTGTGTTTTGGTTTTGTGGTGCTTACCAGAAAACTTTTGGTCTGCCTTGCCGTTTGAGCTGTGTTTGATTAAGCTTTTGACTGGTCACGAATGTTGGGGTTGCGGTAGTTTGCGCGGCTTTTCGCATTTGGCACATGGACACTTTGCGGCGGCATGGGCAAGCAATCCCTTGGTTTATTTTTGGCTTGGAGCCGGCATTGGTATGACTGCTTGGTGCTGGTGGCAGATTTGGAAAGAGCGGGATGCTTGACAGTTTGCGGATTAAAGGCCAAAATTACCGTTTGCCGATTTTTTGCCCAGATGCAACCCGAGGCGTGGTGAAAAATTTGGATACCTCGGATTTAACTTCGGCAGGAGTGCGAGGATTAATTGTGAACACGTGGCATTTGCATGAATATCCTGGCAGCGAGGCTATGGTGGCTCATGGCGGTGTTAAAGAACTGATGGGTTGGGACGGTTTGACAATTTCTGATTCGGGTGGGTTTCAAGTGTTTTCACTTTTTCAGCGCTTACCTGGTTTTGGTAAAATTACTGATAAGGGCTTAGTCACTTACACCGGGCCCAAAAAACAGCGTCAAAAGTTGTTTCGGCCAGAAGATTCGATCCGGATGCAATTGGCGCTTGGCAGTGATATTGTGATTTGCCTGGATGATTACACACCACCGGAGGCAGATAAAGCGCGGGCCCGCCAGAGCGTGGAACGCACAGTTGCTTGGGCCAGACGTTGTAAAAGAGAGTATGAAAAACAATTACGTTACTGGCGCTTGGAAGCGAGCGAACGACCGCTCATTTTTGCCGTAATCCAGGGACACGATTATATGGACTTACGCACTCAGTGCGCACAGGCATTGATGGAGATTGGTTTTGATGGCTATTGCTTGGGTGGGGCGAAGTTTTTAGCGAACGGACGCTTGGATTTAGCGTGGGCGGCAGACAATGCACGTTTGACTCCTGACGAATTGCCTCGTTACGCGATGGGGTTTGGTAAACCAGATGAAATCGCGGCGCTTTACCGGTGTGGTTATCAGATATTTGATTGTGTTTTGCCCACACGCGACGCTAGGCATGGAAGATTGTACGTGAGTGACGGCAAGCAGGGTTTTAAATTTTTAAATATTAATCAAGCGAAATATGCGACAGACAAACAATCTGTAGACCGAGAGTGCGCGTGCCACACTTGCCAAACAACTACGCGCGCGTATCTACATCATTTATTGAAGCTTGGCGATGGCAGTTTTGCGCGGTTAGCAGAAATTCACAATGCTTATTTATTTTCGCATTGGACAGACAAGTTGCGCTTGGCAAAGTAAGAAAATATGGTAGAATAAGCTTTATGAAAAAAAATCAAGTGTGGGTGGTTTTGAGTGCAATTTTGGTCGTGGTAGCGGTGGTGACTTTGTGGCACCGTCCTCGTCAAGTGGAACTTGTGACCGTTTTGCCTGACACCAATGAACTTTTGACAAGCTCTCCGGTTGTGTTAACAGATTTAACAGCGAGTGCGGGTGCACAAGCTGGAGATATTATTTTAAGCGAGGGTGTGGGCTTAGTTGGTGGTTGGTCTGATACCGTCAGCCGGCGAGCGTCGATGGCAATTGATCCTGCGGGAGATGGTCGTTTTGACGTGGCCATTGCTTGGGGCGGGAGTGCGTGGCAGACGGCAATGTGGACTTTTACTGGCACCTGGGACGAGATAACAAAGAGCTTGGTGTATAGTGACGGTGTTTACAAAATTCAAACTTACGCTGACGACGGTACCATGAGTGAAGAGATTCTTGGTTCCAATCAGAGTGGCTACTTGAAGTATCAGGACGGTTTTTTGTATTGGCATGACGACGCTGGCGGTCCCGGTGAGGGTGCGGCGTTTGAGCCGATGAGTGCGGAGTCGTGATTTTAATCATATTTTGTTTTTGTTTGTTCACGCTGACGCCTGGTTTTTGTTAAACATTTGTTAAACAAAGTTTGAAACGCGACCTCGGCGTTTTGCTTGCGGTGAGGATTCTTGCTGGGGTGTGATATAATACGACATATGGCAGAAAAATTAAATCTTACTCCTTTAAGCGGCATGCCGGAGTGGACGCCGGCGCAACAGTTAGTTTTTGAGGATTGGAAAGCGCGAGTGCGTCAGGTTTATAGTAGTTTTGGTTATGTCCCAATGGAGACGCCGGCACTGGAGCGCGCGGAAGTGCTTTTGAGTAAAGCGGGCGCTGCGAGCAAACAGGTTTATCAGTTTGAGCGCGGTGACACTCAGCTTGCCTTGCGCTTTGATTTGACGGTGCCGCTGTCGCGGGTAGTCGCGGCCAAGCAGTCCACTCTCCCCTTCCCTTTTCGGCGACAAGCAATTGACCGGTCATGGCGTGGCGAGCGAGCCCAACTGGGGCGTTTCCGAGAGTTTTATCAAGCTGATGCCGATATTATTGGTCGCGGGAGTTTGAGCTTGAGTGCTGATGCGGAAATATTGGCAATGGCCAGTGAAGCAGTGGCGAGTTTAAACTTGGGTGAGTGTCAGTTGCAAATTTCCAATCGTAAAATTTTGAGCGGTTTTTTGGCTGCTTTGGGCGTCATGGATAAAACGGCGGTGATACAGTTGCTTGATGATGCGCCTAAAATTGGCCCCAAAAAGCTAAAAGAAGAACTGGCTTTACTGCGACTCGATACTTTTGAGATCCGCAAGATCGTGAAATTTTCTGAAATTGCTGGCAATTTTCACGCGGTGAGCCAAGAACTTTTGCGTTTAGATGTGGACAATCAAGAATTTAATGAAGGTTTGGAAGAATTGCATCAACTGGATCAACTCTTGGCACTTTACGAGTTGCCCGTGGGCGCGTATCAGTACAATTTAGCAATTGTGCGCGGTTTGGATTATTACACGGGGATGGTTTTTGAAACCTGGGCTGTGGAGTGGCCGCGTTTAGGTTCGGTTTGTTCTGGTGGTCGCTATGACGACCTGGTGGGACATTTGAGTAAAGCGAAAATGCCTGGCGTCGGTTGTTCAATTGGTTTGACACGTCTTTTTGCTGGCGCGCTGGCGGCGGGACTGATTGATGAAACTGTGCAAACCAATGCGCGAGTTGTAATTGTGCCCTTGAGCGAACGGCGTGAACTGATTTATCCGATTGCACAAGTTTTGCGGCGTGAAGGCGTCAAGACAATTTTAGCTGATGAGCAAATGGGTTTGAAAAAAGCACTGAAATACGCCAATGATTTGGGTGTACCTTTTGTCTTGGTGATTGGCGATGATGAGCTTGACGCGCACCGGCTAACTTTGAAAAACATGGAGGCTGGCGAGCAAATGAGTTATAATTTAGCGCAGGTGCTTGATGTTTTGCGTGAAAATTAGTTTTGACGTTGTTTTAACGCCGAATTGTTATAATCTGACGACTTATGAGAATACTTTTGGTGGAAGATAAGATCCCATTAAACAATTCGTTGAGCAAAATTCTACGAAAAAACAATTATGCCGTGGATCAAGCTTTTGATGGCGAGGAAGCTTTAGATTTGCTTGATCCCGCTTTACATGATTTGATGATTTTGGATTTGACATTGCCCAAAATCGATGGTTTGGAAGTGATTACTCGGGTGCGAGAAAACAAAAACAATGTGCCGATTTTGGTTTTAACTGCTCGTGGAGCGACGCCGCAGATTGTGAATGGTTTGGAAATCGGAGCCGATGATTATTTGGCGAAACCATTTGAGGTCGATGAACTTCTGGCACGTGTCAGAGCACTCTTGCGGCGTTTGAACGGTAATAAAACGCCACTTTTGCAGGTGGACGATTTGATTTTGGATACTCTTAATGGCGAAGTTAGTCGCGCTGGTGAAGCGATTAAGCTTTCAAAAACTGAGTATGCTTTGCTTTATTATTTAATGATGAAGGCGCATTGGATTGTTACCAAAGAAGAATTACTTTTACACGTGTGGGAAAATGATACTCAAGTGTATGATCGAGTGGTGGATACTTATATTTGCTTTTTACGCCGGAAAATTGATAAAGCATTTCCGGAAAAGAAAAAACTGATCCAAACGATAAAAACACGCGGCTATAGACTTGGTGACGCGCGAGTGACAGGAACGAGCGATGTTTGAAGCGATTGAAAAAAACTTCCGGCATGTGCAGTGGAAATTAACTTTAATTTTTTCTGCTTGCTTTTTGTTGGTAATTGTTTTTTATTCACTGCTGCTTTTGCGTGCTCATGATTGGGCGCGGTACAGTTTTGAGCAAAATGTCCGTCGAGAATTAAGTTTGCAAGACTTAGATGCTCCTTTGTTGCCTGGACGAGTAGCATGTGCTCCTCCAAGTAAACCTTATCGCGCCACACCGACAACTGAAGACATGGATTTGACAGAATTAATCATCCATAACTTTGATCGTTTTGTACGGCGTTTTCGCTGGAATTTGTGGCTTTTTGATTTGTTGATTTGGCTGAGCGTCAGTTGCGGCGGTTACTTTTTTATTGGGTGGCTTTTAAAACCTGCACGTGCGGCGGCGGCGGCGCAAGAAGAATTTTTGGCCAATGCTTCTCACGAGTTAAAGACGCCAATTACCACCATTAAAACTGAATTGTCGCTTTTGGAAGGTGAGAAAATGAGTCGCGATGCACGTGAGTGCGTCACCGCAATCACCACTGAGAATAATGCGTTGGCGGCGACAGTAGAAAAATTATTGCAACTTTTACGTCACGAAAAAAGACTTAGGTTGACTGGTAAGTGTGAGGTCTGGCCGTTGACGCAACGTCTGATCAAACGTGCGGCGCGTACTTGGTCTGCTAAAAAACTCGAGTTTAGAGTCACGGGCGTTCGTGGTGCTTGTTTGATGGCGCCTGAGACAGTTGTGTCTGAAATTCTGGAATTATTATTGGATAATGCTGCCAAATACGCTGATGATGATTCTTTGGTGAGTGTAGAAATTAGTGCGGATAAGTTTGTGAGTGTGCGGGTGATTAATTGTGGCGTGGGTATCCCAGAAACAGCTAGAGCGCAGATATGGGAACGATTTTTCCGAGTGACGGACAAACGTATCCAAGCAGAAACCGGCAGCGGTCTCGGGCTCGCAATTGCCAAGCAATTGGCACAGGATGCAGATTTGAGTTTGACATTGGAAAGCGGTGCGCCAGAGCGAACTGTATTTTGTTTGCGAGGCAAAAGAGGGACTGAACACAAAAAATTAACTTTAACTTAACATTTTAATGGTATAATGGTATAGTTAGAGCAAATAAAGCGTTTTAATCTTGTTTTAACGTGCAAAGAGTAGAACAAAACAGTATGAAAATGCAAATAATACAAAAATTAAAATCGTTTGGGAAGAAGCTGTGGGCGCACAAATGGCGGCACCTTTTGATTCTCTTGATACTGGCTGGTGGCTTGTGGTGGTGGTTGCGTCCCAAGCCAAAGACCGATGAAAAAACGGCTTTGGTGGAAACCGTTATTCCGGTGAAACGTCAGGATATCAGCGATACAGTAGAAGTTTCTGGAACAATTTCGAGCGCCAATTACACTCAAGTGCAAACGCAGGCCATTGGCACAATTACTGATATTTACGTGGAAGAGGGTCAAGAAGTAAAAGAAGGCGATAAACTTTTCCAGTTGGAGCTGACTCCAGAGGGTAAGCAAGCAAATCAATCTGCTTATTCGAGTTACTTGCAAGCGCAAAATTCGCTCAAATCAGCTGAGAATCAGCTCAATTCCTTGCAGGTAACACTTTTTGACAAGAATAAGTACTTTATCGATCATGCCGATAAGGAAAAATTGGCTCACGAAAATCCCGATTGGATTATGCAATGGGCAGATTGGCTCGCAGCTGAGGGTTCGTACAAAAATCAAGAAGAAGTCATCAAACAATCGCGCGCCAATGTGGCATCGGCGTATCAGACCTACCGCAATACGGGAGCTGTGGTTTACGCTCCGGTTTCAGGAGTAGTAGAGAATATTACTGCGGTGAAAGGTTTGAGTTTTGGCAGTGTGAGCTCAGGTTCTGGAATTTCACTTTCAGCGCGTTTGGCAACGATTAAAACCGGTGAGCAAGTTTTGGCAGTTTTTACGGTTGCTGCCAGTGACATTCTCAAAATTGAGCTTGATCAGGATGTCGTTTTAAACAGTAGCAATTTACCAAATGAATATCACGGCAAAATCGTCAGCGTGGACCGCTATGGGACTACAGGCACGACGACTACTTATCAAGTAATTGCCCGTTTTGAGATTGCCGAAAACGAGAATACCGAATCACTTTTACCAAACATGAGCGTGGATGGCGAAATTGAAGTTGCCGAATATAAAGATGCCTTGGTGGTGCCTACTTTGGCAATTACGACTACCGACGACCATTCGCAAGTGACAGTGCGCAAAGATGGGGTGGATACAGTGCGCGAAGTCACGACCGGCATTACTCAAGGCAACTTGACACAAATTATTGATGGTTTAAGCGAGGGTGAAGAAGTAGTGATGTCGTTGGAGGAGTTCAGCGAAGACGGACAAATGCGCATGGGTGGAGTGCCGATGGGCATGAGCGGCAGCCGACCCAGTAGTGGCAGGAGTGACGGTTCACGTCGACCGCCAGATCGCTAATGATCAATTTTTGTGAACAAAATATAGTTTAACTTTGTACAAATTTAATAAAATGGCTGATATTAAGGAAAAAAATACTAGCGATAATAAGAACAATTTGGCAGTGGCGTCGAGTCTTGATTGTCAGCATGATCGCGAAGAGCATCGAGTGGCGTGTGCAAATGTTGCCACGACAGGCGCAAAGAAAAACCATGGTGCAGCCGCTAGTGAGAGCGTGAAGCCGCAGACACGAAAAGTGATTGAGATTAAAAATTTGGTTAAAACTTATCACGGTCAGGCTGGGGAAACACCGGTTTTGAAAGGAATTGATTTTGAAGTGCACGAAGGTGAATTCGTTTCTATCATGGGTCCTTCTGGTTCGGGTAAATCAACTTTAATGCATATTTTGGGTGTTTTAGATGTGCCTTCAAGCGGTCAGTACTGGCTTGATGGCGTGAACATTAAAGATTTAAGTGAGGATGACTTGGCGAGCGTGCGTGGTGAAAAAATTGGTTTTGTTTTTCAAGCTTTTAATCTGTTGCAACAAAAAACGGTTTTGGAAAACGTGATGCTTCCTGGTATTTATGGACGAATGCCGATGAAAAAACGCATTGCCAGGGCAAAAGAATTGGTGGTCATGGTACGACTGGAAAATCGGATTAATCATTTGGCATGTCAGCTTTCCGGCGGACAGCAGCAACGGGTGGCGATTGCACGCAGTTTGATGATGGATCCAGCGATTATTTTGGCTGATGAACCCACGGGGAATTTGCCGACTGACCAGACTGATGAGGTTTTGAGTTTTTTTACTAAATTAAATCGTGAGCATCACAAAACAATTGTCATTATTACCCATGAGCCCGCGGTGGCTTCTTATTCAGATCGGACGATAGTCTTGCGTGACGGCGTGATCACCCGCGATGGACCTGCCAATAAGGATGTGCATTATGATAATGTTTGAGATTTTCCAGGAGTCATTGTCAGCCTTGTGGCAAAACAAAGGTCGCACTTTTCTTTCAGTGCTGGGAATCGTGATTGGGATTGCAAGTGTGATTTCGATGATGGCAATTGGCAATGGCACACAAGAAGCGGTGGCCGAGCAAATCCAGCAGTTGGGCACAAATACGATTACTTTGTCTTCGTTTGAAAAACCTTTAACCAGTGCTGACGTGAAAGCAATCATGGCGAATGATTATGAAGGCGTTTTAAGTGCCTACGTGGAGCAAGTACAAAGTCAACAAACATTAGTAGTGGATACCGAAAGCGAGTCCGCAAGTGTCACTGGCGTTTCGGAAAATTATTTGGAAGTTGCGAATAAAGAAATTGACCTCGGGCGTTTTTTAAACGAGGATGATTACACCCAAGGATTACGTTCGGCAGTGATAGGTAGTTCGACGGCGACCAATCTTTATGGTACGAAATCTGAAGCCGTGGGACAAAAATTAAAAGTGGGATCACTGTATTTTACCGTCGTGGGTGTGTTTACAGAAAGTGGCTCTGGGAGCAGTGGTTTTTCTGACCCGGATGATTTTGTCATTATTCCTTTAAGCGTGATGCAAAACGAAATTGCTGGTTCACGCAATTTAGGATCGGTGGTTTTTACTGTGAGCGATGAAAGCTTGGTAGATCAGGCGAAAGCAATAATTGGCTATACAATGTTGCGCCGGCGCGAGATTGAAGACGTGCAAGACGCGGATTTTTCGATGTTTGCTGCATCTGATCTTTTAGAAACACTTTCAAGTGTCACTGGGATGTTGACACTTTTGATTTCTGGAATTGCCGGGATTTCGCTTTTGGTGGGCGGAATTGGCATTATGAACGTGATGCTCATGAGTGTTTTGGAGAGAACGCGTGAAATTGGTTTGCGTAAAGCCTTGGGAGCACGGCAAATCCATTTGATTGCCCAATTTCTTTTTGAAGCTATTTTAGTGACTTTTAGCGGCGGTGCCATTGGCTTTTTGCTTGGTATGGGCGCCAGTGCTTTAATATCAAAGTTTAGCGAAATTACGGCGACTGTGACTTTGGATAGCATTTTAATGGCAATTGGTGTGTCAACGGCAATTGGTTTAATTTTTGGCATTTATCCCGCTCGCAAGGCTGCTAAGCTGGCACCTATTGAAGCTTTACGTACTGAATAATATCCTTTGTTATATTAATATCTACTTGACAAGTCCGGAGCAGTTGCATATAATTTGAGAATGATGCAAAATGATAAGAGTGTGAACATTAATGATCAACATACAGAAGATAGTGTTGATTTGCGCGCAAATGCCGGTTGGTTTGATTTAGATACGACTTTGATTATTTTTGCTGGCATGGTGGTTTTGGTTTTGACGGGTGTTTTTTTCTCGGCGCGCAGGTTTGATAGTCGTGACACTATGAGTGACGCGAGCATGAGTACGCAACAGGTAAATGGAGTAAATGCCGCCGGTACGAGTGGTACTCAAGCGCGCGTGCAAGATGTTTATGGTTTGTGGCGTGGTGATGGCGTGAGTTTTAACTTCCATGAGGGTGGCATGGTAGAAATTGATGACGCTGACGGTGAGCTTTTAGTTGGTTCTTGGGAATGGGATGAACAAAATTTATTGGCGAGTGTGCGTTTGAACGGTATGTCCGGTGAAGTGCACTATTTGACTTTCAGCTGGGATGATGGTTTATTGATTTTAACCAGTCAAAGTGGCAATGATTTTCAAGCCGGTTTGACTTTGGTGCGCAATGGATGAGACGAAGCCGTAACATTCTTCGAGCTCGATCTTCGATTTATTTGGTTTTGTTTTTATCATTTTTGATAAATTTCACCTTCCATCTTTCGGTGTGGAATTTAATTCTGCTTAAACTTGGCTTTTCAATTGCCATGCTTTCACTTTACATGAGTGTGCATTATTTGACGCAATTAATATTTGAATTACCGTCAGGAATTATAAGTGATCGTTTTGGTGCGCAAAAAACATTGATTTTAGGTGAAATTGTGCACTGGTGCAGTTTTGTTTTATTTTTGTTGTTTCCCAGCAAAGTAACTTTGATTATTCTCGCGCTTGGCGGTGGGTTTGAATGCGCTATGCTTTCAGACACTGATACAACTCTGGTTTATAAAATCTTAAAAGCTACGCGACAGATGGATTATTACCCGCTGTTTTTTGCTTGGCACAATGCCTTGGGTTTTATGGGCTACGGTTTGGCTTCTTTAATCGGGGCTTTTGTGGCAAGTCATTGGGGTTTGATGTGGACGCTGTGGGCAAGTTTACCGATATATACTCTTTATTTAATAATTGTTTTTTGTTTGCGTGAGCCAAAATTCTTGAAAAATGTGACTGTTAAAAAGGACTTGAAATGCTTGAGTTTGGCTGAATGCCGGCGACTAGTTTGGCGCCCGGCGCGATTTACGCTCAAGTGTTGTCTATGCGGCAATTATTTACACGTTAAATATGATTGTGTGGGCGTATTATCAAAATTACGCTGAAGAATTCGGTTTGTCAATAAACTACTACGGATTGTTGGCGCTGGCGTTTTGTTTGTGTGAAGCGGGACCGCAATTTCTGTCGCGTCATTTTGTGCATCACCAACAGATTCAACGTGTGTATAAGATATTAGCTTTTTTGGCGGGAGCTTGCCTTTTAATAGCAAGTTTAAAGATAGATGTTTGGGGTATCGTCTTTTTATTAACGACAATTGCGATCACTGGCCTTTCTTTTCCCATTAGTGATACTGTGATTAGACGCGGGAATTTGTCGTCGGCGTGGACAACGATTATTTCAATCAAAACCTTTGTTTCAATACTTTCGTTTGTAATTGCTAATATGATTTTTGGCTTGGTGGCCGATATCTATGGTTTGCAAGCGGGTTTTTTGGTAATAGTGAGCATAGCAGCAATTGCTTTAGTGCTTTTTTCGCATTTAGGTTATCGTTTGCAAAGTGAAGATTGCTAATTGTCTGGCGCCTTAAACCTGAATAGTCGGTAACACTTGACTTTTTTGTTATTATATGATATAATTTGCGCCTAGTTCTTTAAAAGCACTTAAACTCAATATGCCCTATTCATAGGACAAATTTTATCAAGGAGGTCATTAAAATGATGACAACTAATTCTTACCGCGAGGCTTTGGACCGAGCAAACGCTCGCAAGTTGCAGCTGCACCAATTGTTGGTGCACAATGTGCGAGCATTAATGCTGAAAGGTCTCCTTGAGGGACGGACGAGTTTTGCGTGCTGCTGTGACGACGACTGTATCAGTATCGACGGCGTGGCGGTTGTGGGTTCGGAGGACGTTGGCGCTGACGTTTTTGCGCAGGTACTGTCTGCTGTTCCTCATGCCCTGCATGAGGTTTTGGGCTCGGCGCTGCTAACCAGTTTCGATGGCGAAACATTTGTCATTTCCACTGTGGCTCATGAGCGGAAATGCCGTGAACTGAACATTCGCACCATCTTTGATGATGGCACGGTGTTTCTTGATGATGGGGGCGATGATCCTGATGCGCCAACCGTTATTGCTGATGACGTGGTGGAGCAGCTCACTCCTGAGCACGCCACTGAATGTTTCAGCATGAATGATGAGGATAAGAGCGTGCAGTCTCTGGGAGACTTGGCGGCCAACTTGCGTGGACGCCCGTCGCGGATTTCCTTCGCTCGTCAGGCTCAGGAGCTTACCGTGCCCTCACGCATGGCTGACGCTGAAAGCGCCATTAAGCCAGACGGCGGTGCGATTCAACTGAAGTTTAAGGTTGACGGTCTAGTCTACCGGACCCAAATTTTGGTCGATGCTGGACAGAAAGCAGCGCTGAGGGAGGCGTTGTTGCGTGGGCAGCAAGTGAGCGTCGAGGTAGTTTAAGGTGCTTTAAAGTTTTGCCCGCTGTTTTGCAGCGGGCTTTTATCTTTTTAATTTGCACTCGGAAATGTGCAAAAATGTGTTAGAATACACTTAACCTAGTGTGAAAGGGAAAATGCAAGTGCGAAATATTGTGATTGCAATTTTGGTGATTTTGGTTGTATGGGGTTGGGCGAGACCCGCAAAAGTGGTGGAACGCGATGTTTTCAATAATGAAATCGACTTCGGTTCGATGGGGCAAGTGTTTAAAGCGATTTATCGGCGTGGATCAACAAAGATGGCGGATTTTAGTGCGGATGCGCCAAGCGAGCAAGAATTGCGACTTTTGGGATGGGCGGCTACTGGGCGTAATCGCGATGGCAAGTCTGGATTCACTGTGCCTTTGGCGATGGGAGTTGATCCTTACGTGAATGTTTATTTATTGGATAGTAACTCGGTGCAACAATTTGACATTGCCAAAAATAATTGGGTGAAAATTGCTGGAACTGACAAGAGAGCTCAAGTGGTCAAAATGGAAGCCGCTGGGAAAGTGCCAGCGCTCATGATTTTCGTGGGTGTACCAAGTAATTTGCCAGTAATGATCCCAGATTCAAATTACTTACATGTCGCCACTGGTGCGATGGCCCAAAACGTTTATTTACTGGCAAGCGAGCTGGGAGTACAAACTCGTTACATTTCGTCCATCGACGCTGATGGTATCCGCCAAGTTTTAGCTTTGGATAAAGAGGCGGTGCCGATTGCAGCGGTATTATTGGCCAAAGACAAATTGTCTTTGCCAGCGCCACAAGCAACTTTTGTGGAGTCTGAGTCAGAAATGATAGACAACGTATCCAGAAAAAAATAAGCAAGCGACTGGGGTTTAAATTATTTCTTCTCGTGTTTGATTGCTACTGTCTGGCGATGGTGTTTGCGCGACAGAAGTAATGCCAAGTTCGCGATAGCCGCGAGCGCGTTTGCGAGCCATGGCACGTAAAATTTCAATATTGTTGTCTAGATAATCGTAAACGCAGGCTTGAGTTTTGCCAGGATGGACTCGCTGGATGCGGCCTACGTATTGTATCAGTTTGCCTTTCCAAGAAAAAGGAAAGGCAAGAAAAAGTGTGTCTGCTGCGGGCCAATCGAAACCTTCACCGACGACACCGCCGGTGGCGACCATCACCTGATAGGAATTATTTTTGACTTGGAGAAGAATTTGCTCGCGGTCTTCCTTTTTCAGCTGTCCGGTCACTAAGGCGATTGATAACTGCGGCGCGTTCATTTTTAACATCATTTCCAGCGCTTCGGCATGACCAACGCGTTCCGAGAGAACGATAATTTTTTTGCCTTCATTTACACAATGGAGCACGTCCGCGGTGACTTGTTGAAGACGAGTTGGGTCTGCGGCGAGAATAGTACCAATTTCGACAAATTCTTTGGTGGCAGCGTTTTCAATATCGAGCGTCGTTGTTCGCCAGACCAACTGTGTGGGTACTCGATTGGCCGGCAAAAGATCAGCATCGTTGTCTGAAGTTTGGCTGGACGTGGGCACAATGGGACCAATATAGAAGCGCATCAAGCGATCAAGTTTATCTTTACGGAAAGGAGTAGCTGTCAAGCCCAGACAATAACGAGCGGCAAAACCGCGGACAACCTTGGAAAAAGTGTTAGCGGGTACGTGGTGACACTCATCAACGACCACCAGACCGAATTCATTTTTGATTGATTTAGTGCCACGGCTAAGCAAAGTTTGATAGGAAGCGATGGTTATTCTCTCGCCAATTCTCCATTTACCGTCCCCAATAATACCAATTTCCTCTGGGTTAATTTGGCAATAATCGCTAATTCTTTTAATCCATTGGTCAAGCAAAGCCCGAGTATGGACGATGACAAGTGTTTTTTGTGCGCGGGCGCAAATAACCTCAATAGCAAGCATAGTTTTGCCAAAACCAGGCTTGGCTTCCAAAATGGCGCGATTGGTGGCCAAGAGTTTCTCTTGAGCACGGATTTGCTCTGGTTTCAGTTGAATCTTTGAAATGATAGGAGCAACCTGACATTCGACTCGGCGATCGTCCAGAACGAGTTCGTCGCCACGGTTTTTCAGATATGTCCATAAGGCTGGTCCAAAACCTATCGGTAAATAAAAACCAGATTTGAGCAAACGAAAGCATTTAATTTGTTTGGGTACTTTCCAAACAGAATAACCCATCCGGATCAGTTCGCCAATTTTGGGATTGGGAAAAGTGAGACTTTTGGTGATAAACTCGTTTAAATCACCATCCACCTGCGAGGGTGCGAGAAAAATTTCGCAATCGACGCGGGCGTGAACTTTGGTCATGATTTTTTTTCTACTTTGGGACCATCTGGCGTGTCAATAATATTATATCCGAGCGCAGCAATGCGATCGCGCAAGTAATCCGCGCGTGCATAGTCTTTTTGGGCGCGCGCGTCTTGGCGTTGCTCTAAAAGGCGTTGGGCTTCGCCATCATCATCAAGAACAACTTCAAGCTGCGTTTCGTGTTTTTTGAGTTCGCTTTGGCGACGCAAATCAAGACCCAAAATCTCATCAAATTCGATAATCAAGTCATAACGTTCACGCGGGGTAAGATTTGACTTAAGGATTTGGTTGACCAAAGCGAGTGCTTCAGGGACATTAAGATCGTCATTGACAAGTTGCAAGAATTGTTGAGTGTATGCTTGAATTCTCTCGATTCGCTCTTGAGTGACACTAGCATCGTCGGGACTGGCTGAGTATTGGGCAAGATTGGTCAGTAGGCGATCGTAAGCTTTAGCAGCGGCGGCAAGGCTTTCCCAAGTAAAATTAAGTTCGTGGCGATAGTGTGACGTCAAGAACAAATAGCGAAGTTGCATCGGCGTGTAGCCATGCTGCAAAATGTCTTCCAAACGGTAAATATTACCCAAGCTTTTAGACATTTTTTGGCCGTCAATCCGCATAAAATTGCCGTGAACCCAAATCTTGACAAACGGTTTGCGACCGGTATATGCTTCTGCTTGAGCAATTTCATTGGTGTGATGGACGGGGATATGATCCACGCCACCAGTGTGAATATCGACCGGGTCACCAAGTTGATCAAGCGACATCGCCACACATTCCAGATGCCAACCCGGGAAGCTGCGCTCACCCCATGGCGACGGCCAAACCATTTGTCTGTTTTCGCCTGGCTTTTCCAGTTTCCAGACCGCAAAATCCGTCGGCTGTCTTCTGCCAGCAACTTTTTCCACCCGAGCGCCTTCTTGTAAAGCTTGAGGATTGAAACCTGCCAAAGCACCATAATCAGCGACCCGTGAGGTGTCAAAATAGAGACCGTCGCCAGGAATCAAATAAGCAAAACCCTTTTTCTCAAGTTCGATAGCAATTTTTAATTGCTCCTCAATGTATTCAGTGGCGCGAGTGATGACGTCAGGACGGATGATGTTCAGATCATCGCAGCGATCATAAAAGTATTTTTCAAATTTGCGCGCAATCGCCGTGACCGAATCGCCATCACGTCGAGCACCTTTTTCAAGTTTATCTTCACCAGTGTCACTATCGGAGGTGAGATGACCAACGTCAGTGACATTTTGGACGTGTTTGAGTTTGTAACCATCATATTTAAGAGTGCGGATGAGAAGATCGTCCATGACGTAGTGCCTTAAATTGCCGATGTGAGCATAGTCGTAAGCAGTAATACCACACGAATAAATACCTAAGGGTCGATCTGTCGGTTGAGTGACGGTTTCCTGTTTCTTTCTTGCGGTGTTATAAAGTGTAAGCTGCATTAATCCTCCTTTTACTCACTTTACTGCGTGGCACTCATGCTGGCTTCCGGTGATTGAGGCAATTTCGACTCACTTGCGGGTTCATTGGTGGTTGCGACTTCTGGTGCGGTGGACGATTCTGAGCTTGTCTCAGGAGCCAATTCAACGCTCACTTCTGGGAGTGACAATTGTTCACTATTTGTGTTCGTATTTGGGAAAAATTCCTTGTTATCAATAAAAAATCCTGTATCAATTTTAACAGGGAATTCACGGGTGCTATCAATCAACCAACCTAAATTGGCAGTATAGGTGACGATATAATAGTTGGCGATTTCTGTGCCGCCAACTTGCCCAGGACGGACTTCCATAGTCAACGCCGTGGACGTTTGACCAGCGTTGTCAGTCAGATGTGGATTGGCGAGGCGGAGTAAATAGTTGCCATCTTGATCAACAACGTAGTAAGTACCATTTTGTGAGTCATCAAGAGACAGCGGAGTGTGGAGCAATTGTTGACCATTATCGAGCTGGAGCAAAAAACTGAATTTGTTATTGGGAAGATTGCAGCCCGCGTCTGAACCTGTGAGGCTTAAAAGCTTTAAGCAAGCGGTATCAAAATACTCGCGATCGCCAATCCAAATATTAGCGGCAATACCCCGACCTGGTTCGACAGTATATTTAAGATCGACATCGTTGGCCACTTCGAGATTGGAGACCACATCGTACCCTTGAAAACGTTCAATAGTGGTGGCAGTTTGAACTTTCTGACTCGTAGTAATTGTTTCAAGATCAGTAGTAGTGTCAGCAATTTGATCAGCCAGAAGTTCTTGCGTGAGTCCTAGAAGCTCGCTGTCCTCGCTTAAAACAGTGCCACCAAAAAGCTGAGTGGCATCGATACCGACGTTGAAAAGCTGCCACTCAATGCCAGGCTGGTAATCTTTGCTAATTTGTACCAGCGCAAGCGAATCGAGAAGATTAGCAGAAACGTCAGCATTAGAATTGACATCGGTAGCTGTTTTTTCGAAACGCAAAAAAGCGCTGGTGGGATTTTCTTTATCACCGAATTCAGCTCTAAACCCCGGATTGATCGCCACAAAAAGGCTACGCGAATCGTCACTTGCCGGCAAGATATTAGCATTGAGTTGGAAATTGTTGCGCCATGACGCCGGTATGAAAGGTAACGTTAAAAACCAACGGCTATTAACGACAAGTAAGAGCAAAAAGATTGCCATGACGCCGCTAAGGATATAAACTTTTTTAGATGCCTTGATTTTCATACTTATTTATTATACCGCACATTTAGGCTTTTTGTCTAGCAGTTTAAAGATCGCGCCCCATAAATTTGTGTCCAGATTGATCAGTGAAATAGTGGCGATTCTCAAGCTCTTTGGGCAAGTATGGTTGTCCTGACTCATTGTACGGTTCGTAGCCTTGCGCATAACCGAGTTCTTTGAGGAGCTTGGTGGGCGCATTGCGCAAGTAAAGTGGGATTTCTAGATTACCATGTGTTTCCACATCATTTAAAGCTTCAAAGTAAGCTTCGTATGCGCGACGATCTTTTTTGCACAGTGCCAAATAAGCAACGCCGTGGGCGAGGTTAATTTGCGCTTCTGGCATCCCAATATTGGTAATCGCTTCATAAACTTGGTTGGCGACGACCAAAGCAGTCGGCACAGCGAGGCCAATATCTTCGCTGGCAAAAACGATCATCCGACGGGCAATATATTCTGGTTGTTCGCCATTTTTGAGCATCCTGGCAAGATAATACAAAGCCGCGTCAGGATCGGAGGCGCGCAGCGATTTAATAAAAGCAGAAATAGTGTTATAGTGCTCTTCCCCATCACGATCATAGCGAAGAGTGTTTTGGGCGCTAGCGCGCAAGTGATCAAGTTTTAAATCACCAAAAGTATCCCAGGTTTGCTCGAGAAGATTGAGGAGATGGCGAGCGTCACCGCCAGCATAGGTGAGCAACCAAGTGCGCGTCTGTGAGTTAAGTTTAACTTTGGGATTTTGTTTTTGCAAATATGCCAGGGCACGATCAATGACAACTTGTAAATCATTTTCGCTTAAGGCTTGAAAGGTATAGACGCGACAGCGTGAAAGCAAAGCGTTATTAATGGTGAAACTAGGATTTTCCGTGGTGGCACCGATAAGGACAATTTCTCCAGATTCCACAAAAGGCAATAAATAATCTTGCTGGGCTTTATTGAAGCGATGGATTTCGTCGAGAAAAATTACTGGTGCGCCGTAAACAAGAAACTCAAGTTCGCTCTGGGCGCGACGTTCGGCATCGATAATTTTTTTGAGATCCGATTTACCAGCAGCCACGGCTGAAACCTCGTAAAAATGACGATCATTGACCAAGGCAACAAGTCTGGCGAGAGTGGTCTTGCCAACTCCCGGTGGTCCCCAAAAAATCATCGAGTAAACCTTACCTTGCTCGAGAGCACGACGCAGTGGCTTGCCGTCGCCCATAAGCTGAGCCTGACCGATAAAATCCTCCAGTTTGCTCGGGCGTAAAATCGAGGCAAGCGGTTGAGGTCTGGAATTGATTTTAGCTGACACGATGCTTCATCCGATATTTACTGGCCACTTTGATCTTGGCTGTTTCACGTTCGATCAGGGCCAAAGTATTGGCGTAATCTTCATCGGTGAGCTCTTGAGCCATCAGCTCTTGGGCGCGTTTTTTGGCGTCTTGGGCGAGGGCGAGATCAATGTCCGCCGCTTGCGAAGCTTCGGCCACCAAAATCAAAAGTTCATTGCCCGCAAACTCAGCCACGCCAGCGTCGACAGCAAAGGAAATCACATCATCTTCACTGCCGTCATGACGTTTGTAAACCAGGAGCTCGTCGGCTTTAAGCGGGGCGATATAAGGAACGTGGTTAGCCAAGATGCCAACAACACCGTCTTTGGTGGGCAGGATAACCTCAACCGCTTCGGTATCGTAAGCGACCTTTTCCGGAGTGATAATTTGCAGCTTAAAACTTTTCATATAGACAAAATGTGTGCAATATGCTACTTTTTGCTTGATTCTATCACGTCTTCTATGCTACCTTTGAGATAAAAATCGCCCTCGGAGACTTCGTCGAGTTCGCCAGAAAGAATCATTTGAAAACCGCGGACAGTATCAGCAATTTTGACGTATTTTCCTGGATTGCCAGTAAACTGCTCCGCCACAAAGAATGGCTGTGAGAGGAAGCGCTGAACCTTGCGCGCCCGAGTAACCAGGATCTTGTCTTCGTCTGAAAGCTCTTCCATGCCCAAAATCGCAATGATATCCTGCAAGTCCCGATAGCGTTGGAGTACGCGCTGGACTTCACGGGCAGTTTGATAATGATCTTCACCCACAACATCTGGTGAAAGAATCGTGGAGCTAGAATCAAGTGGATCCACAGCCGGGTAAATACCCAACTCTGAAAGAGCGCGATTGAGCACCACTGTGGAGTCAAGATGAGCAAAAGTGGTTGCTGGCGCCGGATCAGTATTATCGTCTGCCGGCACATAAACTGCTTGCACTGAAGTTACAGAACCATCCTTGGTGGAGGCAATCCGTTCTTGGAGACGCCCCATTTCTTCAGCTAATGTGGGCTGATAACCCACGGCTGAGGGAATCCGACCCAAAAGCGCGGAAACCTCACTCCCAGCCTGGGTGAAACGGAAGATGTTATCGATAAAAAGCAGCACGTCTTTTTTCTGAACGTCACGGAAATACTCAGCCATAGTGAGACCGGTAAAAGCAACGCGCTGGCGGGCTCCCGGTGGTTCGTTCATCTGACCAAACACTAAAGCCGTTTTGTTGATCACGCCAGAATCGATCATTTCGTGGTAAAGATCGTTGCCTTCACGAGTACGCTCCCCTACCCCAGCAAAGACCGAATAACCGCCATGTTGTTGGGCGATATTGGTGATCAGCTCTTGAATGAGCACTGTTTTACCGACACCAGCACCACCGAAAAGACCGACTTTACCGCCTTTGATAAACGGACAAATTAAATCAATAACTTTAATACCCGTCTCGAAAATTTCTACTGAATTTTTCTGATCAGAAAAACTTGGTGCTGCGCGGTGAATTGGCAACTTTGGGGTATTTTTGTCTACATTAGGCTTGCCGTCAATAGGATTACCGGTGACATCAAACATGCGCCCCAGACAGTTATCACCCACAGGTACGCTGATGGGTGCACCAGTGTTGGTGACTTCCAGACCGCGCTTGAGACCATCAGTGCTACCCAAAGCGATGGTACGCACGACGTTGCCGCCTAAGTGTTGCTCCACTTCCAAAGTGAGTGTGTGATCTTGATGCTCAATGGTGAGGGCATCATAGATTTGAGGTAATTGACCGGCGGGAAATTTGACGTCCACCACCGGACCGATGATTTGTGAAATATGACCGTTTGGTAAATTGTTTGATGACATAATTTTTATTCCAAAGCTGCTCTGCCAGCACTAATTTCTGCAATTTCATTGGTAATTTTACCTTGACGCATTTGATTGTATGCCAGCGTGAGAATTTGTCCCATTTCGCTGGCGGCATCAGTCGCATTTTTCATGGCGATCATCCGCGCGCTTTCTACTGAGGCTTTACTTTCGAGAACACAATAGTATAAAAGGGTTTTGAGTAAAAGTAAACTGATACTGTCAATCACTGCCCCGGCACCTGGTTCAATTTCATAATCGCCAACGGCAATATGCGAGGTCGTAAAGTCTTTAAAATTAATTTCCCATTCGTCGGCGATACGCTGAATTTGTGAGTGCGAAATGGGCAAAAGTTGTCCTACCGATGGTACTTGACGCAGGCTATTGATGTGCTCGGTGTAAAAAATGATAACTTTTTGGTATTTACCCGAATCATATGCTTCGCGAATGAGATTATAAACAATATTTAATTCCTTTAAATCAACGTTTTCATTAAGCTTGTTAAATGACGCAACGATGGGTTGGTTGAGTTTGCGAATCATTTTTTCGCCTTTGCGACCGACCACAATCCATTCAAAATTTACTTGTGGTGGATTGGCTGCCTGCTCTTTAGTGGCTTCGTCAAGCGGATAAGTGATTAAAAATGCTGGATTTTGAACGACAGAGCGGATTTTTTTCTCAAGCGCCGAGTGATAATTACCGCACAAACCACGATTGGAAGTAATGACAACGCCGAGAACGTTTTCAAGTGGCAATTCACGCAAATATGGATGATCAATTTTATTGGCAGCGATGTAAGTAGAAAAGCGATTAAGAAAGTTAATGGTCGCGGCGGCAAAAGGACGAGCGGCATGCGACTGTAATACGGCTTTGCGCATGCTGGCAGTGGCAATCATTTGCATCGCCCGGGTGAGCTTGGCGGTGGAAGAGATGGATCTGATCCGTCTTTTGATGAGCTTGATAGAGCCTGCCATACAATCCCTTTACTTATTTTTCGGTGTGCGAAAACAAAACGGCGTGCGCATCCAAAGCGGCTTTAAGAGCAGCTTCTACTTCTGGTGTTAAATCCTTGACTTTGTCAATTAAAGCTAAAGCCTGACCGTCTTGATCATGTAAGAAACGGAGCAAGCTCTGTTCGAAAGTACCCACTTGAGCAACGTCGACGTCGTCCAAATAACCTTGTCCCAAAGCGTACAAGATTGCTACTTGCTCTGACATTGTCAGCGGGGCGTATTGTTTTTGCTTGAGCACTTCGGTGGCGCGGCGTCCGCGTTCGATCTGCTCGCGAGTTTTCTCGTCTAAGTCTGAGCCAAATTGTGTAAACGATTCCAGCTCGCGGAACTGAGCAAGATCGACGCGCAGACGACCGGAAACTTTCTTCATGGCTTTGGTCTGAGCGCTGCCACCGACACGGGAAACTGAAAGACCAGCATTGACCGCAGGGCGAATGCCACGATAGAATAGGTCAGTTTCCAAATAGATCTGGCCATCAGTAATGGAAATAACGTTGGTGGGAATGTAAGCGCTAGAATCGCCGGCTTGCGTTTCGATAATGGGCAAGGCTGTCAGCGAACCGCCGCCGTAATCTTTATTGAGTTTGGCAGCACGCTCCAAAAGTCGTGAGTGGAGATAAAAAACATCGCCTGGGAAAGCCTCACGTCCCGGTGGACGGCGCAAAATAAGCGAAATTTGACGATAAGCGACGGCGTGCTTGGAAAGATCATCATAAATCACCAAAGCGTCGCGACCTTTAGCCATAAAGTATTCGCCAATGGCGGCGCCGGCATAGGGAGCGATATAAGAATAAGCGGCGGCTTCGGAAACACCGGCATCCACAACGACGGTGTAATCAAGTGCTCCGGCTTGGCGCAACTGCTCTACTAGGCGCGCGAGTTTGGACTCTTTCTGACCGATACTGACGTAGATGCACACCACGTTTTGGTCTTTTTGGTTGAGAATGGTGTCAATCGCAATTGCCGTTTTACCGGTCTGACGGTCACCGATGATCAGCTCGCGCTGACCGCGACCAATCGGCACCATAGCGTCGATAGCTTTAATACCCGTTTGCAAAGGCTGATTGACGCTTTCGCGAGTAATCACACCAGGAGCAATTTTTTCAATGGGGTTGTAGGTTTCTGCTTTAATCGGGCCCAAGCCGTCTACTGGTTGACCCAAAGGATTAACGACGCGACCGATGAGCTCGTCGCCCACGGGAATGGACAGAATTTTACCGAGCTGCTTGACAGTTTGACCTTCTTTGATCTGAGTATCGCTGCCCAAAATAATTGCGCCCACCGTCGTATCCTCAAGATTGAGCACCAAACCGATTTCGCCATGCTCAAACTCCACCATTTCGCCACTGCCGACATCGCTGAGACCGCTGATCTTGGCAACACCATCAGCGACTTCAAGTACCGTTCCGATTTTTTCTACACTGAAACCTTTGGTAAAGGATTCGGCTTGCTTTTTGAGTTCGGCGATTAATAAATTCGTTTCTGACATATGACTTTCATGCTAATAATTGTTTGCGAAAATCTAATAATTGTCGCTCTAGCGACCAGTCGTAGCGACGATCGCGAGCCGTAGTGATGATGCCAGGGCGACTGGCATCAGTGCTAATTTCTAAATTGACATTTTGGACGTGAAACTGATCAGCGAGGAAATCTTGAAGGGTGTTTTTTTGACCTGGAGTAAGTGGTGCCGGCGCTTGGACTTGAGCGGTGAGGCTATTACTGGTGGCGTCAAGACGTTCGCGCAAACCGTTTAAAATATTGTTGATCAAACCAAGTTGGCGATGAGAGCGCAAAAGTTGCAGAAAACCGGCGAAATTTTCTTCGCGACTGGCAGGCGTACTCTCTTCGAGGATAGCTTGTAAAGTGTCAATATAGTCTGAGGTTTTAATTTTTGCCATAGCTTTTATGCTTTCACTCCTTCTTGGAGGTAATCGGCGGTAATAGTCGCAGGATCCACTTTTTCGTCAACTATGCGACGCACGCCTGTAGCAATGATAGCAGCGAGTTCGGATTTTGCCTCAAGCATCATTTTACCTTTGGTGACAGCAACTTGTTTTTCGCCGTCAGCGACGATTTTTAAGGCTTGTTGTTTAGCGGCAGCGACGATCTGTTGTTCTTGGTTTTGACCTTGAGTGCGGGCAGTGGCGATAATATCGCTGGCTTCACGGCGAGCACTCGCAAGAATTTCTTCTTGCTGCGCTTGTGCCTGTGCGAGCGATTCGTCTGCTTTTTTGGCATTATTGAGACCGTCGACAATTTGTTTTTGACGTTTGGTGATGAACTCGAGCAAACCTTCGAGGGCAAACTTTTTGAGAATAAAATAGAGCAGCGCAAAATTGATCAGCTGCGAGATCACAGTTGGCCAACTAATTCCTAACGCATTAATTAATTCCATAATTTGCCCCCGAAAGTGACTTGCTTATAATTTTTAGGTGAAAAGGATGATCAGCGCGATCACCAGTGAGTAAATACCGGTTGACTCACAAACGGCCATGAGCACAAAGACGAGACCGCTGATTTTGTCTGCCGCTTCCGGATTGCGACCAATCGCATTTAAAGCTTTACCAGCAACATAGCCTTCACCGACCGCTGGGCCCAAAGCACCCAAACCCATACACAAACCAGCAGCCAAGGCTTTAATGGCAGCGGCGTTTTGTACGATTTCTTCCATATATCCTTTCTTGTTTATCAATTATTTTTTACTTTATACCATACTCCGTATTATACCATAGTTTAACTTTCAATCACATCAAGCGAACCATTGATAAAGATGGTGGCCAGGAGGGCAAAAACGTAAGCCTGGATAACAGAGGAAAAAAGCGTGAGGACGAAGAAGGGAAACGGCACGAAATATGGCACCAAAGCTGTCATCACTGCCATTAAGACCTCGCCGGCAAAAACGTTACCAAAAAGACGAAATGAAAGGGAAAGAATTTTGGCAAGCTCACCAATGACATCCATTAAACCCAAGAAGAAAGCGATGGGGCTGGAAAAGTTGAAAAACTTGTGTAAGTATTTGCCAAAACCGTTGACCATAATGAAACAAAGCTGACAAGTGATCACCACGATCAAAGTCATGACTAAAATCATACTGTAGTCAGCCAAAACAGAGCGGAAAAGACTGATATTTCCGTAGGAAATTGCACTGAGTCCTGGAAAAAGAGTGATAAGGTTGGCCACAGCGATAAAGGTAAAAAGACAAAAAGCGAGCGGGAAAAGCTGACGTGAACGTTTTTCGTCGCCGGTGATACCCTGCACTTGATTCCACACAGCCATCACGAGCATTTCCACTAACAGTTGGAATTTACTGGGGACTGCGCGCCAGTGACGACGGGTGGAAACCAAAGCGATAATAATGATGGCGCTGACTAAAAACTGTAAAACGAGAGTGGTGGTAACTGCTAAAGGACCGATGTGGAAAAGGACTCCAGGCGTGAGACTAACTTCTAATCCAGAAACTCCAGGAAACAAAAAACCAAAAAAACGACTGACAATATTTGCTTCCTCCATATTTTAGCGAGCGTGAGAACGCGTCCTTTCGCGGTTGATCATTTTTCTAGTGGTGGCAATGGTTATGATGTTCATAAGTACAAACCCTAAGACGAGTCCGATTATAGTATAAAAAAATTTTTTGTCAAGAACCAAATCGAGGGCGTACCCGAGACCACCGCCCAGGACGAGACCTAAAGCGGCGCTTGTAAGAGCGATGAGGTGCGTTTGACGCAGCTGGCGGCGAAAAGTGTCGATGGCTTGATTGGCACGAGAATTGTCTTGATTCGTTTTTGCTGACATTGACTTTATTAGATCACAAAAATGCATTTTTGTCAAGTCTTTTGGACAATTTACAGTTTATGCTGCACGTGCAGCATAACGGTTTTCCAGGCGTAAATGTTGTGAAATTGTTGCAAAATTTGCGTGTTGCGATTGTCTATTTGAGCACATTGGACAGAAATAACGCTTGCAAATTTTGCTTTTGTGGCACATTGTTCTCTCCGCTCAGCTGCGATTGCGATAAACTTAATCATACACAAAACCTCACAATCTGGAAGCTTGATCGTGTGGTACAATAAATGGTATGAAAAGCAAGATTCGCACGTGGTGGCGGCGCTACGGTTGGGAAAGCCTGAGTTTACTCGTTTTGGCAGGGTTGCTGATTTTGGGAGCGACACATCACGAGCAATGGCGCGATGAAGCTCAGCAATGGCTTTTGGTGCGCGACTGCACTTTTCACGACTTGTGGCAAATGCTCGCTTACGAAGGACATTTTTTGCTATGGTACTTGCTGATTTGGCCCTTGGCACATGCCGGTTTTTCTTTGGCGAGCGTCAATTTTTTAAGCGCTTTTTTGGTGTGGCTGGCGGCAGCGTTGATTGTCTTTAAAAGTCCCTTTGTACGTTGGAAGCGGTGTGCCTTTATTTTTTGTTTGCCGATGCTGTACTGGTACCCGGTGGTGGCGCGCTGTTACGCTTTAATTCCTCTCGCTATCGCGGCAATGGCACTCACTCACCGTCAGCGTTGGCAGCGACCCTGGGCTTATTTGTTGAGTGTTTGGTTTTTGGCTAATACTCACGTGATTATGCTTGGACTGGTGGGAATGTGTTTGTTGGTGTTTTTGCTGGAAAATATCCAAGCTTGGCCACAAATAAAGCCGCGCTCGCGCCAGATTTTAGTTTACAGTTGGATCATGACTGGCGTCTTACTTTTGCTGACGGCGTGGCCGCTGATGGGGAGTTTGCACAAAAATCAGATGGTGGGTAATGGCGCGACTGACCTCAAATCGGCAGTGGTAAAATTGAATTACTTGCCCCTGCAACTTTTGGGCGACAATTTTTATCTGTGGTGGCAGTGGCGCTGGAGTATTTATTTGCTTTTGTGCGTGGTAGTCTGGCACTTAATCGTCGATATCTGCGCTTATCCGCGAGACTATTTGCAAATCATCCCTGCTGTGGGCTGGCAACTGTGGATTTACGTTGCCCTTTGGGGGCAAATTCCGCAGCGTAGTATCAGCGTCATTTTCATTTGGCTATTTTTTCACTGGTTACGCCGCGAAAAACCACTGCCCAAAATGCTGAGTGTCGATTGGAAATTGCAAAAGTCTTCCTTGGTGATTTTGTTGATCGCGAGCATTACCACTGGGATGTATTGGTGGTGGCGTGAGTGGAAGGGCAATTATTCACAAGCAGGCAAAATTGCCGCCTATATTCAAGAAAAAATCCCCAGTGATGGGGCAGTGATAGTGATGGGCAATCGACCAGAATTTGGCTCGGCGGTGGCTGGTTTTTTACCAGCAAGTTATCGTTTTTATTATTTGCCCACACACGAAGATTTCTCTTACACTGTCTGGGATGAATCGGCGCTAGACTCAGTGACTGAGACTTCATTTTTACAGGAATTGCAGCAAGTTTTTCCGGATAAAAAGTGGTATTATCTGTACGCAGCCGAAAAAATATCACCAACTGATGATAGCGAGCTCGTGGCAACGCTCGAGGCAAATGGCGCCTTGAAATGGCTGACCGGCTGTGATGCTGGTTTTGGGGCGCGAGAGATGATTTGGCTTTTCGAGATCGTGCCAGAAGAAGCAACTAATTTATCACTCGATATTGGCACTGAAACAACGTAAAACTCGCCCGTTAGCGTAGGCGAGTTTGCTTGCTACATTTTGGCTTTAATAGTTGACATCGTTACCTGTGGGCACGAGGCTGATCCAAATCTTGCCACGCGGTATTTCCAGCTCCTGACCACTCTTGGTGGTAAATTCGAGCTCGCTTTCGCGCGACTTTTTGGACCATTTGATCTCGGTGGCTTCGCCACCAGAAAAGAGAATACCGTCACCCTTGCTAATAACGTCATACATCATGTGCTTGAGCTCATCAATCGGACCTTCTTCGTCCACAAACATCACAATGACGTTGGTGAAGGCCAACGGATCGCCGGTTTCCAAGTCTTTTGAGGCTTCGCCACCGTTGGAGCGCAGATACTTGCCGCTGGCGGCGTCATATTTCCAGCTCACGTCAAATGCTGGCAAACCACTCCAGAAACTATAACTGATATTTTGCGAGCCGCTGCCCGCTTCGGCATCAACAAACTTCCAGCCAGTATAATCTTCTGACCAATCATCATCGGTGGTCGGGTCAATATTGGTCCAGCCACGTTTGGTCGCCACTTCCCACAATTTTTCGGTACTGGTGGTCATGGTGTGCTCGGTGGCGATGTCCTTGCCAGGGATACGATTGTAGTCGCGGATGAAAGTGGGATAACCAACGCTGAATTGGTTGATGTCGTTTTCGCCAGTCCAGCCATAGTCGGAAAGTTGCCCCAAGGCATTAGCCGGACCCTCCAGATTGGCACCGCCCACATGGACGTACATGGGGCGATTAAACCCTGAAGCAAGGTTGATGAAATAAGTGCGTGCCGAGCGAATAGGGGCCAAAGTAACGTCTTCATCTTGGACATCACAGTAAAAAAGGGCCATAAACCGTGTAATTCCTCCTTCGGCGACAGCTTCAAAGACAACATCAGCGCTGGTAAGCCCTGATTGCGGACGTGCGTCTTGCGAATTTTCGATCATGACAGCCAGTGGACGACGTTTTTCCCACGCAGTGCGCTCAGGCTCGGAGTAATAGACGCCATTGAGGGGACAAACTTCAGTTTTTGGCAAAGCGTCAAGACCGGAAATCAAGGTATCGTCGGCGGTGGTTTCGGGTTGTGTTGGCTCCGGCGTGGCTTCGGCTACCTTTGCTGCTTGATGGTTACCCGAGCGGAAGACAAGAGTCGAAATTAATAAAGAAACAAAAAAGAGAACAACTGGCACCAGGTAAAGTAATTTGTCATTTTTTTTCATTCTTTTCCTTTCAGACTGTACGAGCAATTACGGTAATCACGCCCAGAAGTGCGAGAATCACAAGTGTCGCCCATCCGGTTCTCTTGAGATCGGTAGTGAAAACACTAGCCGGAAAACCGAAAAAGTCATATGCGCTTATTGTATCACGTTTTGGCGCGTTTGTCACGACTTTCGAAGTGTCTGGCGGGAGTGTACCCGCTTGTTTGGCAGCAGGGCGATTTGCATTGCGCTGGCGAAACTTTTTTTTGGGTAATTTCTGACGGGGTGCCATTTTAACCTCCTGTAAATAATCTCATAATATCAGCGCCGGTAACGAGCAACATCAGTAAAATCACCAGCGCAAAACCAACGTAGTTAAGCAAACCTTCGATTTTGGCAACTCGCTGCCGACCGACGATTTTTTCGCAAATTATCAAGAAAAGTCGACCACCGTCCACTGCAGGAATCGGCAAAAGATTGATCACGCCAAGATTGAGCGAGAGAATACCAGCGAAACTAATAATGCTCATCATTCCCGCGCGGAATGTTTCTTGACGATCGAGTTCGCTGACGATACCCACCGGCCCCATGACGACAACTTCCGATTTTCCTGGAGTGAAAAGCTGTTTGAGAGCTGTCCACAAGCCTTGTAGCATCGCTCCAGTCATGTAAAACGATTGACGAAAACCATAATAGACACTTAAAGGAATATGCTGATACCAAGGATAAAAATAATCCTGATAAGAACTAAAACTAAGACCAATGGCCCCACCGCCGACAGGAATATTTTCATCGCGACGTAAAGTGGCGGTGTAGGTGGCGATGTTGCCAGTGCACACACCTTCATGACAATCGCCGATGAGCTCCAAAGTGATCGTTTGGCCATGATGAGCGGCAAAATAGGCCATAGCCTGTTCGCGAGTTTCGACTAAAACGCTACTTGCCGAACTATCGCTGAGGCGATAAAGACGGGGACCAACGCTAATACCCGCAATGGCGGCTGGGCTTTCTGCTTCCACGTAATCAATATAAACTTGGCCTGTGACTTTGCGCGGGATGCCCCAGACGCCATAAGCAAGGACAAAAACCAAAGCTGCCAAAAAAAGATTAACCACCGGACCAGCAAGAATGACCAAAAAACGCTGCCACGCTGGTTTGTGATAAAACAGAGTTTGATCAGCGGTGTCAGTGTTGGTTTTGGTGTGCGAGCAACGATCCTCTTGAGCGGGAGCTGTTTCTCCAGCAAGATTGACATATCCGCCTAAAGGCAATAAATTGAGCACAAAATTTGTACCTTTCCAGCGAAAAAGTTCACAAAGCTGCGGCGGAAAACCAATCCCAAACTCGTCTACGCGCACGTGGAAAAACTTGGCCACACTAAAGTGACCGAACTCGTGCGCAATCACAAGAACACTTAAAATCAAAAGATAGATAATGATCGTGCCTAAGATCATAAGGTGGTTAATTCTTTTTCTTTAGCAACGACCAGTTCATCCACGCTGGCAATTAATTTTTTGGTTTCTTCTTCGAGTGCGGCGAGGTCTGTCTTGATATCATCTTCGGAAATGCCTGCACTCCCTTGGCGCGCTTCGATGTCTCGTTTGGTTTCGGCTCGCAAGGTGCGGATCAGCACTTTGCCGTCCTCTCCTTTTTGATGCAGGGTTTTGACGAGTTTGGCACGATCTTCACCAGTAAGTGGCGGCACGCTAATACGGATAATTTCGCCATCCACCACCGGATTTAAATTGATGCCGGCACTTTGAATACCTTTTTCTATCGCTGCCAAAACAGACTTATCCCACGGCGAGACAACGATCATCGTGGGGTCGGTGACCGTGATCGCGGCAAGCTCGGTCACTTTCATGGTAGTCCCGTAGGCTTCTACTTTGACACTATCGAGCAGCTGAGGGCTGGCACCGCCAGTGCGCAAAGCACCAATATCGGTGCGAATGCTTTCCAGAGCTTCACGGCCACGGTTTTGATAATTTTTGAAGTCGTACATTAGAGACTTTCTTTTTGCTTTATGTGCGTATTATACCGCAGATTTGCGGGTTTTTCAGGGGCAGTTTGACAAGGGATGCGCGCGCAGACAAGGTGTGACGGCTGGATGGTCGACACCATCCAGCCGTCACCAAGTTTGACTTTCTTTAGATCGCAACTTCGTAGCGCTGGACATGTGGATCTTTCATCCAGCTTGGCGCTGAGGTATTGAAGTCTGGGCGCGAGTAGAAAAGATGTGGCGACATCTTGTCATTGTATTTGGGATAAAGGCGCGGATCGTCTTTGACAACCTCCCAATCAGCTTTAGTCTCTTTCCCGCCCACACAAGCACCAAAAGTCCGTGGAAGATTTAACTCGTTGTGAAGTTCAGCACCGTTTTCGTCTTTACTCCACTGAAGCATTGTCCCCGCCACGGCCAACTGCCGATCACAATAGAGATCGCCATTAAATGGTAACAGATCTGGATCAGCGACACGCCAATTTGGAATGATAAATTGCTTAGCGGCAAAGAAGCCCTGCAGATCAGCAGTATAAGGCGAGCGACAGCCTTTGTTTTCTTCCCACGCCTGAGCTGGCAATGTCCCCACACCAGGATCAATCGTGATCGTGTCTCGAGCAATAATCGCCTTGAAATGCCCCGGAGCGGTGTAGATATTGGTGTCGATCAAGAAATCACCCTCCGTCACAAAAATGATAAAATTAGTCTCTGGCGCGAAGAAGGCAGAATTTTTGGTCATGTTTTCGCCGTCTGGAGCCGGATCGTCTCTTTGAGCGCCCAGCATACTCGTGCTGACTCGCTTTTTGGTCGGCCATGAATCATCGCGTACCGTCTTGTTGTATTTATATTTACTCTCCGTGATACCTTTGATCTGACAAATGTAAAAGCCCTCAGCGTCTTTGTCACTATAATTACCTTCACTTATACGCTTAACTACAGCCTGACAATCTGGTAACTTGTCGATTTCTACTTTATCAGCAAAATACTTGTAGCTAAAGTCATTTTTGGCGGCGTCGGTGAAGTCAGCATTGTTCAACTTTGCTATAGAAGAACTACCACCGCCACAGCGACCATCTGACATATTATCATCTGTTCCAGCGGATGACAATGAACCATTAGCTTTACTATCGTAATTAGCAATAGTCCATTGGGGTTTAGTCACAACTACCTCCAGCCCACAACGTCTGCCACGTTCACCGACACGATAATTGGTGCTCTTGGTGCCAGGGATAAAGAGTGTGCCTTCATTCAGATTCGCCTTTTTTCCGCTGTATTCTTGTGCATGAGCTGTATCCATTGTATAACCGCCACGGCCATCGGACTTTTTATTGCAACTCAAAATATCAAAACATTGTTTTTCACCTGTGTCATTGAATGCATTCACTTTAGCTGTACACTCAGGGTGAGAAGCGTCTTCTGTATTGACTTTAACTTGACCGTAAGCACATTCATAGTAGCCGCCAATACCATATCCAGGCTTAATCTCACGTTTACCCATAGGCGTATTAATAAAGTAAGCTGCTTGATCATGGTGTGTAGTGTCGAGATCAATGGCAGTGAAGCACTTCATATAATTTGTGCGATCGTCATCTTGAAATTTCATCCCCGGTGTCTCACAAACTGGTGCCTGACAAGCTTTGGTGCCATGAGTGACTATGCCGCAATCGTCAGTAGTCTTCGATTTACCGCCTGGACCCAAGCAGTCCACCTCGTAAAAGCCATAACGACAATCAAACACATCGTCAGCACTTGAGTTACCGCACTCGTTGACACAAGCAGGCGGGCAATGATTACACCCAATCTCTTCCAATCGGCAATTCTCATCGTCTTTACCAGTGCAGATCCATTCAAACTGTGGACCACAATTACAATCTCTGCCGCGATAATATAGTCCGTAGCTACCCCGAGTGGAGGTGAAGTAGCTACCAGATGATGCACTGCAAGCATTGTCTGAAGGTGGAGTGATACAACGACGGACAAAACGCTCCACATGTCCACAACCGTCGTCGCGGTAGCCATACTCCTGCCGTTCAGGTGGGCAATATGATTTGATTGCATTACGAGAGGCGAAAGCAGCAGCGTCATTAGGTGCGCACTCTTTCCAGCGGCAAACTTGAATATCTTCGGCGGTCGTCCCTGCACGATAATATGCTTTGGGAGCGTAAACGACTTGACCCGCGGCATCATAACTCCTAATGCGTTCACCGCGCCAGGTCAACCAAGCATTGCGTTCGCGATAAAACATTTCGGTTCTATTTTCATAAAGGTCGCCCGCTTGCTTACTGTCAGTGTTTTTATCCCGAGAACAAGTAAGATCAGGAGTACCTCCTGTTTTTGTTTTGCAACCACAACTACATTTAATCGGTCTTCCTTCTGATGTATAAACTATTTCTCCTTTTGGACAAACTTCTGATTCACCAGTTTCACACTGTGCCGCAATATTGTCAAAGCTGTAATAGCCATAGGCTTCACATTTGTCTGCTGCAGGATAGGATGGAGTTATTGGCGGAGCGGGACATAAAGCGTCATAGCAGTAGACCACACCATTCTCGGTGTAAATACCTCTCTTGTGACTCCGAATAAGCGCGCCGTCTGTGGCGAGACTACTATCGCTTGCACAGTGGCCGCCGCCGCCGTACCCGCTAAAAACCTGCTCCTGTGAGTAGAGATGATTATGTGTACAAGCATTTTCACAATGGCTGATACATTGATAATTCATACCCATGTAAACGACATTTACTCGAATGCCAACTTCATCTCTGTCACAAGCGTTACTGCCTACTTCTTTCATAAACTGCCCGGTTGTGTCACGGACCTGATTACAAGGCTTGCGGCAGGCGACAATGCACGATTGACCATTGGGGAGCTTTTTTGGAAGACCAGCGCTACCATCGGGACATGACGTTCGAATAGGCCAGTAACGATTTCCATTCGGGTTATTCTTCCAGTTCAAACCGTGTACAAATTGATCCTTATAAGAATCATAATACCAGTCATAGGCTGCTGCTTGAGCGCATGTCTTGTAGTTGCCGCACTCCTTGCATTGACGCCCCAGACCAGTCTCACTTGCAGGAACATAACGGATAAAATTGCTGACATCGCAACTTTCGTCCACTTCTACATAGTACTCATTAACCTCGCGACAGTCTTTTTCATACCGGTAACAGCCAAATTTCTCACACGAGCCGGTATTGAGATAAGCAAGATTACTGTGCGGACTGTTGCAAAAGGAATTACGACTTTCCTGTCCACCATAAATCTGGCCATTAGTGGCATATTCGCTGGTGCCACCAGTTATTAAACGATTGTTTACAGCTCTGAAACAACCCTCCATCAGTTTGCGAATTGTGCACCGTTCATTGTCGACGCTACTATCAGGACATAAATCACGGGCCCAGTCATTTGTTTGATTTCTCCCTTTAACTTGTTCATAATAACTCAAGCTAGCGCGAGCCATCTGAATGGCTTGTTTTAATTCTTCACGTAACGTTGGTAATTCAATGCGATACTGTCTAACAGCCTCAACGCTTTCTTCCGCTTCTTGCCACTGTTTATAGGCATCATTTTTGTATGTTGCCAATCTGCTGCGACAAGTGCTCGCATCTGTGTATGTGCTACAAGGCCAAGAATAGCCATTGTAGTGGAAATAATACCACCATTCGTAAGTATAATTACCATAGTAATATAAATCGTAGTATTTATCCCACAGCTTGTAGTAGTAATCTCGATTTGATCTGATGGTCTCCAAGCAGGAACTAGACGAAGTGTTGCTCCCGCAGTTATACTCGTAAGAACCAGCTCGGATGTACAAATTACTACCACTGTAAGAAGCGGTGCCATAGTTAGCAAGATAGTAATAACGATAATACTGATTATAATAAGAATCCTTCTTATTTTTTAAACCATTAGCACAATCAGTTTGATTTTGATTGGTGGAACAATAACTGGAACGGTCATTGTAACTAACAAAGTAGCGCCACTGACGATCATAAGTACCATTGCTGTAGAGAGCGTTATATCGGTCATACGTATTTTTGCGGACATCAGCAATGCTTTGCAAATCATTGATTTTACTGTCGAAGTTATAGGTGTAACTGCGATCGGCATTGTTTTCAATATAACTGAGTTTGTTTAAAACAGAATCATGATTATTTCCATTAGGATCTGGCACTTCCGAATTTTCTAAATCGTCAAAATTGGTCTTCACCAGTTGGTTGACATCAGAAACTGCCCGTCGACAACGCTGTAAGGCTTCTTTGGCTGGTGTGGCCCATTTTAACGGTTTGTCCTCAAAAGTCTCACCCTTTTCGTCAAAAATACCCACTGTGTCTTGATAGACAATAGTGCTGCAGGAATTGCCGGTCAGGGCTGCATAGCGCTCGCATACCAAAGAGCATTTTTTAGCAAAAGAATCAGCGGCGCTGATGTAACCCGTGCGACAGTGTTGCATGGTGCCGTCACAGGCTGTTTTTCTCATGTACAGTGTCCACTCTTTGTGGGTACAACCGCCGCTATCTAGCGTCCGATAATCCCAAAAAGTACGATACTGATTGCCATCAATGCTGGTGTCTAAATTTTTATAATTTAAGCGACCACCGCATTGGCTGATAAAGGCGTCCATTTCGCTTGGTCTTTTGAGCTTTGACGTGAACCAGTAATTGAGAACGTCTGGATCGCCCCCCCCGCTATTGTGATAAGGGCACGACCACGCCAAAACTTGACTTTTTACGAAAGCGGTGAGCATCAAAACGAGCGCAAATGTTCTTATCAATTTTAACCACTGGTGACAATGTTTAAAAATCTTCATTGGCTCAAAAGTCCGCTACTAATTAGTTTTTCGTAGATCTGCTGCGCAGAGAGAGTGGTGAGATCATTGATCACGTTATCTTTGTCGTCGGCCTTGCCGGTGCGCTTGGTGACGACGAGGCGGCAAACTGGACCTGAAATAATGGGACGCATTTGTTGGGCGATAGTTTCGCCGTCAGTCTCAGGATTGATGTTTTCGGTGATGTCCGTGGCGTAGCGGCGCAGCGCCTCGGCCATCAAGCATCTTTGTGTGGGCGTAAAGTTCCCGGTGTCGAATTGCATGTAGCGTGGAAAAGCACGTTTGGTCAGATAGACAAAGTCAAGTGCTGCCACGTCTAGGAATTCATTTTCACGCGGTTGATAGTCGAGATTGGTCTTGTAAGCCGCAAAGTGTCGCTCAAGAGCGAGCAGCAAATCACGGTAGACAAGAGTGTTGACATTGGCTTCGTTGAGGCTTTCGTCTTGGTCAAACTTGAGTTTCTCTAATTGTTCTTCATTGGCCACCAGAAGTTTTTGCAGATCTTTGTCAAAATTCTTACTGGCTGTTTGCAGGTGATAGCCCGCGACATAAACAAAAGGAATGACTTTGTCGCTCTCTTCGAGCTCGTAGCCGTGATGAATATCTTGATGCAATTTGTCCAATTCTGGATAATTTAGTTCCACCGCGGCGCTTAAACAAAGCTCGTGCGCTATCGCGCGTGTCTTGGCATCTAGTTTTTGATCGGCTTCAAGATCGCTCATGAGTAAACAGTTGAGCGCCGTCAACTTATCAGTGGCTACCAACTTTTGCGCTTGATTGAGATAATGTTTTGTTTGTGGATAGGTCTCATCAGTGGCTTTTTCGAGTGCGTGCCACGCCCACGCGGCGGCAAGAGTATTGTCGAGTGAATTGACGATTTCTTCTTCCGGAATACTCGTGAGTAAGCGGCGCGCTTGCGCTTGGTATTTATCGTCAGCTTGGGCAACGAGATTTGCGCGTTGCCTGTCAGCAGCGAGCATTACGGTAATCGCAGAAATGATCAAAAGCACAGCGGCAGTGATACCCAGTGAAAGCGATAAGATTTGGTTAGCCTTTATCCAGGAGACAGTTTGGCGAAAAGCGGTTGCTAGTTGGTCGGTGATTTTTTTCATGTCATCTTTCATTCAAATAGCGCTTGAGTCTCCGGGGAATTATCCAAAACTGCGTCTGCCTCCAAGCGATGAGCGGTGGCTGTCGCCGTCGTTCCATCCCAAACATAAGGCATAGCATTACCGTCATCCGTATAAATGTAGTGATTGTCGTAGGTGCCCTCAAATTCCAAACCCATAAAATTAAACTCAACGGTGTTGTTGGCGTTGACACGGAAATAGATGCCCCGCCCAAGTTGGTTCAAACTACTGATATCTTTTTCGACACCCTGCTCGAAAAGCCTAATCACTTTGTAAATTCCTGGTGGGGGTGCCACTTGATCAGTCCGGCTTTCGGTGAGTGCTACTAAATCGTTGGTGGCGTAGACTGTGCCATTAACGTCCGTGTTGGCGACACCATAATATTTCATGAGTTCCGTCACTTCGTTGGCGAGGTAATCCTCTACATGGGATTCGCTAGTTTGCGAGGAATAACTGATGGGCACTGGCTCTTCTTCCGGGTGATCGTTGCTACTCGTGGCGGTACTAGGAGTGTCACTGGCGGGCGTGGTTGTGGTCGTTTCCTGAGGCGTTGAGTTACTCACCATTTTGATCAATAAGCCACCAATCACAAGCGCCATCACGCCAATGAGGGCAAAAATAAGATACATCACCAGTTTTTTAGTTTTGTCTCGACTCATATCCATAAGTTTCCTTGCGTTTCATTTTAGCATTTTTCCCGCTTTTGGCAAGTGGCAGTTTTGCACGCGAAATCAAAGAAAATTATAATTCAATCTGGTAAGCAATTTGTGGACGTGAGCTTGCTGGTTTTGTGGTATAATATTGAATCTTAGAATTTGCGGAAAGGAATTATGGCAACAGTCAATGGCGGCAATCTCAAAAAGGGCATGTACATTAGTTTTAAAGGGCAGCCACATCAAGTCACAGGGACGCAGTTTGTTTCTCCAGGCAAGGGATCGGCGTTTACACGAGCCAAGCTCAAAAATCTGACTACTGGTAATACCTTGGAATTCACTTTTAAATCCACGGAAACGATCGAAGTTTTGGATATTCCTAGTCGCGAGCTGACTTATTCTTATCATGATGACGATGTGGTCGCTTTCATGGATATGCGCACTTATGAGCAATTTGAAGTCAAACGCGATCTCGTGGGTGACGGTGTTTATTATTTAACTCCAGACGTCAAGGCTTACGTGATGTTTTTGGACGACCAGCCGATCGGTGTCACACTGCCGCCCAAAGTCAAGCTCAAAGTCACCGAAGCACCAGAAGCAATCAAGGGCGATCGCGTGACAGCAGGTAAAAAACCGGTCGTAATGGAGACGGGTTTAACCGTGCAGGCGCCGATTTTCATCAAAACTGGCGAAACGCTTTTGATTGACACAACCAACGGTGAATACGTCTCTCGGGCGAACTGAGGCGTTATTTTGCCGGTAAATCGTTTAAAAGTGTGTCCAAGTTTTTTTGCAACTGAGCAAAGGTACCGTTATTGGTTAGCAGGTGGGTAAAGTTGCTTTTGTTTGCTAGCGCGTCTAAAGTCTCTAATCGCTGGCGGGCGCAGTCTCCAGTCAGATGGTCGCGCGCCTGTAAACGTTCCCAGCGGATTTCTTCGTCAGCACTAAGCTGCCAAGTTTGTGCCAGTGACAAGGCTGAAAAAGCAAAACGCAAATAGCCATCAGCAACAAAAACCAACTTTTGGTGAGCGCGCTGCTGCACAAAAAGCCAAAGCTCGAGCGCCTCTTTGAGAGGTTGGGCAAAAATTCGTGCTAGCCAAAGCTGGATGTCTGGGTGGACATCTGCATAGGTGAAAAGAATTTCCGTGTCTACCGAGGCGTCGTCGCGAAAAACTTTCAAGCCAAAACGAGCTTGCAAGATGTCTTTAATTTCGTTTTTTGCAAAGAGTTTAATTAAAAATTCATCAGCATCGGCGACGGTAAGCCCGCGCTGACGCAAAAAGCGCGCCAGTGTGGATTTGCCGCTAGCTGTGGATCCGGTGAGTGCAATCATTTCCATTTGTCCCAATTATACCCCAAAAGCGCGACTGTTTTGTGGTATAATAACGCTGTGCCCTGGTG
>CAYQLH010000001.1:53800-55475 GCA_964418385.1 uncultured Pseudomonadales bacterium
CTTACCGCTGGCTATACGCCCTGTGATCCCGACCGTCAGCATGGCTCCCACTATACCCCCGCCCGCCGGCCAAATTTGTGATATAATATCCCCAATTAACAATTAGGCCCTGGTGGTGGAATGGTAGACACAGCAGACTTAAAATCTGCCGGCTGCAAGGCCATGCGAGTTCGAGTCTCGCCTGGGGCACCAAAATTATTAGAAAGGGACTATGCCTTATCGCATTGTCAACGATGTTAACCCCAATATTTTTCGGGGATATGACATCCGCGGGGTAATGGATGTCGACCTCAGCCCCGATATTTATTACACTTTTGGTCGGGCTTACGCAACTTGGCTGGCAATTCACCGGATTGTGGACTGCTCGGTGGGTCACGATAATCGCATGACTTCCAAAGAGTACGCCAAAGCTTTTATCCAGGGGCTCAACGATGGCGGTATTGAGACTTATGATCTCGGTTACGCTCTCTCGCAAATTGTTTATTACTCAGCTTACGAGTACAAAACCAAAGGCTACGCGATGATCACCGCTTCGCACAACTCGCGTGAGTACAACGGGCTTAAGTTGGGCACTGGCTACTCGGAAACGATGCTTTCTGAAGAAGTGCAAGCTTTCCGTGAATTGGTGCAAAAGGGCGATTTTGTGACGGCGATTTCTCCGGCAAAAAACCATAAAGTCAAAATCTTCGATTCTTATTTGCGTACCATTTTGAAAAACTTTAATTTACATAAAAAATGGAAAGTGGTGGTGGATGCGAGCAATTCCACCAGCGGGATGTTTTATCCCGAAATTTTGCACGAAGCGGGCTGCGAAGTCATCGAGCAAAATTGTAAGCTCGACGGTACTTTCCCGCTAGGGGTACCGGATCCCACGGAAATTGAAGTTTTGGAGCGTTTGCGCGAAGGTGTGCTCAAACACGAAGCTGATTTGGGTCTCGCTTACGATGCTGACGGCGACCGGATGGCGGTGGTGGATGAAGCTGGTCGCGTGCTGTGGATGGACGCGATTGTGGCGCTTTTTGCTGACGACGTTTTGGACACCATGCCAGGCGCGCCGATTGTTTTCAACAATTTATGCTCCAAAGCAGTGAGCCAAACCATCACCAAGCGCGGCGGTAAACCGATCATGTGGATCACCGGTCACTCCTTTATCAAGGCGAAGATCAAAGAACTCAACGCGCCTTTTGGTGGTGAGCTTTCCGGTCACATTTTCTTTAATGATAATTTCTTTGGTCATGACGATGCCGCTTATGCGTCACTGCGTTTGCTCCAATATTTGGAACGCAAAGGCGAAACATTGGGTGAAGCGGTGGATAGCTTGCCTAAATTTGTCACCAGTCCAGAGATCAAACTGGGGTTGGCGGATGACATCAAGTTTAAGTTTATCAAAAACGTGATCACCAAAGATCTCAAAAAGCAATTCCCCAAAGCGGAATATGATATGATCGACGGCGTCCGCATGGACACCGAAACGGCGATGACCACCGTGCGTGCGTCGCAAAACGGTCCTTATATTACCATCAAGTTTGAGGGCAAAACCAAGAAAGAGTATGATGCGCTCAAGAAAACGATCAAAAAAATCTTGGCTTCGCACGAAGAAATTGATTGGACCAAAGGCGTGAACACGCACGCGTTTGATTAAACGCTACCTGGCCAAACGTAGAAAACCGCGATC
>CAYQLH010000002.1:0-52173 GCA_964418385.1 uncultured Pseudomonadales bacterium
AGTGTGACTACAACCACTGTACCGGTACCAACACAACTGGTAGTTACGTCACAGGTACCACTTGTACTTGCAATTCTGGTTATTTCTCCAACACTTCCGGTGCTACCACGGTTTCCGGTCTTACCGCGGCGTGTTCTTTCCGCCGCTGTGGCAGCCACACCACTGCCAGTTACGCCCAAACTTGCGCTTGCGCGTCTGGTTGGTACACCAGTTCTGGCTCTACCAGTCCCGGGACAGGGGACTGTAACTATAAAAAATGCGGTGCTAACACCGCCGCTACTTATTCTACTGCTTGTACTTGTGCCTCAGGTTATTACGCCAACAATTCTGGCGGCACCAGTCCAGGTACGGGAGACTGCAATTACCGTAAGTGTGGAGACAACGCGACTGAGAGTTACTCCACTGCTTGCAGTTGCGCCAGCGGTTACACAGGTGACGGGTTTACGTGCACGGTGGCACATACCAACAACTGTGGCTGTACCAATGGCACTAAAACAACGATTGGCGGCATCAAATGGGGTCCAATATGTAGTAATACTTGCAACTGGGCCGATGCCAAAGAATCATGTCTCGCTGCAGGTGGTACTTTACCAACCAAAGATAAATTCTTAGATTTATTACAAGCTTTTGGCTGTACTCGGGCGGTGCAGACCTCTTGCTCCGCTCTTACTCCCTCTACTTGGGGTGGTTCCCATGCGAGCTATTGGTCTTCTACCCCGTACGATGATAACCAGGCGCACTACTTGTACATGTACCTCAGCTACTCCCGCGTGAACACCTACATTAAGACGAGTAGCGGCCTCTATGCGCGCTGCGTGTACTAAAGGTTTCTCTTGAAAGGAAGAAAATGAACCCAAAAGTGATCCAGATGCAGGAAAAACTGAAAAACTGCCGCAATAATTAATTTACTTTTCTTTATTTATTACTGTGTGGAGAAACTCCCTCGAAAGAGGGAGTTTCTCGCAGTGAAGCCGTAAAACGCAGAACGGGATAATAGGAAAATGGTGAGAAAATATGAGTGGCACTCATAAAAAATCAGTGACTTTTAAATATACTCGAGGGGGACGAGATAGGTTTGCTCGTCGATGGCTTGCAAACGATCAGCAAGGCAGAGGATAATGCCTGGCTGGCGGCGATAAGGAAATTGATCCACCAGGTCAAAATGCTTGGCTGCTTTTTGGTCCGGATGAGTACTCTTTTTGATTTCCACGGGGTACATCTGCCCGTTGCGGACAATAAGCAAATCAATTTCCCGCTTAAGGGTGTCACGATAATAATACAAGTGCAACCGTGGATCAAAGCCGTTATTAGTCAAAGATTTAATCACTTGAGTCACCACATAAGTTTCAAAAATCGCGCCAATGTAGTTACTCAAGCCTAAAGCCCGCGGGTCAGCGTAACCTGTTAGATAGCAAGCCAAACCGGTATCCATAAAATAAATTTTGGGCCGTTTGATCGCTCGGGAGACGTCGTTATTGTAGTATGGCTGGAGCAAATAAATCAAATAAGTGTTTTTGAGAATTGATGTCCAGGCTTCCACAGTGAGTCTGTCAACTTCCACATCGCGGGCGATATCGGTGGGATTGTATTCTTGACCAGTACGGGCCGCCAGACTACAGACAAACTGGAAAAATTTAGTTTCGTTTTTGATATTGGCAATATCGCGGACGTCGCGTTCCATATAAGTCCTGATGTATTCAGCAAAAAACCGCTCGCGATCCACGTGAGTGTTGGTATGTAGTTCTGGGAAACCTCCTTGAAGAAAACGCTCAAAAAGCGGTAAACCCGTGAGCGCTTTGGTGGGGCGACGGCGGCGAAGACGATTGATTTCTGGCCAAAACGGTTCTTCCTTGCCTTCCGAGAGCTCGCGATTACTCAAGGGATAAAGATCGAGAATTTCTATTCGTCCGGCGAGTGACTCGGAAACGTTTTTCATGGTTTGAAATGTCTGTGAACCAGTCAAATAAAACTGGCAAACTGGCTTATCAATACCGGCTCGCAAGCGTTGCCAGCGAAGTTGATCAATCTCAATTTTAAGATACGGCAAGATTTCAGGCACATATTGAAATTCATCGATAATCAACGGTCGGAGAAAATTTGTTAAAAACAGCTTGGGATCTTGGATAGCCTGGGCGCGCATGAGCGGATCGTCAAAACTGACATAATCAAACTTGTGACCTTTACTAGTAAGAAAATGCTGCAAAAGGGTGGATTTCCCAGATTGACGCGGACCAGTGACCATAATCACTGGCTGACTGCTAGTCAGACGTGCTAGTGTTTGCTCGAGTGTACGTAAAATATATGTCATAGCGTGTATTATACCACATTTTTGAGAAAATATGAGTGGCACTCATAAAAAATCAACAGATTAACAAGTCACCAGGCGGTTACATACCTGCCACCTTACTTTAAAGTGGGAGTTGTATGGTGGCGAGTTTTCCACCAAAGCGGTGAAAAAGAAAGTTAAAAGGTGAGTGGAAAAGCGGTGGAAAGCAGTGAAGAAAGTAAAAGAATTGTGAAAAACGTAAATTACAAATGAGATTGGTCACATTTTGGTGGGTAAGTTTTCCACTATGGTTGACGGGAGTTTTCCACGGGCGCAAGTGTCCAATTTTTGGAAGTGCAAAACATAAATATTTCCAAAACACCAATTATTTTTACAGATTACAAATCGTGCAGTTGCGAGTTTTCCACTAAGTTTTTCTTTTCTACTAATTACTACTAAATTAAAATAATATTTAGAGAGGAGTGTGGTATAATCGATGATATGAAGTTCACAGTCAAACAAGCCGAGCTGGCAAAAGCAGTAAAAGCGATCAATCGTTGTCTTTCAAGACGGCCGCATTTGCCGGTTTTGGGTGGGATCAATCTTGTTGCTAAAGAAGGAAAAGTTAGCTTGACAACCACAGATACGAGTGTAGGTTTGCGAGTGAGTGTGGCGGCAGAAATTGAGCAAGAAGGTCAAACGGTAATCGTAGGTAAAAATTTTGTGGAAACAGTGGGATTTTTGGAAGGTGCAAAGACAGAGGTCACAACCGGAGAAAAAGAGGCAATAGTGTGCAGCGGGCGTGATAAAGTGAAGTTACCAATTTTAACGGATGAATTTCCAGGTTTTGACGATAGTTTTGACGCTGATGGCTTGGTGAAAAAGAATCTTGATTTTTGGGCGAAGATTGTGAGCGACGTTGCTTTTGTGGCAAGTACAGACCAGAGTCGACCAGCTTTAACAGGAATTCTTTTAAAAACGACAGGCGAAAAAACACAAATTGTGTGCACTGATGGCTTTCGCTTGGCAATTTGGGAAACTGAGGAGAAAATCAATGATGACGATAACCTTGAAGTAATTGCGAGTGCCAAGGCGCTGGCAGATTTGGTGGCGGTGGCGGGCGTACTTGGTGAAACCAAGGTAGGAATTTATCACAATGTGGCGGCAGAGCAACTGGTTTTTGTGGGCGAGCAGTTTGTCTTTTTTAGCAAACTGATAAATGCGAGTTATCCGCCGTTTGAGAAAATTGTGCCCCTTGATTTTGCAGTCCAGGCGCAGTTGGAACGGAGTGAAATGTTGAAAAACCTGGCTAAAGCAAGTGTTTTTACCAAAGTGGATAGTAATACTGTGAAATTACACTTGAGTGCGGAACAGCTGGAATACAACGCGGTGAGCCTGGGTGATGGGAGTTTTCAAAGTAGCCAGGAATTGGTAAAAAAAGACGGTGATGAGATAGAAATTGCATTTAATATTAAGTATTTGCAAGATTTTTTGAATACCTGTGAAGGAGCGACGGTATGGCTGGGTTGTAATACGCCCACGACGCCGGCGATGTTGCGTGATCCGGGGGTGGCGGAGCGAAAATACGTAGTGATGCCGTTTAAGCCGAAAAATTAGCAAAAGTGTGGTATAATATCTCATCTGGATAAGAAAGGATGCGATGAAAAGAACGTGGCAACCAAAAAAGAAAAAACGAATGCGCAAACATGGGTTTTTGAAACGGATGATGACGGCCAAAGGACGCCAGGTCTTGAAACGTCGCCGAGCAAAAGGTCGAGCGCGGTTGACAGTGGTACGCAAAGGTGTTTGATTGGTGAAACAAGAAAAGACGGAAAATAGCGGGTCTGGTGTGAAATCAGGCTCGCTTTTGGCGATAAATGATTGTAAGCTGCTAAATAAAGCAGCGATTGCGCTGGCACGGAGTGTAGTCAAGGTGCATAAACGCTTGGCACCCTGGCGGCGAGCAATTTTGGTGAGTGTGTTTGGATTTTGTAGCGAGTGTAAACAGCGACCAACTTGTAGCGAATACTTATTGGAGCAAACGGAGAAAAGTGGCTGGCGAGGTCTAGCGCGAGGAATAAAGCGAATGCTTGCTTGTCATTAGTTTTATTTTTTTTGATTATGTTTTTTATTTGTCAAAATTTGTTCATGTTTTCCAGATGTGCATGTAAAACATTTGTTAAACACGTGTTTAACAACAATTTATGTGAAGAGCTTTAATAAATGTTGCCAAAAATGGTGGCTTTGATAGCATTGATGTCCTCTTGGAGAGCGTTGTCGGTTTTGAGGTGATCGTTAATTTTGGCGACAGCATGCATGACGCTGGTATGATCCCGATTGGAAAAAAGCTGACCGATTTCAGCATAGCTGAGAGAAAGGAGTGACTTGAGTAAAAACATGGCAACATGGCGAGCGAGGGCGATTTCTTTTTGGCGGCGAGTGCCGATAAGGACGGCTTGCTTGAGGGAATAATGATTGGCAACAGCTTGAATGATTTCTTTGGGATGAAGTTGGCGATGAGAGTATTCTTGTTGTTGCGTCTCGGCGAGGATACTGGTGACAAGTGTTTGGTCAATGAGTTTGCCGGAAAGCTCGTGTTCGCTTTTGAGGCGCATGACGATGCCTTCGAGTTTGCGGGCAGAATCAATGCGGGCGGCGATCATTTGAGCAAGTTCGATGGGAAGCTCAAGACCAGAACTTTTAGCCTTGGCGAGAAGAATGGCAGAGCGGAGCTCGAAAGACGGTTGCTGAATGTCGATTTTGAGGCCGGCTTCAAAGCGAGAGCGAAGACGATCTTCGAGGAGAGCGATTTCGTGCGGAGGACGATCTGAGGTCATGACAATTTGGTGATTTTGCTTGACAAGCGCGTTGAAAGTGTGGAAAAACTCTTCCTGAACAGCGTTTTTACCAGCGATAAACTGGATATCGTCGATCAAAAGGACGTCGCAAGTACGATATTTGTCTTTAAAATTGAGCGCTTGCTTGTTTTGGATGGCGCGGATGATAGAATTGGTAAATTCTTCGCCGGTGCAGTAAATAATTGTGGTTTCTGGGCGGGAGCGAAGAATATAGTTGCCGATGGATTGCATGAGGTGGGTTTTACCGACGCCTACAGAGCCGTAAAGGAAAAGTGGATTGTAGCTCACGCCTGGGTTTTTGGCGACGGATAAAGCGGCAACGTGCGCCATTTCGTTGGAGCTAGAGATAGCAAAAGTATCAAAAGTGAAATCTGGGCGTAAACCGATGTTTTTGGCAATGGTGGCGGCGCGAGAAACGAGAGTGTCGCGGACGGTGTGAGAAGAAAAAAGACCGTCGGCATACTCGACAGTGGGGGGTGGGGTGGTGGGGAGATTGGCAACGGTTTGAGTGGTGTCTGGAGTAGGCGTTGTTTTGGTAGTAACTACAGTGGGAGCAGGGGTGGGAAGATTAAAAATAAATTTGAGCTCTACAGGGCGGCCGAGTTTAGCGGCAAGTGCATTTTTGGTGTGTGATCCAAGGTTTTTTTCAAATTGAAGAGCGTTAAAGGAAGACGGACACAAAAAAACACAAAGCCATTGAGTACCGTTGGCGTAATCGTCTATTTGATGAAGACTGCAAGTTTTCCCCCATGCATCAACTAAAAGTGGCGAAACAGTGGTGGCAAGTTCGGTGCATGTTTCTTGCCAGAGGGTTTGAAGTGAACCAGCATCGAGTGCGAGCGATTGTGATGACATGAATAAAGTTTTACACTGAGTTTTCCACAATGTCAAGATGGAATTTTGAGGCACGATTTTGATAAATGTAGGCAAAAAATAATTGATATAGCGTTAAAATTTGATAACTAGAAAAGAAATGGCGCTATAATGTCGCGGCAAATGCGGGAATTAAATGACTTTAGGTGTTGCTTGGCGGGCGGTAAGCATCGATAGAATACTCGTCGTGGCCAGCGAAACTCGGGGGATTGTTGCCATCTGGACGGACGGTGGGTTGATCGGGAATTTTATCGGCGCTGACGTGCGAGCCAGTAGTGCCGGTAGTTGCTACCTGTTTGGCGGTATTAATACTATTTTTTGCCTGGAAATTGGTTTCAGGAGCGGCTTGATCGGTAGTTGTTACCTGTTGAGTGTCGGTGGTGAGGTTGTTGATCATCGAGTAAATATTTTGGAGTTCGGCGGCGTTTTGCGTGGCTTGCGGGGAGGGGGTGGGTTGGGGATTGGCGGCGGCGAGGAGTTGCTCTTGTTCGAGAGCAGCTTGCTGCTGGCGGCGCATGATTTCTTCTGGGTTGGTAGTGATCACGCGGTGTTCTTCTGGAGAAGCGACAACGCGCAGGGCGACGTGATTTTGACCAGCGAAAAAGATACCTTCGCCGACGTCGACAGCGAGTAGTAGCTGACGTTCACCTTGGGAGAGGTGGAAAGTTTCTACCAAAGGGGGAATAGAGACGCTGGATTGTTTCATTAAAAACTGGATGGAGGAGTTGGAGACGATAGCTTTGCCGTAGTCATTGTGCAAAAAGTCTTCTACGTCCTGAGAAATGGTGGTGACGCCGAGATAGTATTTGCGAGCGCGTTTGGCCATAGAATAAAGGAAACTGGCGGAGTCGGCGTTTTTCATAAAATACCAGGCTTCATCAACGATCAGAATTCGTTTGCGGAAATTGCGCTTGACGCGTGTCCAGACAAAATCGAGAATGACGTACATAGCGATAGGGCGAAGTTCTTCTTCGACTTCTTTGACGGAAAAGACAATGAGTGGGTTGGAGAGATCGATATTGGATTTTTGATCGAAAAGACCGCGGAAAGAACCAGTAATGAATTTTTCCAGACGGGCGGCAATGTCGAGGGCGGGGGGAATTTCCATGCCGATAAGCGCTTTGTAAAGATCTTCCATAAGCGGCGGTTCATTGGTTTGAGTACCGGGATCGGGGGTAATGCCTTTAGCTCTGTAGGCAGCAACGATCGCTTTGTCGAGAAGTGATTCCTGTTCGGCAGAAAGTTCGCCAAGCATGAGCCGCAGAAGTCCTTGGAGCGAGAGGATTTTTTGACCAAGCTCGTTTTCACCTTCTTCATAAAGATTGGAAAGATCGAATGGATTTATCTTGGTGGGCGAGTTAAATGAAAAGTCAATGTAAGTACCATCCATTTTGATACTCAGATCCTCATACTCATGCTCAGGGTCGAGAATGATGACGTCGACGCCGAACATGAGTTGGCGAATAACTTCCAACTTGGTGGTGTAAGATTTACCAGCACCAGATTTGGCGAAAATCACCATGTTGGCGTTTTCCATTTTAAAGCGGTCAAAAATGACGAGCGAATCGTTGTGTTCGTTGATGCCGTACATAATACCGGTTTCCATGGAAAGTTCCGAAGAGGTGAAGGGGAAAGTGGTAGCGAGTGAAGTGGTATCCATATTGCGGTTAATTTTGAAACGATCAATGCCCATAGGAAGGGTGTTTTTGAAGCCGTCATTCATCTGCATGGTGGCTTGCTTGGCGATGATAAGCTGTGAGCCGAGAGAAGATTTTAAAGCAGCGCTGATGCGATCAAGATCTTCCATAGAAGGCGCATAAACAGTGAAATAAAGGCCAAATTGGAAAAACTTGTAAGTACCTTTGGCGAGTTCTTCACGTAAAGAGACGGCATCTTCAAGTTTGACTTCGGTATCGATATTGGTGATTTTGCCGGCGCGCAAATCTGATTGAAGTTCTGCTTCCATTTCGGTGATTTTGCGTTTGAGTTTTTCAAGAATGTCGGCAGAGTCGACGGGGTAAACAAACATAGAAATGTCGATAGTGGCGGGAAAATTGATGAGTGGTGAAAGCCAATTGGCGAGAACAGAGCGAGGATAGCCAGCGACGAAAAAACTGCGAGTGAAGTGAGAATTGATTTTTTGTTCGGAAAAATCAACTTCGATCGCTTCTGGTGAAATGACATCTTGAATAGTAACTAGACCTTGAGAAAACTGGTGAATTTTTTCAAAAACTTGTTTTTCTTTTTGGGCGTTGGTATCAAACAGATCGCTGTCTGATTTCTTGCCGAAAAGGTTGAACAAACTAAATGACATATGTTCCTTTTACTCCAGTTTGCTTTCGACAACATTGGCAGAGATGATAGGCGCGGCGAAATCTTGGCTTTCCATAATGCCGATACCTTCTGAGTCGCCAGGATTGTAGCTTTGATAGAAGAGTTTGATGATTTCTTGGGTGGTGATTTGATTGGCAAAAAGACCGATGCGACCAAATTGAGAAATAAGGTGGTCGCGCATAGGGTTGAGAATGCCAGCAGCGCGTTCGATAATAGGAGCAAGCTCATAACGGTCGAGGTTAACGCTAGCAGTAGTATTGAAAACGTTTTTGGCAGTACCAATGCCGAGATCAAGTGCGGAAGCAGTAATGACGACGTAAAAACTCTTATCTAAGATATTGCTTGTTTTAACCCAAGTGCGGACAAATTCACGATAACGCGCAATTTGAGCCTTATGATTGGGATTGGTGGTGTTATTCTCCGCTTCGACAAGACTATTGAGATAGTTGCTAATATCTTTAGCTTGAGATTTAATGATAATCTGAATGGGAAAATTGAGAGAGTTGAGAATGCCGGCATAAGCGTAAATGGCAGCATCTTGTTCTTCTTCTGACAGAAGGCCAAAATTGATAGTACCAACCTCAATAATTTGGGAAATAGAGCCGTCATTAAGAATCACCATGTTATTGGTAATATCAAAAATATCGGTGAATTTCTGTGTCGATGATGAGATTTCTGACATATAATATTTCTAGTATAACAAATTATTGGGATGTTATCAAGGGTGGAGTAGGAGCGGTGGCAACGGATGGGGTAGGGCTGAGAATGGGAGTACCAGGGAGTTCGAGATTGGGTAAAATGATGTCGTTAGCGTTTGCTGTAGTGGCAGCATTGGGCGTATCGGTTGGCGGAATAATTGTCGGTACGGTTGTAGGTGTAGTTTGATTAGCAAGTGGTACAGCAGCGACGTTATCAGCGCTGGCAGAATTAATAACTGAAGTAACGGGAGCGACAGCAGTAATACTGTCGGTGGCAGCGATGGGAGCGCCGGGAGTGAGGGGAGAAACCACAGTAGTAGACTCGTTGATAATTGGTTTTTCGGTGGGAACAGCTTCAGTAAAAGCTGACGCAACACTCGTGCTATTTGTATCTAAACTTGGCAAAACTACATCGGAGTTGAGAATGGGAGTCGATGTGGCGGTTTCTGGAGAGATAAGTGGTGGCTGAGGAAGATTGGTGGGAGTGGGAGCGGTAGAATAAACTGATGAATCAACGTTGGTTGTTTGCGTTTCCAAAGAAGCGACAGGATTATCGTTGGTGAGAGCTGCGAGGTTGGAATCGGCGGCGGCCAAGCGAGCGTCAACAGCGGTAATTTGCTCGGTGACTTGGATGGGCTGGAAAATACTGTTGGTTTCCAGGAAAGAATTAAGTGAAGCTTGAGTAGGAGTGATGATTTGGCGTTGGCGTGTGGAATGATCAGCAGTGACGTCACGCTTGATGGTGACTTTTTGCGGTGCAACAACAGCTTGTGGCTCTGGTGTGGGAGCAGTTTGAAAATCAGCGGTCGCTTGAGCAATTTTTTGGTCGTTAAAAATTTCTAAAGGATCGTCGCCAGTGTCAACGTTGACGCCGAGAGTGGAAAAGTAAGCGATCGCTTTGTGCTTTTTGGCTGGAGAATCGTTAAAAGTGGAGTTGGCATCGAGAAACTCACGATTGGTGGCTGGCAGCTCGTAGGTAAAATATGAAGGAATAACCGTTTGTTTGTGCCAGTAGAATTTTGTGGGAGCAAAAAGCGCTTTGAAAAAAACGGTAATCCATTTGCTAAGAGGACGACCGCCCAAGGGCACGAAAGCGGCGAAGATGCCGATGCCAACGCTGATAAGCATCAGTGGCCATTTAATTAATTCTGGCCAATTCATACGATAAATAATGACTGCGATAATAACACCGGCCATAATCTCACCGAATTGCTTAAGATCAAGCTCGCCGATAAGGTGAAATTTGTAGTTGCTGATATCCTGTGGGATTAAATGCTCTTGCATAGTAATTCGCAGGTTCATTATAGCATAGAAAGCGTGGAGGAGCAAATTTGCTATCAACCGAATAACTGAAATCTAAATGCTAATTGGATGGACCAACTAGGTATTTGGCAGACCAAGCTTGATATTTGGAAGGATAATCTTTTTGTGAGCGAATGCTGCCATCGGCGTTGTAAATTGTATGGGTAAAGTTAGTTTCAAGACCACCAACAGCCCAATCAATTTGTTTAACCTGTCCTGGTGCGAGAGAGGGATCCTCGATGTATTGTGCCGGTGGAGCACCGCTGGCATTAAACTTTTGATAGTTAGTAATAGTAGTATAGCGGCCATCAGAAGTTCCCCAGATTTGGGCATACATATAAAGAGCATTGGAGTCTGTGCTGGTGGTAATTAACACATAGTGATCAGTATCATTGATAAAACGAAGATCGACATTGCCGCTAAAAACAGTCGCATCAAAACCGGGGTCATTGGAGAGTTCATAATAAGAAACACGATAACTATGGGGACGACGGAGAGTAATTTTTAAGCCAGCGTCTAGGAGAGCACGAAAAACAGTAGTAGAAACTTGACAAACGCCGCCACCAGCGGAAAGAACAGAACGTCCAGATTGAATAATATAACCCTCTTGGTAACCGCCGGCGGCGGAAACATCGCCGACACTGCGGTTAAAAGAAAACTCTTCTCCGGGAGCGACGAGGGTGCCGTTAATTTGCGAAGCGGCAACAGCGACATTGTGGGCGCGACCAGCACTAGAGTGAGCATAGTAACTTTCGCCAAAACCAATAACTTCGGAAATGCCGAGATCGTTGATTTCGGCGAGGGTGTGGGTGGGTGGGGCGGTGATCAGAGGTAATTCTATAGTAAGAGAACTTTCCGAAGAAGTAATAAGCGTGTCGATATTGGACAAAAGAAGAGTTATAAATTGAGCTTCATCAAGCGTTAAACCGTCAAGTGGCGGAGAAAACTGGGTAACTTTAGTGCGATCTTCATTAATGACAATTTCTGGTTCTTGTGGCGGTCTGGCAACTTGTTCGTTGACACCGGTGAAGAGCTCGTGAAGATAAGCAGTGTGTGTAGGACTTTTGGGTAAAAGAATAGGAATAAGGTCAACATCAGTGAAGGTGTGAGTGTAGTTGTTGATTTTGTCAGTATGCCAGATTAAAGATTTGCCGATGAGAGCGCGAGCGCGTTCTTCTAGAAGCGAGGTTTCTTCTGTGCTGAGCGGAACAAACTCTGGAGAAACAATCAAAGTGGCAGCAATTGTGGCTTGCTTGGGAAATTGATTTTGAATACTTGTGAATGTTTGCGACCAATCGAGGGCGATTTGCTGACTGCCTGGATCAACACTGGTGTTTTCTCCATTGATGGTAATACTGGGGTGGTGACCGACCTTTTCGGTTTGTTTGGCGAAAGTGGCGAGAAAGTCACTGAGGCGATTATAATCTGAGCTGAGAGTGACAGAGTCTAGATGAGTGCTTTGATTGGAAAGTAAATATTGCCAAAACTGGAATCTGGAAAGTTGCTTTTGGGCGTCGAAAAGACGCTGAAGTGTATCTGCAATTTCAAATTTAAAACCCAAAGCGGCGCTGGAGCTGGCAAGTTGATAATCTGGAGCGATGAGAGTGAGCGTGGATTCTGGTGGGAAGCACCAGATCAAGCTGGCGGCTGCGCTAGCTTCGTTAAAAGTAGTGTTGGATATGTCAAGAGTGCCAATACTGGTGCGTGGCAGAAAATGCGATTGATAAAAATGCTCGATACACCAAGAAACACCCCAAAGAGAGAGAATGGCAAAAAAAAGAGCAACAAAAAAATGCATCTGTGAGGAAAGTGGTGAAGGGCATGCTTTTTTTGCCATATGTGTATTATATATGATAAGCAGGAGAAAATAAAGGTATAAGTGGTAGGCGAAAACACGATAAGGTGTGTTACAATATGGCGAATGTACACAAATGAGAAACTTGGCTGGCAAAAATATATTTGGTGGTTGATAAGTGCGGTTTTGGTGTTTGTTTATATTTGGATATGGTGGCCGCAACTAACCGAAAAGGTGAATTTGGAATATTTAGAAAACTTGTATGCGACATCGCAATGGATGATTCCACTTTCGAGCCGAATTATGTCGGATAGCGAACTGTATCAGTTGGCGGGGTATCGATTGGTCTGGGAAAAAGCAGGTTTGTATAGTATTAATCCAGAAACACCACCGTTGGGTAAAATTCTTTTCGGCTTGGCAATTGGCTGGTGGTCACAGCCACAGATTGTCAGCGTGCTGGTGTGGTTGGCAGTGGTGGCGAGTGTTGTTTGGTTAGCATGGCGGTGGTTTGGAAAGTTCTACGAAATGTCGGCAGCAGCATGGTGGTTGATTGTAACACCGCTTTTTGCAATGCAATTAAATGCGGTAATGCTAGATAATTTACAACTTTTGTTTTTGGTGTGGCATTGGATAGCGATGTCCTATTATCGGCGTGGGTCGCGGTGGCGGTGGTTACCATTGGTATGCGCCGGTGGTTGCTTAGGTTTTTTTGCAGGCGTGAAAGTGCCATTTTTCTTGCCTTTTGTGGGTATTGCTGATATGTGGTGGTTGTGGGAAAAACGCTTAAAAGATCGAAAACAAGAGTGGAAGTCTTTTGTGTGGATGATGATAATTTTGGTTGCAGGTATCGGTATAGGATGGTTAGCGACGTATGGACTTTTTTTTGCGCGTGGTTTGAGCATTGTGGAGTGGTTACGTGGTCAAAAGTGGACTTTGGATTTTTATTTGCATGCTTCGCACGGACAAACGTTTTTGGCACCGATGATGGTGTGGATTACGAGCTTAACAGGTTGGTATCAATCTGAGTCAGCGTGGGTACATAATACGGGGTGGAGTGTCGCGTGGACATGTTTTTGGGTTTTGGTTTGGTGGCGACGGCGAGATTGGCACAGGCGGTGGCGCACGAGCGAAGTAAAATGGCGGTATCTGGCAGTGACTTTAGGTTGTTTGATGATAGCTAACATGCTCACGTCATTTTATCCGCGATACTTGTTGCTGGTGATACCGTTGATGATTATTTTGGGAGTAAAAATGATGCAAAAAACTCCTGGTAAATGGCAATGGTTAGCTGTGATATTGGCGACAGTGCAAATTGTGTGGACAGTGTGGCCGTTGCCTAAGGCTAGTGTGCGCGAGGCAAGCGAAAAGTGGGCGAGCCGGCATTATCACGATCTTTATTGGCGTTTGGAACGCGGCAGTTTGGATGAAAGTTGGCGAGAATTTCACAATCGTTTGATCCAACAAGACGCAACTTGGCATGTGCGGGAAGTAGAAATCAAGATTCCGGAATTGATTTGGGCTTGGCCGTGGCAAAATGAAGTACAAGTACCGGTGGTAGTTGAACGGACGTTGGGAACTGGAGTGGTTTGGCGAGAAAAGATGCAAACAATGTGGAGACGTTGGGGGCAAGAGTGGAGGTTGGTTTGGAACAGCGATTTGGAAACTGCAGGACATCAACTTGGTGACGGTTATGAACTCGAATGGTCATTGCCGTCTGAGCAGAAAGTTTATTATACTGATAAACTGTTGGGTGTAGTAGAAATGGGTCAAGAACTGTGGGTAAACAAACAGCGCTTAATTGCGGACGGCGAAGCGACAATTACTGCTTTGATACGAGAAAAGGAATTAATGTCACAAGTGGAGTGGGAAAATCGACTTTGGAGCGAAGGTGAAGGTTTGAATAACGTGCGAATATTTGATGTGCTTACACAACAAGACGAGAAGGTGGCGCAAACATTGATGGCAAGCAGTGAAGCGTTTGAGTTGCGTGACAGCTTGACGGAGAGGCGAGTGCGAGCTTTGGAAGCAACTGGCGCGGCGTGGGAAAAACAAGCTTTGGAACGTGCAGCGACACCAGGTGTACGCTTGTGGCGCAGTCGAGACAATCAACGAACATTGGTGTGGGAATTGTTGATGCCGCCAGTAGAGCCAATTATAGTGGACTTAATTAATCAAAACTAGATTGTCGATAAACGTTTTGGTAGTTTACTTTGCTGAGGCAATATTGTATAATAGAGGTCTATGGCAGAGGTGAATTCTCAGACAAACAATCAAGTTGTTTCCGGTCAGGCGGTATCAGTGACGCCGGTAACTTCGGCAGTTTCGACAGTTCCAGCAACTTCATCGACTCCAGCAACTCAAGTGTCACCAGTGGTGCCGAAAGTGGGTGCGGCGGTGCAACCACAAGCGCAAGTTCAATCGCAATCGCAGGCTCAGAGTACAGTACCGGCGGGTGTGCAACCACTGGCGGTGAAAATGCCGGTTTTTCAAGCTTCTGCAGCTGGGGGAATGGTGGCAACACTACGTCCTGGTCAGACGACTTTTGAAGGACAAATCCGAGCAGAAAGTGATCGTCGTAGTGGACACGCCGATGTGAACGTGAGTCAATTGGGTGAAAAACGAGAACAACCAGCGGAAGTGGCAGCGGTAAAGTTGCAGCAGTCAGCAGACGCTAGTTATTTGGGGGTGCAAAGTAAACCTAAAGTGGTGGCTAAGCCGCAGGAAGCGCCAAAGTCGGTGCGTAATTTTAAGGTCGGTGCAGAAAAAGAGGAAAGAAAACCGATTAACTGGGTGTTGATTTTGGTGGTAGCTGGATTGGCGGTAATTTTGGCTTTAGTGGCGTTTTTGTATTTGCGTCAGCGCAAAGAAGAAGCGCCTGCACCAGAGCCGAAAACTGAAGACAGCGTGATTTTGAATTATTGGGGGTTGTGGGAACCAACAGCGACGTTTACCAAGGTTTTGTCTGATTTTTCGCAAGAAAATCCTGGCGTAAGCGTGATTTATGAAAAACAAAACATTAATGGCTATCGTGAGCGTTTGGAAGAAGCGATCAAAACAGCAAATGGGCCGGATGTGTTCCGTTATCATGCTTCGTGGCGGGGAATGCTAGAACCGAATCTTTCGGTGATGCCATCTGATTTAATGTCGACTAGTGAGTATGCCAACACTTTTTATCCGGTAGCGAACGAGCAATTGACCAATGAGTACGGGCGAATTCAAGGGATGCCGTTGATGTATGACAGCTTGGCAATTATCTATAATAAAGAGATTTTTGATAGTGCTGGTTTGAAAGTGCCGGAGACATGGCTAGAATTTGGTCAGACGGCAACGGCGTTGACGATTAAAGAAGATGATTACATTGTGCAGTCGGGAGCGGCGTTTGGTTTGGGATCGAATGTGGATTTTGCCTCGGATATTGTAATGCTTTTGGCATTACAAAATGGCATGGATCCGAAAGCGTATAGCGAGGACCAGTTGCGGGCAGCATTGGAGTACTACACTGGCTTTTACACAGATGAAACAAGAAGAGTGTGGGATTTGACGTTTGATAATTCCACGTTGGAGTTTGCGCGAGGTAACGTGGCAATGATTATTGGGCCATCGTGGTTGATTCACGATATTACGAAGATTAATCCAACGCTACAGGTCGGCGTGGCGTCGATACCGCAATTGGATCAGGAAAGACCGGTAGAATGGGCGTCATATTACGCCGAGGGCGTGAATGCGAATGCGTCAGAACAACAACAGTTGGCGGCATGGCGACTTTTGGAATACTTGAGTCGACCGTCTGTATTGGAAGCGTTGTATTTGGAGCAAGCAGAATTGCGGCGCTTTGGTGAGATCTATCCACGACGCGACATGGCAGATTTGCTGGCGGCTGATGAAATGGCACAACCTTATCTGGCTGGTGCAGAAAATGCGACTAATTTGCCTCTTAACGATAAGACTTTTGACGAGGCGGTTAACGACGAGGCGCGAGCGAAGCTGCTGACGGAGATTTACGCTTTGACTGGCGAAAAGGAAGTTCGTGGCGGTGAGCTTGTGGGTCGCGCAATTCGAACAGCCTTGTATCAATACGGTTACGCTGATAATCCGGAGAATGATGAATAAGAGCTGGCAGGAGAAACTGACCTTGGCGAAAGCGGCGGGTGTGTTTTTGGCAGCTCGAGTTCCTGCGATCAGAGCAGTTGTTTTGACTGGTTCGGTGGCGTATGGTGATGTAAAAGAAGAGGACGATTTGGATTTTTTGATTATTGTCCAAGCTGGACATGTGTGGCGGGTACGAGCAGCGACGTATTTTTGGGCTTGGTTTTTGGGGAAGAAACGTCGCGTTAATGACGAGTGCGACAAGTGGTGTTTAAATATGTTTCTTGACGAGGAACACCTGGTGATTCCAAAAGAAAAACGGACTGAATTTGCCAGGCTGCAACTTAGGCGTGCCCGGATAATAGTGGATCGTGATGGCGTGTGGGAGCGCATGAAACGAGAAAATGCTTTTTGGACCGGAGAAAATTTTGAAAAAGACTCGGCGTTGTTGCAACAGACTCACATCGGAAAACGACGATTAAATGCGTTGGACACTTGGCTTGAATGGTGGGCTTGGCGAATACAATATGCGTATATGTGGAGGAAAATGACACGTGAATATGTGTCGCGATATCAAATTTTTTTCCATCCTTTAGCGCGAGAGTGAGAGAAATTGAGATGGTTTTGAGTGGGTTTTTAGGGTATAATAGAGTGTATGAGCGAGACGAAAGTGGCGAGCGCAAAAGCAAACGAATCTGGCAACATGGGTGTGCCAAAGGTTTTTGTGGACGCGTCTGAAACTTGGCAAACGGAAATGACTGAGATTGCTACCCGGGCGCAGGAGATAGCGACACAAGTAAAACAGGAAACGATGGCGGCGAAACAGCAAATTTTGGCGCGATTTCAGCCTCGCCAAGGTGAAAGTCAACAGCTGTTTTGGGCGCGAATGCGAGCGGTGCAAGCTCATGACGGCAAGGAAACGGTGGGTTTGGTGACGGGTTGTTTTGATATTTTGCATCAGGGGCACATGAATCTTTTTTACCAGGCTCGAAAGCGTTGCGATCGTTTGATAGTGGCAATAGAAACAGATGAACGCGTCAGGCGAACAAAAGGCAAGAGGAGACCGATTTTTACACAGGAGGAGCGTCGGCAACGACTGGAGAAGACGTTAAACGATGAGTTGCAAGTGGAAGTTTTGCCGTTAGATTTTGGAGATGAACAGGTGAGGGTTCGGTGGTTGCGAGATCACGGAGTGAATTTGTTGTTTACAAATAAACATGATCCTCATTTGGAAAATAAACAAATTTTGATGATGATGGTGGGAGGGCGCGTGGAATTTGTATCGCGTCAGGTGCAAACATCGACAACGCAACTTTTGGAAGGGCGACGTCAATCACATGACCTGGTGTTTCCTGAGGATGAGGTGGTGATACAAAAGTATCGAAAGCAGCGTGAGTAAACAAAATAAAGTGAAAACCGTTTTTGTGTGCCAAAATTGCAACCACGAGTATGCAAAGTGGCAAGGACGGTGTGATGAATGTGGTGAATGGAATACTTTAGCTGAAGAAATCCCCAAAATAGTTAAAAATAGCACAACTTCGCGAGAAAATATTGATGTATCAAAATTAGTTTTACCGGTTTCTGATTCGGTAAAAACAGAACTTAAATTTGAACGCCTGGAAACGGGAATAGAAGAATTAGATCGTTGCTTGGGAACAGATGAAAAAGGACAAACAGGCATGGTGCGCGGGAGCGTGGTTTTGATCGGAGGGGAACCGGGAATCGGAAAATCAACGCTTTTAACACAAGTAGTGCTGAACGCGAGTCGGCAAATCGCAAATAGTTCAAAGTCTATCAATGCTAAAAAGTATACAAAATCTAATAATAGTATTGATAAATCAGAAAATATTGATTTGAATAATGATAAAACATTGACAGATCGGGTAAAAGACGTGGTAATGTACATGTGTGGCGAAGAAAGTCCACAGCAAATAAATTTGCGGATTTCACGCTTGCTCACAAAAAGTGAACGAATTGAAGATTTGAATTTGCAGTACATAATGAGCACAGATGTGGACGAAGTGATCCAAATAATAGCCGAAGTGCGACCGAAAATGGTGATCGTTGACTCGATACAAATGCTTCGCACGAACGATCTTTCGGGTACGGCAGGGAGTCTTGGTCAAGTAAAGGAATGTACCGAAAGATTGACGAAAATCGTGAAAAGTTTCGGGATTCCGACGTTTTTGGTGGGACATGTAGTTAAGGGGGGTGAAATTGCAGGCCCGAAAACATTAGAACACATGGTGGATGCGATTTTTGAGCTGACGGGCGAGCGTAGCGGCGATCTGCGTTTTTTGCGCACGCTCAAAAATCGCTTCGGTGCAACTGACGAAGTGGGAGTTTTCCGGATGTGCGAACGTGGCATGGAAGAGGTGAAAAACCCGAGCGAGTACTTTTTGCAGACGGCACAAAGCGCGATTCCAGGCAGCGGTGTGGTATGCTTGCTTGAAGGTACGCGCCCGATTTTGACGGAAGTCCAGGCTTTAGTTTTGCCCAGTCAACTGGCGATGCCCAGGCGCGTGGGACGTGGCGTGGAGCTTTCGCGAGTACAAGTACTGGCGGCGGTTTTGCAGAAGCACTGCGGGCTACCGCTGGGGATCAGTGATATTTTTTTGAGCGTGGTGGGCGGTATGAGTGTGCGTGAGAGCGGTATTGATCTAGGCCTGGCGGTGGCGATCGCGTCCTCGATGGCGGAGGCAGCATTGCCAGCAAAATCGGTGTTTGTAGGCGAAGTGGGGCTGATGGGCGAGATCCGGCCGGTGAGTGCCTTTGAGCGGCGTTTAAAGGAAGTCAAAAGATTGGGTTATGACCAGATATACAGTTTCCAGACGCACAAAAATGTGAAAGATTTACTGAAAGATTTGGGTTTACGGGTCAAGCGCGGGGCATATCAGCGTGTGGCGCCGGCGGCAAGCGAGACTCAAGGTGAAGCAGCTTTGTTTTGAGACTCGGGGGCATAAAAAGCGCCCCAGGCGAAGTGCCTGAGGCGAGTTGTGGTTTTAGTTTTCTTCTGGCTCGCCATCCCAAAAAAACTTGATGACGAAACTTTTCGTTTCACCGGGAACGAGCCAGTCGACGACGATGACGGCTTGTGGCTCGAACCAGTTACAACCGGCATTGCCGATGGTTTCTTTTACCCAGTGCATCATCTTGGCGGCGTCTTTGCTCCAGTCGACATCACACATTTTAAACGTAGTGCTTTTAATCAACTGGAGGTCGAGCTTGCGATTGGCGACGCAGAGCACGCCGGCATCATCCACAAAAACAGGAATTTCGTCGAGGAAATCTTGCATAAAAACTTCTGTTGCTTCCTTGACGATTTTCCCCGCTAGGGTTACGACGGCTGGCGCGATTTCCCTGGGCACCTTAACTTCCTGGTGCGAAATCGCGTGCTCACAAGCCCAGCGGAATATTAAAGCCCGCTTGAGCGCATCGTTGCTAACACACATCTTATTATCTCCTCCTTACGTATTAAAGAACCACAACTGTGTATAATTATAACATATTATATCGGATTTGTCAAGCTTAGCCTTGAAAAATTATTATAGGCAAATCGTGCGGAAATAGTGAAAATTACCGCAAAAAAGCGCGGAAATAGTTTTCTAGGCGTAAATTATTGTTGCAGATTTTGCAATAATAGACCGATAAGAATTTATTATTTCTGCAAAAATTGCGGGGAAAACATGAGAAACCATTTAAAAAATTAGCTAAAATGGAAGAAGGAATATGAGGGAGTAAAAACATGGTAAAGCCAAGATTAATACTTCGCTGATAATATAAAACTTTATGATTTGAGCGAAAGTGAAGCGCTTTTTCGTAAAATGAGAACGAATTGTAATGACTAGAGTAATGATGGCAACTATGACCCAGCCTATAATATGATAATGAACTAGCAGATCTCGAATAATCGTTGAACCTAGACCATTTAGACTGTCGGGAGAAAATAATGTACATTGAATATATCTACAATCTGGTAATTTTGCGAGGGCAATAAGAACAGTGAGAATTTCGAGAAGGCCAATTATTAGCCAAGTGCGGTATGGATGGATGGCGGGTTTTTGGGAAGTCTGGATGCTTTTGTTTTTGGGCATGTGTGTATTGTACGAAAGATGTTCTTTCTTGTTAAGATAATGTATATCAAAGTGTTTAAATAGTGCTACAATCTAGTACCTATTATATCACAATACAGGCTATTTGTCAAGATGGCTAGTAATAAATAGCATTTAAGGTGAATTTTGGTATCAAATGTGGTATAATGAAACATCTTTAAAATCTAGGTGGAGGTGATAGCGATGAAGCCGTTGGTGAAGGTGTCGTCAGGCCCGTTTTCGCCGTTGAGCGTGGGTTTGCACAAGATCATTCATGGTCCCAGTGCAGAGGAAATCTCCAGGATTGTGCCGCCAGATCACCAAGTAGAGCTTGAATTTCGCATGGAAAAGCATGCGAGTGGTGGCCCGATGGCGTGGGGTCCAGAGAAATACTGGATTTACACCATTGATGCTTGGATGGACGTGGACACACTTAAGTGGCAGGATGATGACTCGAGTGTGCGCCTGACTGGGAATATCATGTGCGAGCAAACGCTGATACCAGTGATCGTGATGTACAATACGGCCACGCGTTTGGGCGAGATGTGGACAGACGACGACTACGAGCGCGACTACTAGGTTTTTTTTGCCCCGGGCGGAAGTCTGGGGCTTTTTATCCGACTTTTTTGGTGGCGTAGCGCTCGCGGGAAACGCGGATGACTTTTTCGCGGTTGTGATTGCTGCTGGCAGCTGGCGGCAAGGTGTAGGCAGGGAAGGGGTAGGAAATGATGTTGTCGATAGTGATGCGATTGATAATCTGGTGCTTGTTGAGACCCACAAGATCCTCGGCGGTGTATTTGCCGCCATATTCCTTGGAGAAAACCTCGGCGTCTTCAGAGCCCATGACGAAGGAGACGACGGAGCCGCAGTTGCCAAAAATCGCTTTTTGTACTTCTTCGGGAATCTGGGCGACGTATTGATTGGCGAGGATAAGATTGAGGCGGTATTTACGGGCTTCTGATAGTATTTTATTGAAAGAGGTAGTGGCAAAATTTTGGAATTCGTCGACGTAGAGGTAAAAATCGCGACGTTCTTCCTCAGGCATGTTGACGCGCCCCATGGCAGCAAGTTGAATTTTGGTGATTAGCATAGCGCCCAAAAGGGTGGCGTTGTCTTCGCCGAGTTGGCCTTGAGAGAGATTGACAAGGAGGATTTTGCCTTCATCCATGATTTGCTCGATACTAAAACTGCTCCAGTCTGAGTTGACAACGTTGCGAACGAGCGGGCTCGAGACAAATTGACCGATTTTGTTTAAAATTGGCGCGACGGCCTCATTTTTCATCCGGTCTTGAAGAGGCTCGAATTCACCAAGCCAAAAATTGCGCAAGACCGGATCGTCGACTTGTTCGAGGACGCGTTTGCGGAATTCTTTATCGGTAAAAAGAGTGATAATATCGCCCAATTTGGCGTTTTCCATTTGCAGGAGAGTGAGGAGGGCGTTGCGCAAGAAATGCTCGAGTCTGGGGCCCCAGGAGTATTCGTAGAGCTTGTGGAAAATGGAAATAATGCCAGAAGCAATGAGCTCGCGGTGCTCGACGTTGCGACCTTCAAAAAGGTTAATTTTGACGGTGCGGTCACCGTCGGCAGGGTTGAAAAAGACAACGTCGTTGATGCGGCTGGCGGGAATGTAGTCAAGGAGAGTATCGATGGCATCGCCGTGAGGATCAATGAAACAGAGGCCTTCATTGTTGCGCAGATCATTGATGGCCATGTTACACAGCATCGTGGATTTACCGGTGCCGGTTTTTCCGATGACATACATATGACGGCGGCGATCGGCGCGGTGAATGCCGTATTTGCGGGTTTCGTTTTTAAAGACGGTTTCGGCAAAAACGTTGATTTCTTTTTTGATTTCTGGTGGATCTTGTTTGGAGACAGTGGGTAGATTGTCTGGCGGCTCGCCGAGGAGATTTTTACCCCAGGTGAGGTTGGGAATGGTGGAAAGGGTTTTATTGGGGAAATGATAAAGGCTGGCGAGCTCAAAAATGGAGAGGTGGAAACTGGAGTGAGCGACGAGGCGACGCTCGAGCATGGCATCGAGGCGGTGGGTGGGTGGGAGAAGCGAGGTGACGCGGCGGAGAGAATTGGAATCTTCTTTGCGGAAAGCATCGAAAGCGTCTACAATGCCGTCGAGGAAAAGTTTGGCGTTATCGCGGGAGTCAGAAATAACGGCGAGGTTGAGATTGACGCTGAGCGTTTTGGCGTGAATTTTGGACTCGATGAAAGATTTGGCACCTGGAGCGAGGCTGAGAGTGGAAACTTGACCATCACCGGAGATTTGAGGGGTGGGGCTGAGCAGGCGTTCACAACTGGATTTCCAGGCGTCGCTAGAGTGACCGATGATAAGCTGGATGACGGCGCGGTCTTGAGGACCGCCTTTGGAAAGGTGAGAAAGTAAGGGTGAGAGCGAGTCGGCATCACCAAATTCACGATAATCTTTAAGCGGGTAGCAATCGCCGTTTTGCAGGGTGAGGGCGGCACTATCGAGGACAAGCTGGTCTGATTTATAATTTGGTTGCGCCTGAGGGTGGAAGTAAAGTAGATAATCAGCAGTACGGACAGGTTTGATGACCGCTTCAGGAAATTGAGCACCGATAGCACTTTTGAGGTATTCGATCAAACGATCTGGTACGTAAAGATAAAAGCTGATGTTTTGGTGTTCAAGTGCGATTTCACAAGAGAGGGTTTCGTTTTTGTGGATCAGCTTGTTCCAGAAATCATCGTGAAAAGAGGGGATGGTGGAAAAGAATTCCATCATGGCATCGGCGTTTTTGAGACTGTCACGGCCAGTATTGATCTCAAGCAAGGAATGGTTTTGCATAAACACTGGTATTATAACATAGTTTCAGGCAGAAACCGGTCGACATTAGTTGAGCGGTTGCCAGGAGTATAAACCGGTGTTGAGGTCAGCTTGACAAGCGTAGAAGGCTTTGTCGTTGGAATCGTAGTAAATCTTGCCTTCTGTATCGACAGCACAAACGCCCGCTGTCGTTTCGTCGATGGGTGAAAGCTGGAGGGCACCATCCACCTTGACATTGCCAGCGACTTCCAAAGCTTCCGTCGGGTTGGCAGTGCCGATACCGATGTTGCCGTTGGGGAGAATCGTGAAGCGAGTGGTGGCGGTGTTGTCGGCGTTGAGAGTGCGGATGTTGAAGCTGGTCTGGCTAGCGAGATCAAGATTGTTCTTCTTGGTGAGGCTATCCATAAAGATGTTGCCACGAACCATAAGGGTGGGCGTACCGTTACCGGCGAGATTGAGGAAACCAATGCTGGCACTGGAAGTAGCTTCGCCGCCCAAGAGGATGTCGCTGTTGGTGGTGGGGAAGATGACACCGGCGACTTGTTTCCAGAGCGATTGGGTGCCGTTGCTAGTGACGCCAGAATCGGTGACATAATTGATGTTGATCTGACCAATCTTAACTTCTTGGCTTTGTTTGCTGGCAGTCTTGATACGAATGGTGAGTCGATCACCAGCTTTGAAACCGAGATTGGAGAGTTGCTCGCCAGTGATGGTGGCAGGAGTGGTACCGAGGGCAGCGCTCATCCAAGAAGCAGCGGTTTCGCTGACAAGATTGCTGGCGACAGCGCCAATTTCAGTGCCGCCGCGATAGACTTCAAGCTGGACGTTGTTGAGGCTGGGATCGGTGCTGGTGGTAGCGTAATCGAGAGTGATCCCATTGGAACTCCACGAGGTGAAATTTGAAGGTAGAGTGAGATTGATGGTGGCGTCGAAATCATTGAGGACAGCTAGATCTGCTGAAGACCAGGAATAGTAGTTGAAGCGGTAATTTTCACCGACGGTTTGTGTGCCAGCAGTGAAAGTGCCGTTGTTGTGCGAGCCGTCGCCGCTGATAACGGCACCAGCGTACTCGGCGTCGAGAACAAGGCGACAAACGTTACCAGTGCAGTTGCTGGAGTTGGCGAGGGAGACAGCGTTTTCACCAGTGATACCGGTGGGTACAAAATCCGTGCCGTTGTAAATATAGAGCACTTGACCGACAGAATCGTAAACAATATCGCCCATTTGCTGACCCGCTTTGGCGTAGGGTTTGCCCACGGAAGTAGGCACCTGCAAACCTTGATTGTCGCCATAAGAGGTGTTGATACGGCCTTGAGCGGTAATGTTGTCGCTGGCGACAATCGTACCGTTGTCGGCAAATTGTAGTGAGAGACGACCATTGGTGTAGATGCTACCAGCAGAAGGCATGCGGGTGTGCGTGACGAGATCGAAGTCGTTGTAAGTATCGTAGACGGTGGTGGTATTGTCCGTGAGTTCGCTTACCAGGTAGTAATCATCAGAGTTGGAGAGGGAGCGGTAGAGACGGCGGGCGGTAACGTCCGGAGAAGAGGCGAGAGGAATATTGGTGATCTTGATGACGCGACCATCACCGGTGACGGAGATAGAATCGCTGGCGCTGGAGGGCGCGGACTCGCCTTTGGAAGTGACGTAAGTAACACGGTAGCGATATTTGCCGGTGCTGGAAAGATTGGAAGGCGTAGTGGACAAGTCTTCATCTGGAGTGATGTCGTAAGTGGAGGTAGAGGTGTTGTCACGAATGGTTTTGACGAAATAATAGGTATCGCCACCATCGCGTGTGCGGTAGAGATTGCGAGCAGTGACAGCGGGGTGAGAAGAGGTAGCGAGATCGTTGATGACAACAACTTTACCGGAGGTGCTCAATTTCAGCTCAGTCGCGGGACTAAGTGACGTTTGGGAACCATCAGAGGTGACGAAAGTGTAGGCGTATTTGTAAGTGCCGGGTTGAATTTTGGCATCAGGTTGGTCTTGAGTGGAGACCTTGAGAGTGGATTCCGGAGAATCGATGCGGCGAAGGGCGTTTTGATTGACGATGTCTTCGCTGAGTGTCATTTTGCTGATATCTGGACCAGAGGCGTATTCAAAAGCAATACTACCGTTGTTGATAGTTAGTTTTTGCTTGGTTTTGTTGGTGCCAAGACCGAGATTGCCATTTTTGTCGACTACAAGCGAGTTCCAAATGGTTTGCGCGGCGGAGGAGCGGAAAGTAAGGCCGTCGTCACTATAAGTAATAGTGGAGTTTTTGCCGTTGAGACGGAGGTTGCCGTTGAGATTGAGGTTGGCAGATTGGGTGGCGGAACCGACATAAAGTTCGCCGTTGCCTGGAAGGAGATAGATATCGCCATTTTGTGAGACAAGATTGAGACCACCAACGTTAATAATAGAAGTGTTGTTGGTGCCAAATTTGAGATTACCGTTGCTGTCGACGACAGGAATAGTATTGGCCGTGGCCGAAGCGCTGGCAGAGTAACCTTGCAGAGTTTCGCTATTAAGAGCAAAAGGAACAGATTTGATCAACTGGCGAGGGAAGAGCACTTCGTCATCGACAGTAATTTGTAGCCAGATATTGGAGTTTTCGGCAAAAATAGTGCCCAAAGTCTGACCACAATTGTAATCATCGTGACCATCGCCTTTGCCAGCACCGAGGTTAACAGTGAAAATACCAGAGCTACTGGGTTTGACGGTACAAAAACCACTATCCCAGAGAACCTCGCCACCAATGGGAGGAGGCGTGGTACCACCGCTAGTATTGTAAAGAGTGAAACGCATTTGTTTGGGAGCGGTGATGGATTTTTGGTCATAGTCGCTCAAGCGACCCTGGAAAGTCAGAATACGTGGCGGGGCGACAGCGGCTTGAGGGTCAGGGTTCTCAGCTGCAAAGTCGAGATTGGCGTTTTTGATAAGTTGGTTAATGCCAAAAATACAAGCGCCAACGCTAAAAACGCTAACAGCAAAAACTGGTAAATTGCGGGTAAGATTGAAGGTTTTGTCTGCATCGGCTGAAGATTGGAAGGCGCTGGTGTCGATTTTTTCGCCGGTAGTGTTGGTCATGCGTTTGGCAAAAAGTCGTTCATGATCCAGATAGTCGCTGGTGTCGCGAATTACTTGGGCTTCCTGGGCATGGACGCTGCCTTGTAAAATGGCCTCAATGCTACCCAATTGTTTGACGCGGGCGGCGAGCTGACTGCTTGTGGGACGGTCACCGAGGATATTTTGGATGTCACCCAATTGTTTAACGCGTGGACGTTTGATGTGGCGTACGCCTGACGCGTCAACTTTGCTACTGTTTGTTGTTGCCAATTTATTTGTTGTGTTCATAACTTTTTTTTTAGATTTTGTTTTCTTGGCAGAAGGTTTGGCACTTGCTTTACCACTCGCAGCTTTAACTTTGCTTTTGCTCGTTTTACTCGCTGGTTTTGATTTGAGGTAGGAGTTGAGCAATTGTCTGCGTTTGGTCGACGACGACTTGGTCGTGGCTCGCACAACTCGTCTGCCTTTTGCCGGTGTTTTACATTTCTTTTTGTCAGCCATAGCATTAGCTGTCTTATTTTTTCTCGAACATAATGTTACTATAAATTTTTGAAGTTGTCAATTGTTTTTGTGGGGTAATTTTAACATTGTTTATTTTTGCTTGGGTTTGTTAAAAAAATATATGCCTGGTATCGCCTGGAAAAAATCTTTAAAAAGCGAAGAACAATCAGTTCTTTGTATTTTTAATTTTGCTTTATATATCAAGAAATAATTACTTTATTATTAATAATATATCCTATAATAATTATTTCTTTTAAATTTTATTATCTTATAATATTTTTTTCCACACATTTACGTCTGGAAATATGCGAAATTGAGTATAACTTTAGTGCGTGAAAGTGGCGGTGGAAAATTTGGCAAAATTCACACCAAAAAATTGGTATAATTTGATCTATAAGTTATGATAAATTGCTACTTTACAATTGACGCGAGTATGATAATATACGGGTATCGTTGAGCCTCTACTCACTCATTTGAGAGCATGCTCTCGATCGCGAAAGAGCATTGTTATACGTGGACTGTCCAGCGATAATAATGCTTTTTCTTTTGCCTTCAGCGTGTATCAGTGAGTACGATTTGGTATTAATCATTGACAAATCAGAATAATGTGGTATAATATAGGCTTATGGTTGCGATATTGGAAGAGTGTAAAATAGTTTGCAGTCCATCGCCTGATACGAGGGCGAGTGTGCTTTGTTTTGCGCGGGTGCGTAGCCAATTTTACAATTACGAGCGTTTCGCGTATGCGCCGCAAGTGGTAGAGGCGGCGTTGGCAAATTATCGGCTACCGCAAGTGCGACGTTTTACTTGGACGGACGCAGTGCTGAATTTCATGATTGTTTTGGCCGCGGGGACGATTTTATTGTATGTTTTACCGGGAATGTGGAATCGTTTGATACCAGGTCATTCTCTTAGTCGTGAGTCACAGGTAATTGAGGAAACAGTACAATCGCTTGTCAGTGCGACAGCGGTGGGCGATGGCGAGAAACTGACTGAGGCGTGGAATTTACCGGAAGGTTGGCAGCGTGGCAGTCATGAAAGTAGCGATGCTCATCGCGTGGCGCCGGAATACGATTTGTCGCTTCCTGAAGGTCGCTGGGTAGTTAATAAAGATATTGGTTTGCAAGCACCCATTTATACCAACGAAAGCGTGGAAAACGTGGCGGAAGCGGATGCACTTTTGGAAAGAGGCATTTACATGTATCCACAGTATGATAGCATTGGTTGGAGCGGTCGTGAAGTGATTTTGGCGGGGCATCATTACAACATGACGATTTCCGATCAAAAAGCGGCGCAATCGTTTCAAAATTTGAATAAATTGCAGGTGGGCGACAAGGTGCAGATTGTGGATGACTACAAGATTTGGACGTATGAAATTTACAAAATTGAAGAATCGACGGAAATTACGGAGGAAAATCCAGATTTGATGATGTACACTTGCATTTACTGGTGGGACGCGAAATTGCGACTTTTTGTGTACGCACGGATAGTGGAGTAAGCGCACAGAGTTTTGTATTGGTAAAAACAGCGTTTTTGGGCTATAAATCATTTTGTTGGTTGATGCAAACTGTTTGCTTTTGCGGGCGAGATAAAGTATAATATTTTTGATTTAAGCGAAAGGAAAGATGCAACAATACGATACACGGATCCAAGTGCGACTGGAAGAGAATTTAAAAAGGCAAGCGGAAAAAGTTTTTGACGGTTTGGGTGTGGATTTGCCGACGGCAATCCGTGTGTTTTTGCGCCAAAGTGTGATTCAAAACGGTTGGCCGTTTGGGATGATGGGTTTGGACGCGTTGCAAGATACGTGCACCAATACGGTGACACGTGAGCTTTTGGTGAGTGACGGGAGAGCTTACGAAGTGATGCGGACGCAGAAAACCTGTCAGTTGGCATCGGCGCGAACACGGGCCTTTTTGACGAGCGAGCAAGCAGAAAAACAGCAAAAGTGATCAGTTTTTTCTTGCGCATAAATACTGGTGTATAGTGTGAATATTGTTAATTTGTATAAATTATGTCTACATTAGCGAATAAAAAGTTGGTGGTGCTGGCAAGAGCGCGACACAATGGTGAGCGGCGGTCTTTGGCTTTGGGGCAAGTGCAAGCGGGGTTTGCGACGTGGGCAGAGGATGAGATTGAGAAAGATTTAAGCATTGATGATTATTTAGTGGAGCATCCAGTGGGGACTTTTTTGGTGAAGGTGGCCGGAGAATCAATGATTGAAGCGGGAATTTTGCCTGGTGATGTGCTGGTGGTAGACCGGACGTTGACGGGTAAAAACGGGCAAATCGTGATTGCAGTGGTGGATGGCGATTTGACGGTGAAGCGTTTGGCGCAAGAAGATGGACGAGTGGTGTTGCGAGCGGAAAACCGGAAATTTCCCAAAGTGATCATTCCAGAGGGGGCAGAGGTGGAAATCTGGGGTGTGGTGGTGGGCGTGGTGCGCAAAATGGCGTGAAACAATTACAAATTCTAAATTGTAAATTATAAATTAAGTGGCTGATTGCGTCATCACTCTACCGAAAAAAGTGCGAAAGTGTGAAAAATGGTGTGCGAGAATTGCGGCTGTATAAAGCCTAAATTTGACTTTGTACTCCCTATGGAGCACAAGTAAAAGGCGAAAATTGGCAGTTAGAGCTTGACGCGGTTTGGCTTGAATTATAAGACGCTGGCTGCTTGACAATCGGAGAGAGTAAAAGTACAATTAAGCTGTTGTGGAAAACAATTTATTATTGCAAATTATTGCGGCTGTTTTTGATATGATTTGGCTTGTGGGAATGATTGTGGCTTTGGTGTGGGGTAGCGGTAAGAATCGCGAGTGTCAGCGTTTGCGTCGTGAAATTGCTAAGCTGCAAGATGATCTGGCAGCAGTTCAACAGGCGGTTGCGTCTACACATGATGACGAACAGAGTCGCCCGGTAATATCAGTACCGGACGTGCCAGCTGCGGCCTTAGCTGAAAAGACGAATCCGGTGCCAGCGGTCGCTAAGCCAACACCAAAAATTTTGGTGCCAGGGATGGATTTTGCTCCTGAAGGTCCGCGTGGGATGCTGGCCTTGTTTTACTTGGGGGCGTTTTTTGTGATTGCGGCGGCGTGGGCGTTTATTGCGAGCGACTATGGAGCATTGATGCCTGGAGTGAAGACGCTGGCTTTGGTGGCGGTGACGATGATATTTGCTCTGGGTGGGTATTACTTGGCGCGCCAATCGCGTTGGCGCGTGGCGGGCATTGTGTACGTGGGGATTGCTTTGATTTTTATTCCTACTGATGGGGTGGCTTATTTCCTTTTTCACGAAGGCGCAGCCAGTGGGACTGGGGTGTGGCTAGTGACGTCGTTGGCTTTTGTGACGATGGCGTGGCTGTTTTACCGAAGTGTGCTCAAAAATCAACTCATGCTACAGTTTATCTTGACTGGACTTTTGTCAACGCTGTGGGCGGTGGTGCGCATGATGGGAGCGGCGACGCTGACTCCATACTGCGTTGTGGCTTGCGGTTATGGCTATGGGCTTTATTATTTATCGGCGAAATTGGCTGCCAACCAAAAGGCTTTCGCTGGGTGCGGGACATTATTTGCTCTGGGCGGTGCCGCTTTGGGCGTGGCGGTGAGCTTGTTGACCTGCGTGGGTTACATGCTGACTAATAGTTTGAGCCAACGCTTCCAGTTGGGACTGGAAACTAAATCCCTACTGGCGGAGCAGTGGTCGGCGATTGCTTTTGCGCTGGCGGGGTTGCTGATGTGCGCTTGGCGTTTTGCACGGGAGCAGCGCGATGGCGATTGGCACGGAGTGATAATCGCTTTTTTGGTGACGGTGTGGTCACTGATGGTGGTGGCAGGCGTGGATTATGATTGGTGGTACCTGGTGATTATGGTTTTGGCGTATGGCGTCAGCGCGATTCTCAATTTAACTCCATGGGCGGACGGCTTGTCACCAGTGCAAAAACGAATTACTGCGGGGTGGGCAGCGGCTTTGGCGATCTGGGGAGGTTTTGGTGGGATGGTGATCAATATGCCTTGGGAGCACAGTGTCGCTAATGATTGGTCAGCGCTGGCTTACACGGTGGCGGCGATGGTGTATTTTGGCGGCAATTATGTGTTGACGCACCGCTTGATTGAGTTGACTGCAAGCGTGCTGTGGGGGACGCAAAGTGTGGCTGTCGTATTGATCCTTACGCACGCGCCATTGGCTGCTTGGGTGGGCGCAGGGTTTATTTTGAGTTTGGCCGCGGCAAGTGGGTGTTTGCTGCTGCCGGAGGGGGCGTACAAGCGAGTTTTGTACTGTTATACACTGGTGGTGTCAATGATAGCCTGGGTGCTGAGTATGGCGATTACTGGCGATGGGGCGTGGTTGATTGCAATCGTGATGGTGGTCAACGTCCTGGCTTTGTATTTACTGGTGGCAAAATACGCGCGCCGGCGCAATAAATACGAATTGGTAAGTTTTTTGTGGGTAGTGTGGTGGTGGTTTGTGGCTGACAGGCTGGGTTTGGACAGCACACAGTGGTATTCACAAGCGGCAGCGTTGTACTTGCTAGTGGTGGCTTACGGGCGGTGGTTGCATGAGGAAACGCGAGGAAGCGCTTTGCGAGTGGCGCTGGCAGCGGCGATTTGGAGCGCGCTTTGCTGGTTTGGTGAGCCAAAAGTGGGGCCGATGATGACGGCTGGTGTGGGTGTGTTGACAGTTTTGTGGGGTCAGTGGTGGCGACAACAGAAGTTGCGACGCGTGGGCGTGGTGATTGTCGTGGTGGGCATTTTGGCACAGACCTCATCAATCCTTTTCCACTTGCCGGTGTGGCTGTGGTATGCCTTGATGGCGGTGGGCATTTTGGGCGGAGCGATGTATTATTTGCGTCGCGAGCAAAAATAAAAGTTAAACTTCGATATCAGGTTTGTTTTAAGCGTGGGAAGGCAAATACGGCCTCAGGTTGTTTGGGGGATTAGAAATCCTTCTAAAAATTAGAAATTATAAAAAAGGCGGGAATTGCGTCATCACTTTACCGAAAAAAGTACGAAAGTATGAAAAATGGTGTGCGCAAATTAGAGCTATTTTAAGCCTAAATTTGACTTTGTACGCCCTGTGGAGCACAAGTAAAAGGCGAAAATTGAGAATTTGCCTTTGGGTTTTGGTCGGTGTGATACAATAACCGGTATGAGCAATTTGTGGGCTTTGATTGACGCCAATAACTTTTTTGTGTCGTGCGAGCGCGTTTTTCGTCCAGATTTAAGCGAGAAACCAGTTTTGGTTTTGTCTTGTAATGACGGTTGTGTGGTGTCGCGATCAGCAGAGGTGAAAGCTTTGGGTATACCCATGGGGGCGCCTCGTTTCCAGATAGAGGCAGAGATTAAAAGAAATGGTATTGAGTGTTTTTCTAGCAATTTTCGCTTGTATGCAGATTTGTCTTCGCGGATGATGCGCTTGATTGGCGAGGTCGTGGGAAGTGAAAACCAGGAAATTTATTCAATTGACGAATGCTTTGTGCGGTTGCCGCTGGATCGAGAATGCGATTGGCAAGCCTGGGGTGAGCGTTTGCGAGGGCAGATTTTACAGTCCTTGGGAATTCCGGTGACGGTGGGTGTGGCGACGAGCAAAACGTTGGCAAAGTTGGCGACGGAAATTGCCAAAAAGGATGTTTTTGGCAAGGGAGCGATGGCGTGGATGCCTGGAAATATAGAGTGGCAAGAGCGTTATTTGCGACCGGCGCCGATTATGACGGTGTGGGGTTTGGGTCAGGCGACAGTGCATAAACTGCTGGCAAAACGGGTGGCAACAGTAGGGGATTTTTTGGCGTGGGAGAGCAAGCGAGTGCGGCAATATTTGGGTTTAAACGGTGAGAAAACTTGGCGAGAATTGCAGGGTGAAAGCTGTATTGAGCTGAAAGAAGCCAAGCCGGCACATCGTCAGATCGGACGGAGCCGTTCTTTTGGGGAAGCGGTGTACACACGGGAGGAATTGGCGTACGCGGTGAGCGAATATTTGAGCGCGGCGGCGGGGGCGCTGCGACGACACGGCTGGCGAGCGTCCATGGTGACAGTGAGGATTCGCTCAGGCAGATATGTGCCGCGAGAACAGTTTTATGCGGCAGCGTGGAGCGTGGGTTTGGAGGAGTCAACTAGCTTTTTGCCAGATCTGGCGTCGGCGGCGATGAAGGCGCTGGCGCAAATTTACCGACCAGGAGTGGCGTACAAAAAAGCAGGGGTGATTTTAAGCGAAATTGAAAGCGAGGCCGCGTGGCAGCCACAGCTTTTGGAGCCAGACAAACCAGGACCAGAGGAGGAACAAAAGCAAAAAGTGAGCGCGGCGGTGGAGCAGATTAACCAGCAGTGGGGAGGGTGGGGAGTGACTTTGGGGTGGGCAGGTGGCGGCAAGAATGCGGGCGGCAAGGCAGTGTGGCAAAAATGGCGTTCGCGGGCGACACGGCGTTCGCCGCAGTATACCTCGCGCTGGGAAGAACTACGCCGGGTGCAATAAATGGAGTAATTTTTGTGTACGAAATATTAAAATAATGCTTAAAAATAGGTAAAAATTTGTGTAAAAATGTGATATAAATTGGGTCGTGCGAGCGTAGGCGCTTTTTTGAGATCATTGGCGGTGGGGAATTAACGCTTTAATAAGCGCAAACAAGTGGCGCAAAATCTGACTGATGAAGAAATTGTTAAACACAATCCTTGTCTACTCTCTCTAACGAGGCAAATGAGGTCTATAAAAAGGTTTTAGAGCAATTAAACCCAGAGGGCAAAGAATTAAGCCAAGAGCAAAAAGTACAAAACGAGACTAACGCGGTACTGCTTACCCGTATGGCGGAAACGCAAGCGCAAGCGTTAAACCGAAATCCAGAACTGGCAAAAAAGATCTATGGGAAAGAAAAAGTCACGGCAGAAGATGTTAAAAACCAGGTATTCAAGATTGAGTATGGAGAGAAAGCGGTAAAGCAAGACGCACAAAACCAGGTGCTAGATCAGGGATACGATTATGGAAAACACATGAGTAACAATGCAGTGTCTGCATATGATGACGGTAAAATGCCACTGTCTAAATGGACAAAAAACGCAATATTAGATCAAATCGATGATTTAGATGACTCCAAACTAGAATTAGCTCAGTTGCTTACACTCAAAGAATTAAAAAATGAATTACTGCAATGGACGGAGTGGCACCACACTGGAATTTTTTACGATAATACGGATTTTTACGGTATAAACAAAGCCGCGCTCGAAAGATTGGATAAAAAACGAGTAGCCGAAATTAAAGGCTGGACTGTAGATAAAGTAGACCAAAAAATAAAACAAAAGGTAGAAAGAGAAAAGGAAGCCCAAAGAAAGAAAGAGGAAGAGAAAAAGCAAAGAGAAATAAAAGAAAAAGACGAAGAAAAAAAATTAAAACAATTCAAAAAAGAAGGAAAAGCAATTGAGACAATCCCAAGAAACTGGGGCATTGATGAGATTTCTCGTGGTGAAAAAACTCTTTCTAATTATCGCCAGATTACTTACGATGGTGAAAAATACTATGTACCACTTGATACTTTTACAAATATAGGCAAGCTGCAAGATCAAAGGTCTTTTTTGGAAAACGCAAGAGAAAAGGGCAGGATCTTGGAAGCAATACCGTCACAATGGGATAGAGATGCGATACCGGAAATTACCGCTGCCCGTACAGATGGAGACGATGTTTATGTTGGCGTCAAAGAGCCAGGTCATAAAAATGGAAAAGCATATTGGATAAACTCGGAAAATGAAGCAATCCAAGAACTATTGCGAAAATCTAGACCTTACCGGAAATTACCGCTGCCCGTACAGATGGAGACGATGTTTATGTTGGCGTCAAAGAGCCAGGTCATAAAAATGGAAAAGCATATTGGATAAACTCGGAAAATGAAGCAATCCAAGAACTATTGCGAAAATCTAGACCTTATGAAATGGATGACGCCCAAAAGATTTTAAAGAGTGTTTATGGTAATTCTTCCAGCAACGACGAAGCAAACAACTTGGTATTTGATCAGAAAAACGGCGTCACTGTAAAGGGTGATGAGTTTGGTGAGTATAAAGACCTTAGAGACTTGAGACAGAAGGCAGCGCAATATTATAGAGAAAACTTGCAAGGAACTAGCGTCTACAATCCTATCCTCGGCAAGATTGATATTGACGAGAATGGCATTGTAAACTTTACTTCTTCTGGTAGAAAGGAAATGAAAAATACAAGCGCAAAGGAGAATAAGCTTTTACTTGTCAAGTACTTACCAAAACTTATTAAAAACGCAACCGATATTGCATCTAGTGAGTCTATAAAAGAAAAGCACGACGGTGATTACTTTTACTATTTACACACTAACTCTATGATTGGGAATGAAATCATACCTGTAGATATTACGCTAATTAAAAGACCTAATGGTGATATCCAATATTACAATCATATACTTCCATCTGAAGAAAAACAAAAGGATACGCCAGTATCTTCAAGATCAGTATCTCCTAATGGAGCCCTCGACACCAAGACTTTTAACGTATCCTCAATTGGTGATAGTATACCACAAAACGACCGCAATGTCAAGGTTTTTGACCAAGCCATCGCTAATCAGATCAAAGGTCAAGCCATCATTAAGCAAAACGAAGCCGTGATTAAACTCCTCGATAAAGCCGATGCCTCTACCCTTATGCACGAGGCGGCTCACGTGTATTTGCAACAACTCTATACTCTCGCCTCTTTTGAGGGTGTAGATGAGCAGACCAAGAAAGACTTTAACACTTTGGCTCGCTGGCTAGACTATGACCCTAAACAAGGTAAACTGACCACTAAACAGCAAGAAAAGTTTGCCAGAGGTTTTGAAGCTTATTTACGTACTGGTCAGACTCAAGTTAAAAACCTCAAGGGTGTATTTAACCGCTTTAAACAGTGGTTATCCGACATTTACAAGACGTTTAAAGAGTTAGGCGGTAAACCATCGAAAGAAGTTAGAGACGTCATGGAGCGGATGGTTGCGACAGACTCTGAGATTAAGCAAGCACAAGGTGAAGCCGCCGTGGCTAAAGCTAACGAACGTAAAACCACACAGTATTGGGAGAAAGCCGTCAAAAAGGCATATCCTAAGTTCTCTAAAGAGTTCAGAGACTCTATGGCAGATATACTTGTATGGATGCAGTCTGGAATGGGTCAAGGTGTTTCAAGTGCTCTGGTCTATGACCAAGAAGGTCAGGGTTACAACGTGATCGCACGGCTTACATCGAGCAATAATGACCCGTGGTATCAGGAATGGTATGCGCAAAACCACAAAAAGCCAAATATTGGAGAGCAGATTTGGTTTTTGTTTGAAACATTTAATGCAAAAACTGCGAGTATTATGGAATGTATTATTAATAATAATTAATAATAGTGAGCGCAATAAGTTTTGTTAATTATTTTAATATTTATTTTTTGTTTGTCGTTAAAGATTATTTTTTTAAACAATGTTAAGTTGCAAAATGCATTGGTTTTGTTTTAAATTTTGTTGATATATAGTGAAAAATATGTATTAAAATTTTTTTGAAAAAAGTTGTTTAATTAACGATTTATATTATTTTATTTGTCAAATATGTAAAGCACACAAATGTAATTATTATTTTAAATTTTTTATTTTAAAACAATTTTAAAAATGATTTTGATTTTTTATAGAATGTATGATGCGTCGTTAATGTTTAATTGTAAAGTATTGTTTTGTAATTTTGAAAAACGTTTGTTAACTTTGAAAGTTAAAAACAAAATGAAACTATTCAGTTGTTAAATCTATTTATTACTAATGCTGTTTGTATGCAGTATTGGTTTTAAAACACTGTGTGATTTTATAGAGGCTTTTTGGCGTGCAAAAATGTCTCGCGCAAAAAGTCTTGACAAAAGCAGTGGGGCGTGTTACAATAACTTCATTCTTATGATGATGAAGTAATACGAATTAGTTTTCCCGCAGGGTGGTTGTTTTTTAGGATAGTGAAAGACACTTGTCGTTGGTAACGACTCATGCGGAAAACGGAAAGAATTTTCTATGATGCAAGATGAACAAAAAATACCTGCTGCGGTGGCGTCGGTGAATCCAAAAACTACAGATATGAACACAGCAAAACGGACACGCAGAAAAAAAGAAGCAGCAGAAGTGGCAGGAGTGAGTCCGGTGTTACCAGCGAGCAGTGTGATTTCTCGCGCAAGTGCAGATTTAGGTTTGGAGAAAAAACCGATTAAAATGTCAGTGCCAGTGGTGCCGCTGATGGCGGAAGCACCGCCAGCAGTGTCAATTGCCAGCGCGGCAGTCCCTCCAAAGCCAACGAGCAAACGCTTGAAGGCACTTTTGAGTGTAGGAATTGCGAACGAAAAGAAAAGTACAAGCAGAGCGACGGTGACCGCACCCAAGACAGGCCCTGCAGGTCAGCTGGATGCGGTTGACTCCACCAAGTCAGCAGCTGCGTCTTCGTCGGTGTCACCGGCGTTGGCGCCAATAGCAGCGGAGCAAACAAAACCATTGATTGGTAGTGCGAGCACGGCGTCGATACCAAAACCCGCGGCAGGTCAAACGCCAACAGCGATGAATTACGCCGGTTTGGTGTCAGCAGCGAGTTTGGGTAAAAGAAATAAGGTTTTTGCCAAGCGGGTGGGTTTTGGGAAACCAACGACGGTGAGTCAAAATACATCGGCGAGTGTGAGTAGCAGCAAATTAACACGACAGGTGAGTGGTTTTTTGGATACTTTCCGGGAAAACTTGCCAGTAGTGCGCTTGCGCTATGGAGAAAGTGAAGAAGACGCTTTTGTGCCGCCAAATATGATGCGTAAGTACAAATTGCAGCCTGGAGACGTCATTGAGGGCACAGCGCGCGAACCCAAGGAAACAGATCGCTATTGGGGTTTGGTGTCGATTGAAAAGGTCAACGGCATGAGTTTGGAGGAATATTTGAGCAAACCGCGGGTGAAATTCCATCAATTAACGCCGGTTTATCCAGATGAACAGATTAAATTGGAAACAGGTGCGGAACCGATTTCAACGCGGATGGTGGATTTGATTGCTCCTATTGGTAAAGGGCAGCGGTCTTTGATCGTGTCGCCGCCAAAAGCTGGAAAGACGAGTTTGCTGAAAGAAATTGCGACCGGCGTGGCGACAAATTATCCAGATATTTTCTTGATGGCAGTTTTGATTGGTGAACGTCCCGAAGAAGTGACGGATTTACGACGTCACATTGAAAAGATCACCCAAGGTAAAGGCGAAGTGGCGGCAAGTAATTTTGACGAAGCGGCAGAAAACCAATGCCGGGTGGCGGAATTGGCGTTGGAGCGAGCCAAACGCTTGGTGGAAAAAGGCATGGATGTGGTGATTCTTTTGGATTCGATTACGCGGTTGGCGCGGGCATACAATTTATCAATTCCGACTTCTGGAAGAACGTTGTCTGGTGGTTTTGATCCGGCGGCACTTTTCCCGCCCAAACGCTTTTTTGGAGCGGCGCGAAATTTTGAGGTGCCAGGCAGCCTGACTATTATTGGGACGGCTTTAGTGGACACTGGTTCACGAATGGATGATTTGGTGTACGAGGAATTTAAAGGCACTGGCAATCAAGAGCTGCATTTGGATCGACGTTTGGCAGAAAGACGGATTTTCCCAGCAATTGAAGTACAAAAATCTGGGACACGGCGTGATGATTTGTTGATGGATCCGGTGACGTATCAATCAGTTTTAACTTTGCAACGGATGTTGGATACATTGGATAACGGCGAACGCACCGTGACGCTGATGCAACAAATGCGACGTACCAAAAGCAATCGGGAATTTTTGCAATCACTGCGCAACGGTTAACAGTTTTTGATAAATATGAATAATAAAAAATCTGGAAAAACCAAGCAAAAATGGCAAGATATCCAACTTTTTACTGATTTGAGTGAGTATCTGGATTTTTGGCATCGGTATTTGCGGATGCGGGTGTACACACCGTTTTCATATTTTGAAAAAGGTAAAGATGTGGTGGTGGGCGGCCTATACAATGATCGTGGCAAAAAATCACGACCGATTATGCATATTGGCGTGGTGGCCACGGCGTTTGTGGTGGTAACTTTGGGTCCGAGAGTTTTTGAAGAAACGGCGCGACATGATGCTGGCATGAGTAGTGATGTTTTGGCGGCAGACGCAGATGAAGTCAGTTTTTACACCATGCAAGCGGAGGAAGTGCGGGCGCTGCGTGGTGGTGAAGTCACGTATCACACCGTTAAAGACGGGGAAACTTTGGAATCAATTGCGGGACAGTATGGCTTGAAAAAAGAAACGTTGATGTGGGAAAATAATTTGAAAGAAAAAGCCACGTTGAATGAAGGTGATAAATTGCGAATTTTACCAGTGGATGGTATCCGGCACAAAGTGGCCAAAGGTGAGACGATTGAGAGTATTGGTAAAAAATACGGTTTGGAGGGCGCTGCTGTCCAGGCGATTGTCGATTTTCCGTTTAACGATTTTGTCAACGATGAGACTTTCGAGTTGGCAGTGGGGCAGTATTTGATGGTGCCTGGTGGAGAAAAGAAAACCGTGGCAGCGCCGACAGCAACTTACGCCCGCGTGTTGACGCCAGATGCAGGTACGGTGAGTGCCACCGGAGACTTTATATGGCCGGCAGCAGGGATGATTACTCAGGGTTACTCGTTTTACCACAAAGCAATTGATATTGCCAATGGTGGCGGTGGCCCGATTTTGGCAGCGGATAGTGGCATTGTCACCGCTTCTGGTTGGGATAGCTCTGGTTATGGTAATCGTGTGATTGTGGATCATGGTAATGGTTCGCGAACGCTTTATGCGCACTTGCGTGTTTTGAACGTGACTGAAGGTCAAAGCGTGAATCGCGGTGACATGCTGGGAGAAATGGGTTCCACTGGTCGGTCTACAGGTACACATTTACATTTTGAAATTCGACAAGATTCGGTGCTTTTAAATCCGATGAATTATTTAAGGTAAGCATGTTAGATTTGGTGCGATTGTATTTAAAAGCGGGTGATGGCGGTAATGGACGAGTAGCGTTTTATCGTAACCGGCATGTACTTAAAGGTGGTCCTGTGGGTGGTGATGGTGGTGACGGTGGTGATATTATCATCCGCGTGGATCCAAATTTAAATACCTTGCAGCATTTTTCGGGAAAGAAAAAGTTTATTGCGGCTGATGGTGAACGGGGCGGTAAAGCCCGACAAATGGGGAAAAGGGGCGAATCAATAGAATTACTAGTACCTTCGGGAACATTGGTGTGGCTTTATCAAGAAAATCATATTTCTGCTTGGCGGCGGAGTCAACATGGAGTGCAAACTTTGGTGCGACGTGACGAATGCGAATGGGAAAAGTATTGGGTAGAAAAAGAAACTCATCCTGCGCCTGTGCGCGAGCGTGACGATATTGATGCTGATGAGCGACCTCGTTTTGCGGATTTTTTGCATGCACGGCGAGAAGACGATGAAGCGGAATACGCGCCGTTAGAAAATGGTCAGTTAACTAAATTGGTACTTTTGGATGAGAAACGGCCGGAAGTGGTAATTTGCCAAGGTGGTTTTGGTGGTCGCGGCAATGACACTTTTAAATCTGCGAGTAATACCACGCCCATGGAAGCGGAATATGGCACGTGGGGTGAACAAAAAATAATTTTTTTGGAATTGAAACTTTTGGCCAATATTGGTTTGGTTGGTTTACCCAATGCGGGTAAAAGTACTTTGATTTCAGTGTTGACAAAAGCGAAACCAAAGATCGCCGATTATCCGTTTACAACACTGCAACCACATTTGGGAGTTTTGGATTATGGTGATGGACGCAGTCTTGTTTTAGCTGATATACCAGGATTAATTGACGGAGCAAGTGAAGGGCGCGGTTTGGGATTTGAGTTTTTGCGGCACTTGGATAATTGCAAAGCATTAGTGGTGATGTTGAGTTTGGAGAACGAAAAAGTTTTTGATAAAACTTTAAGTACAATGCAAAAAGCGAAATTGTTGCGAGTGCAATTGCAGACTTTGATGAATGAGTTGGGCGATTATAGTGAGCAACTTGCAAGTAAAAAAATATTATTGGCAATTAATAAAATTGATTTGTATGCGTCGGAATTAATAGCAGCGATTAAAAATGAATTTGAGAGCGAAAGTGAAAATTTGGTATTAATTTCTGCAGCGACGGGCGTGGGAATAGCTGAGCTTAAAGAAAAATTTTGGCGCGCGTTTGCTGATGACGGTGTGTGATTTTAAGTGGTGAGAGTAAAAACATTTTGTAATGTACAAATAAGCGGTGCAAAAGTATAGCTGCACATATTTTATCGTAGTGGAAGTCAAAAATGGCGTTTTGGGGTGTTTAAATTGATGGCAAAAAAGACGCTGTGGAAGCGCAAAATGGGCGAAGCGACTCTGTTTTACAATAATTATATAGTTATAGGATTAAATTGTAAAGTGACAATAATTTATATTATAGGAAGAAAAGAATTAGAGCAGCTAAGGGTTGTAAATCCATCTATAAATTAGAAATTAAAAATTCAACTCGAAATTATAAATTATAAAAGGGGCGCTGTGAGGGTAAAAAGGGGTTATTGCGCGTTGTTTGGGCTTTGCGAGGGGCTTTTGGACGTCGTTTGTGAGTCGTTTGTACTCCAGAGGGCGGACAACGGCGTGGTTGGAGTGCATGGCAATTGTGATAAACGAGTATGATCAAACGGTCAGAAACGATAAAAATGGGCAAATTCTGGCATTGACGGCTTGATAAGTGCCGTTGGCTTTGCAAAACATAATTTGTATTGGAGAAAGTGGCGGCAGCGATTTTGAGGCCAAATATTGAAAATTATGACCTCAGGTTTTGCAACCGATAGTAATTCTTGGTGAGTGCCAGATGGCCAGTAAGTGAACGAGTAATTTTTATCTACAAATAATGGAAAAAAATCCTATTTATACCAAAAATGCACCTTTGAAAAGGTGCATTTTTGGAGTTGGTCTCTTATTTATTCACCCAAGGAATCAAGAATCATTTGGACTTGCGCGTAGTCATCGCTGTCGGCCTCGAGAAGTTGGAGGGTATTGGTGTAAGCGGAGCGCGCTTGATCGAGATTACCTTGCTCTTGATAAAAGGCGGCAAGTTGATAGTTGCTTTGGGCATAATTGGGGTTAATTTTGAGAGCAGTTTGGTAAAATTTCAAGGCGTCATCAAAACGGCCAACGCTTTGGTAGAAACCACCGAGGCTGAGAAGAATATCGGGATTAGTGGATTGGTAGAGACTGGCAGTGGTGTAGGCAGAAATGATTTTAGCGGCTTGGGCTTCGATATCTTTTTCATCTACGAAGTAGGCATAACCTTGACGCAAGATTTCTGCGTAAGCGTAGTAATTGTTGGCGTGGAGCGGTTCAAGAGCAATAGCTTTTTCGGCTAAGGCAAGCGCTTGATTGAAGTGCGCAATAGCGGCGTCTTGATTATCGTCAACGCTGTCGAGCATGAGCTCCGTTTGAAGGCCGGCATTGTAGAGGTTGATGAAGTCAATACGACCAGCCATAGCGAGCGCTGTTTGAGCGTGACTGAGGGTGCCTTGACTGTCTTGGTGGTCATAAGCTTCAATGGAAAGTTTGTAGTGGAGAAAGCCTTGGTAATTTTGTGACAGGCAGAAAGCCACAAAAGCGAGCACGCAGGCCATGATGCTACTTGCTGTCAGCGAGATAATCCGAACATAATCGTGTTTCTCGGCGTCTTGCTCACTGCGATCGGTGGAAATAGTGGTGGAGTTAAAGTTGATCAGAAGCTGCTTGTTTTTATTGGTCGCAAATGCAATAATTATTGCTTGAATGATCAAGATTAATGGATAAATTGGGGTAAATAATTGAACACAGAAAGTAGTCAAGAGAATAAAGTAGAGATCGCGATAGGGATTGTTTTGATCAAAACAAAGCCAAATGGTTTGCGCGACGAGAACCAGCCAGACGATTAAAGCAAGGCCGCCATACATGGTGAAAATGGTTAACGGCGCGGAATAAGCTTGGTGAAATTGTCCCAAGTGAGTAATATCGCCATCTTGGCCGAAGTGGTCATAAACATCAGCGTAGTCTTGAGCTTGGCTGCCGAAAAGCAAGGTTTTGTAATTTAGGCGAGAATTTTCTGTGAGCTGGCGAGCAGCGGTTGTGAGAGAAGCGCCAAAGCTGGGGGTGATGGGGGTAGCTTGGAAGTCCAAGTAAAGTGTGAGGATTAAACCAATGATAAAAACCGGAAGAGCGAACAATTGTGGACCTTTAAACTTGTTTTTTTTGAAAAAACCAGCAGTGCAGATGGCGATACCGATCAGTGTGAGGGAAAGGTTGAGCCCTGGTTCATAAATGGCACTTACAAAGGAGGGCGGGAAAACAGAGCCGAAACTTTGAATGAGGGCGATGACAGCAGCGAAAGTGGAGAAAATGGAAATACCAAGAATGGTGTTGGTGGCAATGCGGTTGTCAATGATTTTGATCAGAGTGGTGGAGAAGAAAGCCAAAGTGCAGGCGGCGATAATGATGCCCCCCAAAGATAAAAAAGATTTTGCGGCGTGGAAAGGCGATTGCACTAGAAGTGAAAGGCAAACAAAACCCGCAAGGAGAACTAAACTTAGAGAAAGAGGGGAGAGATTAAAATAAAGCTTTTTGCGGCGAAAAACGGTGACCAAAAAATAGGCAAAAATGAGCAGCGCTGTGGCAAAAAAGGTAAGAGTTTTGAGACTGGCAGGGTAAAAGTCGAAATAGTTGGGTAAAAGCAGGACTGCTAGTAAACCACCGGCGATTGTCAGCACAGTGGCCATACTTGATAGGGAATTTGTTTTGCTTGTATTTGTCATAATGTGCTCCATTATATGAGAACGGCGACATTTTGCAAGAGGAAGGCATGTTTGCAGAGGCAGATAGAGAAAATTTGCCTGGTAGTAAATAATTTTCAAACGTTGGCAGTGAGGCAGTAAAGTTTCGGTGATGAAATTGACAGGTTTTGGTGAGCTGACAATGCATGCGGGAATAAATTATTCTATGTAAAATATGCAATAATAATTTTTTTGCAAAAATTGCGACAATAGACCAGATTATGCAAGAATAATGCGTAAATAATTTGCTAAGTAAAGAATGGAAAAAATGAGATTGCAAAAATAGTGCAGTAATTAAATGAGCAAATTTGTAGAAAAACCAATGACAAAAATAGCATTTGTGCGAAATAAATCTGTCTAACACACTTGCGCGAACAGGAGGGAGCCTGGGGTACGACATGAGGTACATTATTAGTAGAAGAATTGACGTCAAGAAAACTAGCCAGGATAAGCGAATCAAGAGCGTAAGAGGCATAATTTCGGTTGAGAGTAGGGTGAAACTGGCAAATTGACGAGTGCACAGTTGCGGGATTGTTTAGTTGCTTTTTAAAAGGGCAAAAGCGAAAAGTCTAACACACACTGGCCGTCAAGAAAGAGCGAAAAATGCTATGCCTGAAGCTAGCAGGGTATTGTGATAACTGCTAAAAATCAAACTTTATTGTTTTTGTTGATAATACAGCAACATTTTCAATGTTGATTTTGCGCTGATGAAATCTAGCTGTGGATACTGTCTTTGAGCGATGTTTGGGGTTGGCGGCGGTGTCTTTTTCGGTATTATTGAGTGAATATCTAGGGTGTAAGTAGCAAACAAGCTGCAGGCAAAAGTTGAGTCAATAAAGAAGATTTGGAGTTTTGCAATCAAAAAAGCGGCTTTAGGTGAAATTTTCGCTTTGCGGATGGCAATTTGATGCAAAATATAGAAAAGTAAATTTAATGCCTTTAATATTATACTTTAAACTTTTGCGTTAATTCGTTACCAGATGTTGCGGAAATAAAGCGTTAAATATGCGGTAATAATTAGAGGATGTATATTTTATCCAATTATGTCAAAAAAAGTTCTCTTCGGTTAATTTTTGTGAAATAATTTGAAATGTTTGGGCGTATAATTTGAAAATGATATGAAAGAAATAACACGCTTGATTTTAGCCAAAAAGTTTTATATTTATTTTGTGTCTACTTTGGTATTAATTCTGGCTTTAGTAACACTCGGTTATCAGCTTTGGAATTATATACAAAGTGCTGACGCCCCAAAACTGGCGAATCATGAAATAGAGACGGAATTACCGGAGTTGTCGAATACGAAAGAAGCAACAACTGTCTCTGTAGAACAGGAAGTTACTTTCATTATGGTGGATATTGGCGGCGCCGTGCAACGACCTGGTGTGTATGCTTTGCCTGAAAATTCATATTTGGCTGATTTGGTCCAAAAAGCCGGCGGATTTAGAACAGATGTTCTGGACTCGCACTTAGTACAGAAACAGCTAAATTTGGCCCAAATACTCAAAAATGGCGAGAAGTATTATATTCCTTATCGTGGTGAAACCTGGTCATCCACAGGAACCAATGCGAGCAATGTGACTACTTCAAGCAATACTAGTGCGAGCACAGGTTTGATTTCAGTAAACAATGCCGATTCAGCAACGTTACAAACGTTAAAAGGCATTGGTGAATCAAGGGCACAAGCAATTATTGATAACAGACCTTATACAGTGATTAGTGACCTAGTTGCAAAAGGTGCGATTACCCAGTCCGTTTTTAATAATATTCAGGATTTGATTTCAATTTAATTTTCGGTTAAATGAACACTTAGAATTTATGAAAAAACATGATAGATATAAATATACATTGATGTTTATTGTAGCGTTAATTTTGGCTGTAGTTTTTCGAGTCTATTTTTACACCCGAAACCTTAATTTGACCGAACGTTCGGTAGTGTCGTTTGAATACTTTCTTGCTGCGCATGATGATAAATGTAATTTCCAGACAAATAACGGTTACGAGTTTAAATGGCCTCATTGCGAGAATTATACTATAGGTGAATATTATACGATACTTGGCAGTGCTACTGCAATGTCTGATAATAGTAATTATGGCTATATATCTGTGGATGTATCGGAAATATCCTTACTTTCTGTAAAGAAATTTTCGCTAAAAGGTACTTTGCGGTTAATATTTGGATATCTGATTTTGCCTATAAGAAATGTGGCTTATCGGATGAAATCTATTTTAGCTCGATATTTGGCAGGTGATAGTTTATCTTTAGTTTTGGGGCTTGTTTTGGGGTCGCGTTTTGCCGATTTTAGCCAGGAAATGAGGTCTTTAATTAAAGATTTAGGACTTTCACATATGGTGGCTGTATCTGGATTTCACCTTTCTGTGGTGTATTTGATACTTGCAAATTATTTTGCTAAATGGCAGCGTCCTAAACTTTCTTTTGTGATCGTTGTTTTATTTTTAGCCTGGTACACCGTCCTTGTTAGCAATCCTGCATCTTTACTGCGAGCTCTTTTTATGCTCGTTTTTAGCCTTATAGGTCGCATTTTTTTCAAAAAACGTCCCATATCTCTTTTTATTTTTGTTCAAGTTTTTGCTTTATTGGTATTAATATCGGCTTCTTTTCTCTTCAACGTTGGTTTTCTGCTGAGTTTCGCCTCGACGCTTGGTGTTTTGTTGGTCGGACGTTTAGACTTCTTTTCTTCAAGTCAACCTGGTGTTTCCAGTCTGGCGGACTCTAGATTTAAGTTGTTGTTTTCGTCTGTTGACTTCATTAAAGGGTCTATTTTGACGTCTTTGGCAGCGCAACTAACATCTTTACCTGTTTTACTTAATTGTTTTGGTGAGATTTCACCATTCGGTTTTCTTTCTTGTTTACTTTTTTCTGGTTGGATTGGGTTAATTGTATCATGGAGTGTGCCCTTGATGTTTATAGCCTGGTTTTTCGGTCTATTTTTCCATTTTATTATTACTTTTTTGGGGCCATACTTTTTGTTTTTAGGTGATGTTGTAAATCTTTTGATCTATGTTTTAGAGTTTTCATCACGGTATATCGGTGTACTTCTAGTATTTGAACATAAATTTTCATCAATTGAAGTTTTTGTGTATTTTTCGTTTCTCTTTGCGTTGGTATGGTTAAGCCGACGGCGTTCACAAGTTGTGGTCAATTATGTCTTTTAAGTTCAAATTTTGTCTACTGGTGTTGATATGGTTGACATGGTGGGTTAAAGATTGGTGGCAGACGCAAACACTACTGAATGAGACAAAGATAGTTTTTTGTGATGTGGGACAAGGAGATGCTATTTTTGTTGCACACAAAAATATGCAACTATTGATCGATGGTGGCCCTAATTCTAGCGTCCTTGCATGCTTGCAACGTGAAATGCCGCATAGTGACCACACAATTGAGACTGTGATCCTCACTCACGCTGATGCCGATCATTTTTCGGGTTTGATTGGTGTTTTTAGCAATTATGAAGTCGGTGAGCTGATAATTAATAATGCGCCTAAGGCGTCACCAGAGTACTATGATTTCTATAAAGCAGTATGGCAGCAGCTTAAACGTGGGTCTTTGAATGTTCACACTCCACAGTTTGGTGAGCAGTGGTGTCTGAGTGCGCAAATTTGCGTGCAAATTTTAAGTAATTCGGAGAATATTTTACCTGTTGATATTTACCAAAACTTCGTCGATTTTGCCTCTTTTAGCGCTTTGTTGGCTAAATTTGTTCGTCCTTCTTATAGTTATAATGATGGATCTATCGTTGTAAAATTGCAAATTGATCAATTTTCTATATTATTGACTGGTGATGCCGAACATTTGCAGGAATTAGCACTCATAGATGGTGGTCTGCTAACAGATGTTGATATATTAAAAATGGGGCACCACGGGTCAAAATCCTCTTCTTCGGTTGAATTTTTGGGTCTGGTAAAACCCGAAATATGCATAGTTTCGTGTGGTCGTAATAATTCTTATGGTCATCCGCATCGTGATGCTTTGATACGCGCGGGTGAGTACTGTACGAATTTATACCGCACTGACGAAATGGGTTGGTTGAAATTGGTTTCCAAAAATGATGGCATTTGGTATTGGGAAACTGAACGTGTAGCACCAACGGAGACGGAATATTGGTTAGGTCAGACTTAAGTTTGTGTAGTATAATATAGTCTATGGTTGCGTCAGATGATGTTGAAGATTTTTTGAGTTCTTGCTTTGTGAGCGCTGTCAAGAGCTTGTCTGGATTCTCTCTGGAGAGGGTTGATTTTGATGTTCCACATGCGACTGAATATGGTGATTTAACGACCAATGTAGCAATGGCGACTTTTGCGCAGTTGGACCAACAGCTGAAAGCACAGTACACTTCGCCGCGAGCTTGGGCGAGTGCAATAACTGATAAAATTTATGAATTGAATACAAATTTTGAACATAAGTTAGTTGTGGCTGGACCTGGATTTATCAATATTTTTTTAAAATTTGATGTAAAATTGTCTAGACTTATTGATTTGCTAACACCCATTGCTTGTGATGTGGGTGGTCAAACGTATATCGTGGAATACTCCTCTCCCAATGTGGCCAAGCCTTTTACAGTTGGGCATTTGCGATCGACCGTGATTGGCGACGCCATCGCTAATTTGCTTAAGGCTGTGGGATACAAGGTGAGGCGTGATAATCACTTGGGAGATTGGGGGACACAGTTCGCCAAACAAATTGTGGCAATAGAGAAATGGTCTAGTTGGGAAGCAATTGCGCGTACACAGAATCCGATTAAGGAGATGGTGGCTTTGTACGTGCGTTTTCACCAAGAGGCAGAGCGAGATCCATCTTTGGAGACTGAAGCTCGCGCAATTTTTGTGAATATGGAGGCTGGTGATGAGCATTATTTACAACTCTGGCAGGAAATTGTGCAATTGTCGTTAACAGAATTTGAACGAATATATAATATTCTTGGCGTTCGATTCGATGAGAATGATGGTCGCGGTTATGGAGAAAGTTTTGCTCGAGATAAGACTGATGCCGTCGTGGCGGAGCTTCGTCAAAAAGAACTTTTGCATGAAAGTGAAGGAGCGCAGGTGGTTCTCTTTCCGGAAGGAGAGAAGCTACCACCGTTTTTAATCTTGAAAAAGGATGGTTCCACGCTGTACCAGACTCGCGATTTGGCGATGGATCGGTGGCGACGGGAAACATACGGTCCAGACGTAGTCGTGATTAACGAAGTTGGACGCGAACAAACGCTAAATTTCCGCCAGTTGTATCGAGTAGAGGAAATGTTGGACTGGTTTAAGCCTGGACAGCGGATACATGTCGCTCACGGATTGTATCGTTTTGCTGACAGAAAAATGTCGACTCGCAAGGGTGAAGTGGTGTGGTTGGACGATATTATTGAACAGGCGCGGGCGCGAGTGCGTGAAATTGCTAGCGAAGAGTTGACACCTCAAGACGTGGATGCGATTGCAGTGGGAGCGATCAAGTGGAATGATTTGATGCGGGAGCCTATATTGGATATTACGTTTGATTTTACAGCGGCAATTAATTTAAATGGTAATTGCGGGCCATATATGCAGTACACTGCTTGTCGAGCAGTGTCTGTTTTGAAAAAGGCGAATTTGACCGTTTTAAATCAAAATGACAGAAAATCAGCGGTTTATAGGGAAAATTTGCAAAGCCTCTTGCAAAATGTGACGGCAGAGACTTGGAGACAGGAAGAATGGCGAGTGGCGGATAAAATTGCTGTTTACAAACGCGCCAAAGCAAGAGCAGCAGCAAATCTGGCACCAAACATTTTGGCGGTCTATTTGTATGAATTGGCACAATCTTTTAACAATTATTATGTGCAGCAAAAAATTGGTAATGATCAAGCCCGGTTGACGTTGACGGCATTGGTTGTCTGGGTGCTTGAGGAAGGACTGGGGATTTTGGGGATCAGAATTCCTGAAAAGATGTAAGGAGGAGTATGCCGAAAGTAAGTACATTAAAAAACGGAATGAAGCTTTTGCGAGTGCCGATGAGCGGGGTGGAGTCAATTGCGACAGTGGTGATGGTTAAGGCTGGTTCTCGATATGAGGATGAAGCAGATTATGGAGTGGCTCATTTTTTGGAGCATATGGTTTTTAAGGGGACAAAAAAATACCCAACTAACAAGATTTTGACGCAAAAAGTGGACGGCGTGGGGGCAGCGTTTAATGCTTTCACCAGTGAAGAAGGAACAGCGTTTTATCTGCGGAGTGCGGCTAAGGATCTTGACTTGACCTTGGATGTGCTTTCTCAGCTGACGACGCAAATGCTTTTGGAACCAGAGGAAATCGAGCGGGAGCGTGGCGTGATTTTGGAAGAAAAGCACATGTATGAAGATCAGCCGAGTGCGTTTAACTCACAAGAGTTTATCAAGATGTTTTGTGCAGGGACGGGTTTGGGACATGACGTCGTGGGTACGGATAAATCCATCAAAAACATCAAACAAGAAACTTTTCGAAAGTTTATTGCGCGCTGGTATCGGCCGGAACACATGTTGCTGGTGGTAGCTGGAAAGAAACAAGCGGTGCAAGCTCCAGATTTGGAAGAAAAAGCGGAGCGGTATTTTAAGTTTGGGAAATTAACAGGAAAAGCCGCCCGTCAAGAGGATTTTTGGGAAAAAGAATTTCACTATGGTGAGCGGTTAAATTTTATTGATCGCAAGACCGAGCAGACACATTTTATTCTTGGCTGGCCGAGTTTGAATCGGTTTGATAAGCGCGACAACACCCTTGATGTTTTGCAGACAATTTTGGGCGGCAACATGAGTTCCAGGCTTTTTAGCGAAGTGCGTGAGCGACGGGGTTTGTGTTACTATGTGTATGCACAGGCAAGCTCTTTTTGTGACAGTGGCTATTTTGGCGCTTCTTCTGGCGTCAATCCGGAGAAACTAATCGAGGCGATCAAGGTAACCGTGGACGAGTTTTCCCAGTTGGCCTCTGGTGAGAAAAAAGTGGAGGCAGCAGAGTTGGCCCGGGCCAAGGATTATCTGTGTGGTCAGATGACACTGAGCGCGGAAAGCGTGTACGCTTTGGCACTAAATTACGGTACACAGCTACTTTTTGAAAACCGTATCCGGACGGTGTCGCAAGAAATGAAACGGGTGCAAGCAGTGACTCTTGATGACGTGCAAGCTTTGGCGCGAGAATTGATCCGCCCTGAAGAATTGCGTCTTTCGGCCATTGGCAAGATTTCTGATAAACAAAAGCGTGAAATAGAGGCAATTGTGGGAGCACGGGCGCGATAGCTTGGAAAATAAATGTCAAGTTTTGTTAAACAAGTGTTTAACAAATGTTAAACAAAAACCAGATGTAAATTTGAACAAATTTTGACAGACAAAAAACAGACTGCCAAAACAAACGCCTAATTTTGCTCGGCTTTCAAGTCATAATAAATACAACACCACCCCAGAAGGGGTGGTTGTGCGTGCTTTCGGCGGGAATCGAACCCGCATTTTAAGTTCCGGAAACTCACGTGCTATCCGTTGCACTACGAAAGCGCGTTGGAGGTTTTATTTGGAGGATTCTTTGACTTCGTATTGAGCGTAGATGACACTGTCGATGACGCTGTGATATGAGAAAAGCTCGTTGCTATTGAAGACAATGGCAATTTCGCGTTTGGCATCTTCGACCTTGGCGGAAGCGTGGATAAGGTTGTATTGCTGGCTCATGCCAAAGTCACCACGGATGGAACCGCCTTCAGCTTCACGACCAAGCGTGGTGCCGACGAGTTTGCGGACAACCATGACGGCGTCGATGCCTTCCCAGACCATGGCGATAATCGGTAACTCAGCCATGAATTCCTTGAGATCGTTGAAAAAACTCTTGTCTTTGTGCTCGGCGTACCAATCAGAAAGCATTTCGTCGCTCATCTGGACCATTTTCATACCCACCAGTTTGAGACCTTTGCGCTCAAAACGGGAGATGATTTCGCCGATGAGACCACGTTGCAAACCATCTGGTTTTACCAAGACCGCTGTCCGCTCCATTTTCATGGCATTCCTTTCTTGTTAATTGCGGGTATTATATCACGTTTTGGTAATTTTATGAAGGGGAAGCGGGTGTATAATACGGGATATGCAACCAGGTGTGGATTACATTGGCGTGGGAACGTGTGCGGTGTGCCACGACGGGCAAAAACGAGTTTTCTTAAACAAACGGTCACGGCGCTGTCGGGATGAATGGGGTCGCTGGGATAACAGCGGCGGTATGATGGAGTTTGGCGAAACTCCCGATGAATGCATGATCCGCGAATTGCGTGAAGAATACGGTTGTAGTCCCATAAAATGGCAAAAAGGCGGCTTTGTGAACGCAATTCGAAATATTAACGGTCACACAACACATTGGTTGATTTTGACCTATTTGGTGCAAATTGATCCCCAACAAGCGAGAAACGGTGAGCCGGAAAAATTTGAGACGGTCGGTTGGTTTCCAATCGATGCTTTGCCAGATGACTTGCACTCGTATTTTAAGAGCGATTTTGCGACGTTGCACGAGGCGTGGAAAGAATTTTACGGCGAATTTCCGCCTGATGCGGCGCAGTTGCAAGGCCTTTGTAGTTCAACGGAGAGAACAGCTGCCTCCTAAGCGGCAAATCCGAGTTCGATTCTCGGCGAAGGCACAATATCTTGGCAAAAAATTCTTGAAAAAATGGTGCGGATGGTCGGAGTGACAGGATTTGAACCTGCGACCTCACGCTCCCAAAGCGCGCGCGC
>CAYQLH010000003.1:0-4063 GCA_964418385.1 uncultured Pseudomonadales bacterium
GACCTATAATATCGCAAAAATGATATAGTTTGATATAGTAACATTAGTGGAAATGATATAGTTTGATATAGTTAAAATGATATAGTTTGATATAGTAAAATGCGACAAAACTGATAAAACCCGAACGTACTTATAGGGTCTATATCAATCTGGCTTGGTGAGGCATTATCTGGACTATCTTGCAGCCTGGGTTGAGAGTAATTTTTGGCAACAATTACAAAATTTTGTGACGAGTGACAGCAAAATGATGTTTTTGCAGTGGGTGTGAAGTGCATTGACTCCCTCTCCAGATAGAGAACAAATTTTTAAAGGACAAATGATATAGTTTGATATAGTTTACGGGACGGTGGAAAACTTATTTTGTGAGATATTTGATATAGTTTGATATAGTAATTTGGCAATAATTTTCGTAAAAAACCCGAATGAGTTGGCGCGATTGCTTTGTAATTATAGGGTCTTCTTCCAGGCAAGAATGAAGGATTTATGAGGTCTTTAATGAGGTGTAACTGGGCTTGAGATGGTTGCCCGGAGACGTGCCTGGCAATATTGGCGACGAGTTTGATTGGTTGGCTGACGGGTTTGTTGACGGATTGGCTAAACAAGTTTAGTAAATAACATTTTTCCAGGCGAGAATAAACGTTTTTAAATGATTGTAAACGTTACTGTCGATGGGGTCTCCTCTGTTGTGAACGCCCACCAGACAAAAATGGGTATTGATTGGTAAAAATGTGTGCGAAATAGAGAATATGAGAATGTCGCACAATGTAACTTTTACGACACTTTGCCTGGAAAAGCGGTTTTGCGCGGGTTTTCAAATGTATGAATTTCATAATTGTTTAGAGATGTTTTTTGAAAAATGACCAGCCTGGTAATGCTTCTCTCCTCTCAAGAGGGGTCAAAAATCGCTATTGAGCTTATAAGGTCACCTTAAGATGATCAAGAATGATTGTCAGTAACGATTTTCCAGGCGTAGCGTGGCTGCATTGTCTCCCCCGCTCTGCCTCCACGCCTGGAGAGAGAGGAGGTAGTGGTGGCGGGAGAAGAGGTTGAGAGACGTTGATTGGTTTGAAGCATGTGACGGCTGACGCGAAATTATTGTTGACGGAGGCCTTAAAAACAGTTGCAAGTGGGTCGCGGAAAGGGTAAAAGATAGTTTTATCTGGAGGTACGTTTTATTTCCAGGCAAAATTGATTTAAAGGCCCCAAAAACGTCTCTTTTGACATGAAACGATTGATTGTGAGCACAAGCGACGTATTGCTGCACGTTTGGGAAGAACACTGGTATCTGTAAAATGTTGATTTACCAGGCATTTTTGATTTAAAGGGGCTAAAATCGGCGGTAAACGGTGTAAACGAGTAGCTAAGCGGTTGAATTGAGGCAGTCAAACGGTTAGTGGCGGGAGCGAGCGGGTGTTTTTTGGTAAACTTGTGAACAAAACGACAGGTAAATAGCTCTGTACCAGGCAAAATTGATTTAAAGGCCCCAAAAACGGCTTATGACAGTGCAGATGATTAATTGGACGCCCAAAAATAGCAAAACGTGTCTGCCAGCTTGTAAGAGCGACAATTGTGATACAATAAGACCATGGAAACCAAAATTGAAACAGTCACAGAATTGTTTTTGGAACACCTAGAGATTGAGCGCAATGTGAGTCGCCTAACAGTGCGGAATTACCGCCATTATTTGGCGAATCTGACTGAATGGATGACGACGCACGGCGTGAATGATATCACGCAGCTTGATATGGAATTATTGCGGAAATACAGGCTTTATTTGAGCAGACACAAGACGGAGAACGGCGATCCGCTTTCCAAAAAAACCCAGGGTTATTATTTGATTGCCTTGAGAAGTATGCTCAAGTGGCTAACCAATAACGACGTGCCGGTTTTAGCACCAGGCAAGATTGATTTGCCCAAGGCAGAAGCGATCTCGATGAAATATACCGATAGCGAGCACATCTTGAAATTGCTGGAAGCGCCAGATCTGACAAATCGGATTGGCCTGCGTGATCGGACGATCATGGAAGTGCTTTTCTCGACGGGATTGCGGGTCAGTGAGTTGGTGGGGCTCAATCGCGAACAGATAGATCTGGAGAGTGGAGAGCTGGGAGTGATCGGCAAGGGGCGACGACCACGAGTGGTGTTTATTAGCGACCGCGCGAAGTTTTGGTTGCGCCAGTGGTTGGGGAGTAGGGAAGATGAATGGACTCCCCTATTCGTGCATTTTGGCGGTAAAAAGGAAAAGAATCTTTACGGTGATGGCGAAGAGATGCGCTTGACGGCGCGGAGCGTGCAACGGATTGTGGATAAATACGCACGCCGGGCAAATTTGCCGGTGAAGCTGTCACCGCATGGGGTGCGACATTCGTTTGCCACGGATCTGCTCAGTAACGGTGCCAATCTGCGCGATGTTCAGGAGATGTTGGGGCATAAATCGGTGGTGACGACGCAAATTTACACGCACGTGACCAAGCCGCAACTCAAGAAAGCACACGAGTTGTACCATTCCCTGAAAAAATAAGGCTCTCCCCTACTCTAGGCGGTTTGATTAAAGATGCAACAAGTCGTTAAGTTGCTGATTAAATTCATTCATGGCGGCTTGCGCTTGCTGCACCTGCTGCTCGCGAGTAAGCGGAACGGATTACATGGTTGCTTTGAGGGAGTTTTTGAGTTCGCTGTGGGGTTGCTGCCATTTGGGAATAACGCGTCGTTCTGCCTGGCGAATAGCTTCTTGATCATTGATGCCTTCATCAATTTGACGGTGTCGGCCGAATTCTAGTGACATTTTACCTTTCTGTCTCGCTTGCTTCGTCAATTATAGCATCGAATTGCTGATCGTATGGAGGCAATTTTGCCAGCGATTTGACAGCAGCGGTGGCGGCAGATCTGGTTTGCGGTAATTATGCGATAATTAATAAAGCCAGAAATAAAAATTCCCGCAGTATTTGCGGGAAAAAGCGGTGGACCGTAGGGGAGTCGAACCCCTGACCTCTTCTATGCCATAGAAGCGCGCTACCAACTGTGCCAACGGCCCAAAATGTTAAGCGAAGGTATTATACCATGTTTTTGGAGATTTTCGCGAGGAGTTTTGAAAAGTGAGCTATTTTACATTAAAATGACCGTATAAATATGAATTTGATAGGTAAAAATACTTATAAGTTTAGTAATTAGCAGATATATAGATTAACTGCTAATAAGAATGGGTGCACAAATAATACCTATACACCGTTATTATTTTGGCAATACTAATTAAAAACGTTTAAACTGATATTAAAATGCTCAAAATGTGCGAAAATTGTGCACAAAAATTACTCATTGCCAAAAACCGCCGTTGGGAAACGGCGGCAGGTTGTTTTTAAAGTGCTCTCCCCTACTCGTTTGCATTGCCAGTGAGAGTGGCGGTGGCGACCGCATCGCCGCTTTCTAAGCGGATCAGAATGACACCTTGCGAAACGCGTGCCGGCGTGGGAACATCGCTTAAAGCCATTTTGATGGTCTGACCTTCTTTGGTGGAGATGATAATCTCCTGGTTTTTGTCTGGAATTAAAAACGCTTTGGCAATAGGACCCGTTTTGTCGTTGACAATGGCCACTTTCAAGCCCGTACCGGCGCGGTTTTGTTGTGGATATTGCTCAATACTGGTCATTTTACCCATGCCATTTTGGGTAATGGTGAGCAGGTAATGATCTTGATTTTGATCTTCAGGCTTGATAATCTCCACGTCGACGACAAAATCGTCACGGAGAGTAATGCCTTTGACGCCGCGAGTGTCGCGTGAGGTCGCTTTGACCTGGTCTTCACAAAAGCGGATGCACTTGCCACCGTGTGTGACCAGGAGAATGTCATCTTTGGGTGAAGTCAATTGTGCCCAGACAAGTTCATCCTGCGGAGAGAGTGAAATGGCAATAATGCCGTTGCCGCGAATATTGTCAAATTGATTGACGGCGGTTTTCTTGACCAGACCTGATTTGGTAATAAAGGCGATGTAACGGTCTTTATCACGTTCCATATCGATAGTTAAGATAGACTCGACTTTTTCGCCAGCTTTGAGATTGACAATATT
>CAYQLH010000003.1:4163-44287 GCA_964418385.1 uncultured Pseudomonadales bacterium
GTGATAATGGTTTCTTGATCTGGGATTAAGTCTTCTTCCGAAAATTCGCCCACTTTGGAGCGGACAACGGTGGTTAAACGCTCGTCGCCGTAAGTAGCGATCAGTTCTTCCATTTCCTCGATGATAGTATTTAAAATCAGTTGTGGCGAGGCCAGTTTGGTGAGCAAATCGTTGATAGTTTGTTGGATTTGCGCGTATTCAGCCTCAAGTTTGTCGCGTTCCAAGCCTTGCAGGCGGCGCAGTTGCATCGCCAGGATAGCATCAGCCTGCACTTGCGAGAGGCCAAATTTTTCCATCAAGCGCTTGTCGGCGTCGTCGTAGGCAGAGCGAATGGTTTTGATAACTTCGTCAATGTTGTCTAAAGCGATGAGTAAACCTTCCAAAATGTGAGCGCGATCACGGGCTTTAGTCAATTCAAATTGACTGCGGCGAATGACGACCAGTTGGCGGTGAAGAATGTACTCGCGCAAGATCTGCTTGATGTTCATCAGTTGCGGTACGCCGTCAGCGTTGAGAGCCACCATGTTGACTGGAAAATTAACTTGGAATTCGGTGAGCTGATAGAGTTTGTTGAGGACAACTTTGGGTTGAGCGTCTTTTTTGAGGTCAATGGTGATCTGGAAACCGTGGCGATCGGAGTGATTATTGACATCCTTGATGCCGACGATTTTTTTAGCCTTGACCAGTTCCACAATGCGGGCAACGATTTTATCACCACTGCACTGATAAGGAACGGCGGTGGAGATAATCTGAATGTGACCTTTGCCGTCATCCACAATTTCTGCCTGGGCGCGGTTGACAATTCTGCCTTTGCCAGTGCGGTAAACTTCGGCAATCGCTTTTTCGTCAAAAATGAGGCCGCCAGACGGGAAATCTGGACCCTTGATATCGGTCATAATTTCTTCAAAAGTGATGTTGCTGACGAAATGACCGGCGATATCCTTGGGATCGCCAGCAATCGCTTGTTCGATGAGAGCGTGATTGGCTTTGAGACTGTCTTTGTCGGTAGGCTTGACGATGGCAGTGCTGTCGATCACTTGAGCGTTGTCTACTTGACCATGCTTGATCATATTGATGATAGCATGACCGACTTCGGTGAGATTATGAGGGGGAATTTTGGTAGCCATACCGACCGCAATGCCTTCGGAGCCCATGAGCAGAAGATTTGGGATTTTTCCTGGGAGCACGGCTGGCTCTTTGAGCGAACCGTCGAAGTTGTCGATCATGGGGACGGTATTTTTGTCGATGTCATCAAGGATTTCAGCAGTGATTTTGGCCATGCGTGCTTCAGTGTAACGCATTGCCGCGGGGGCGTCGCCGTCGACACTGCCAAAGTTTCCCTGACCATCAATGAGCGGGTAGCGCATATTAAATGGCTGTGCCAGGCGGACAAGTGCCATGTAGACGGAAGCATCGCCGTGAGGATGATATTTACCCAAAACGTCGCCAACGATACGCGCTGATTTTTTGTAAGGTGTATTGGCGTGAATGCCAGAGCGGTGCATAGAATATAAAATGCGCCTATGTACTGGTTTTAACCCGTCACGGGCGTCTGGCAAGGCGCGAGCGACAATGACGCTCATGGCGTAGTCAAGATAAGACGTCTCCATTTCCCGAATAATGCTGCGGTTCCAGAGCTGACCATAGTCCGAATGCACAATTTGGGAACGATCGAGATCGCCTAAAGTGGCGATTTCGGCGGATTCTGCGGCGGCGCCAGCAGCTTGTGCGGAAACAGTCTGATTTTCGTAAGTGTCAGTGGCGTCAGCAGCGGAGGCGGACGCATCGTCCAAATTTTCGATGGTGACGTCTTGATCTTGTGCCATATTGGTAATCTTTCAACAATTATTCTAGTTCGTCCTGAAAGCGTTTGATGCCATCGGCGAGGATTTTTTCGGCTTTTTCAATTTTGTGCCAGCCAGAAAGCTTCACCCATTTCCCCTTTTCCAAGTCTTTGTAATGCTCGAAAAAGTGTTTGATTTGTGCTTTTTTGGCTTCGGGAATGTCATCGAGTGAGTTCCAAGCGCCACAAACCGGGTCGATTTTGGTTTTGGCGGGGACGCAAATGATTTTGTGGTCAATTCCCTCTTCATCTTCCATGCCGAGAGCACCGATCATTTTGCATTTGATGACGACACCTGGGGTGACAGGTTCGCTCAAAAAGACCAAAGCATCTAAAGCGTCACCATCTTGACCTTGAGTGCCTTGGATCAAGCCATAATTGACCGGATAACCCATGGCAGTGGGCATTAAGCGATCCACACAAAGTTCGCCGGTTTCTTCGTCGAGCTCATATTTAACGCGAGAACCTTCCGGAATTTCGATGTAAACTTTTAAATCTGGCATCTAACCTTTCTTGTTAATTTTGCTTGATTTAAATATCTAAATTTGCCAGGCGCGCGTGCGACTGAATGAATTTTTTGCGTGGGGCGACTTCGTCACCCATCAAAACCGAGAAAATGTTATTCATGGCTTCGGCTTCATCCAAAGTGATGCGTTTGAGCATGCGATTGGCTGGATTCATCGTGGTTTCCCATAATTGCTCAGCGTTCATTTCGCCCAAACCTTTGTAGCGTTGGACGTTGATGGTGGCATTGGGACGTTTTTCCTTAATTTTGGCGATCGCCGCGTCACGTTCGGCTTCGGTGTAAGTGTATTCGGTAGTTTTGCCGTCGGTAACTTTGAAAAGTGGTGGCATGGCGACGTATAAGTAACCGCCTCTGATGATTTCTGGCAGGTGGCGATAGAAAAAAGTTAAGCCCAAAGTGGTGATGTGCTCGCCATCAACATCAGCATCTGTCATCAAAATAATACGGTGATATCGCAGTTTTTCCGGTTTGAAAGTCTCCCCTATGCCGGCACCTAAAGCGATAATTAAGTTTTTGAGTTCTTCAGTTTCAATGACTTTGTGTAAGCGAGCGCGCTCAGTATTGAGAATTTTGCCGCGTAGGGGGAAAATTGCCTGGAATTTGCGATCACGGCCTTGTTTGGCACTACCGCCGGCCGAGTCACCCTCGACGATGTAAATTTCGCATTCTTCGGCGTTACGCGATTGACAATCAGCGAGTTTACCTGGCAGACCACCACCTTCAAAAGCGCTCTTGCGAATGACAGCATCTTTGGCCGCTCTGGCAGCCAGACGAGCATTAGCGGCAACGACCACTTTGTCGATAATGGCTTTTCCGATTTTGGGATTCTCTTCCAAGAAGTCCGTTAAACTGTCTTTAAAAACTTGGTAAACGGCTGTATGCGCCTCGGAATTGTTAAGACGAGATTTTGTCTGTCCTTCAAATTGGAGGTCATTAGCGGGCATTTTAACGAAAATAACGGCGGTTAAACCTTCGCGTAAATCTTCGCTGGTAAAGTTTTCTTTTTCCTTGAGAAGTTTATTTTTGTCGGCGTAGTCTTTGAGGACTTTGAGCAAAGCCGCTCGGAAGCCAGTGACGTGGGTACCACCGTCTGGCGTGGGGATGACGTTGACGTAGGACTCGAGTTTTTCGGTGTAGTTATCGTTGTATTGCATGGCGACTTCGACGCCAATATGTTTGCCGGTTTCGGCGTCGGACCAAGCTTTATTGACGTAAAAAACGTCATGCACCGGTTTTTTGGCGCGATTGATGTGCTCCACCAGGGAGCGAATACCGTTTTCAAAGTAATAGTGACGCTTGAGATGAGCGACAGTATCGTCGAGTTCAAAATAAATGCGAGCCATCAAGTAGGCGCGATCTTTGAGAATATCGACGAGTTGATCGGTGGAGAACTTGGTGGTCTGGAAAATGGTTTTATCTGGTACGAAGCTGACAAGCGTGCCGGTTTCGTAAGTTTCGAGTAAAGCTTTGGAAGCGACAGGGAATTTCGCTTTGAAGTCTTCTGGAGAAATGACTTTGACGTGATCGAGAATTTCGCCTTGTGAAAGGGCGAGATAATGAAATTTGCCTTCACGTTTAACGACAACTTGCATGATTGCAGAGAGAGCGTTGACAGCAGAGCTGCCGACACCGTGCAATCCGCCTGAGGCCTGGTAAGCGGTTTCTTCAAATTTACCGCCGGCGTGGAGCTTGGTCAAAACAACTTCCAAAGCGCTGACGCCCGAGGAGTGCATATCGACGGGAATGCCGCGACCGTTATCGACAACAATGATTTCTTCTTCGCCCATGGCATCTTTTTTGCTGGGGACGAGATCAAAATATTCATTTGGGGTGGGATTGTGAAAAAGCTGGATGGTGTGGCCAAAACCAGCGATGGCTTCGTCAACGGCGTTATCGAGAATTTCGCGAGCGAGGTGGTGTAAACCTTTGGCGTCAGTGGAACCGATGTACATGCCGGGGCGCTTGCGGACGGGTTCAAGACCTTCGAGAACTTTGATTTGTGACGCTTTGTATTCAGTATTTGCCATAAGGATCATGATTTTATCATTGAAGACATTTTTTGTCAACGCCCAAAAAGGATGGATTCTGGGCGAAAACAAGCACGAAGAGCGTGAAAAGGCACGAGGGAAGAAGAACGGTTAATTGTCTTTGCGGTAATTATGCGGTAAAAACGACATTTTTGCAAAATTATTCACGCATAATTTGCGGTAATAACAGCTATAAAAGTTATCAAAGTGCTGTTTTGCGGTAATAACGTGATCAGTAGGGTTAGCGAGTAAAAATTGGCGTCGAAGCGCTTTGTCGGTCAAAGGCATGACTTGCCAAATCTTATAGTCATACAAACATCTCTTTATAGGGTTTTTAAGTCAAGTGAAAAATGGCGTTTGCAATAGTGGAAGATATATAGGTTTTTTGTTTACTTGAGGATCGCTTTATAGGACTTTAATCATGAGTTTTTCTTGAGGTTTGAAATATTATAGGCTGTTAACGTGAGAGACTTATAATTTGTGTTTAAAAAATATGGGTTTTTGGGGTTAAAGACCGATAAGATTTGGCAGCTTATGGGCTTTTAACTAGATTTAGGGTTAAATTGCGAGCAAGAAATGACATTAATTTTTGATTATAGGTTAGTTTTGAATAGCAAAAAAAATGAAAAAAAGCTGAATAAATTGCGATATATAGGTAAAATTTTTGAGAAGTTACACTCATGTGAAAACTGACGCTAAGGTGTATCGATTTGAGCAAATTTTGTCTAGATAGCGACTTGGCTTGTGCTGAGCAAAAACGTTATTAGTGTCGAAATGTCTTATAGCAGTAAAGTGGTAATAATAGTGATTAATGAATAGTAAAGATGATTTAGCGGTAGTTTTGGCAGATTATTCTTGGTCCTGCTAAAGAGATTAGTGTTGAAAAAAATCTTGATAAATCGTGTAAACGCTGTTTATAGCTGTTTGCAAATTTCAGCGCGAGAATTTGCACTGGAAAATTATCATTTGTCTGGTATAATATATTTATGATCGCAAAAAAATATCGTTTAACTGGTCACGTGAAAGAAGACTTTTTTTTGACAGCACAAGTGTGGTATTTGCGTTGGGGTCGCATTTATTACAAGCAGGGTGCAACTGCAGATGGACGGGTGAAATTTGGGATTTTTGTTTCACCCAAACGAATTGCGAGTAGTGTTTGGCGACACCGGGCAAAACGGCTTTTGACGGGAACGCTGAAAGAATTATTGATAGATCTGCCTTGGTTACCTGGCGAAATCGTGATCGTGGTTAATGAGCGCATTTTGGCGCAGGAATGGGAGCAAATTTGGCAAGATGTGCACTATTTTTGGGAGCGCAATTGGCAGGCGAAAAAACCATAAGTGGTGGTAGAATATAAGAAATTGACAAAGTGAGGAAAGTATGAACATTTTAGTGCCAGTAACTTGGTTGAGCGAGTATATTGAAACCTCGATGACGCCTGAAGAATTAGCTGCTTTGGGGTCATTGCATGGACCGTCTTTTGAGCGAATTGAAACAATTGAAGGCGAGCCGGTATACGACATTGAAATTACGACTAACCGAGTAGATGCGATGAGTATCAAGGGTTTAGCGCGGGAATTGGCGGCGATTGGTCGCGGGAAAGTGACGCCCAAAAAACTGGCTCAGACGCGAAAAATTGATTTTCAGCTGGAAACAGACGAATTGTCGTTGCCGCGGGTGCGCGTGGAAACCACGGCCGTGAAAAAGATCGCTTGTGTGGTTTTGGATCAGGTGAAAAACTGCGATTCGCCGGCGTGGTTGCAAAAAAGATTGCACCAAATCGGGCAAAATAGTCACGGGATTATCGTGGATATGTCCAATTACGTCACTCATGAGCTAGGACACCCGTGTCACACGTTTGATTACGATAAAATTATGGCTTTGGGTGGGGAAATAATTGTGAAGCAGGCAGCTAAGGGTAAGAAATTTGTGACTTTGGATGAGAGCGAGCATGAAACTTATGGCGGCGAGGTAGTTTTTGAGAGTAAAAATGGAGAAATTATTGATTTACCGGCAATAAAAGGGACAGCAAATACCGCGGTTGATGCCAATACCAAACGAGTACTTTTTTGGTTGGAAAACATGGATGCACCGACAGTACGCCAGGCAAGCATGCGGCACGCGATTCGCACGGTGGCGGCGGTGCTTAACGAAAAAAACGTCGATCCGGCTTTGATTGAAGAGGTTTTGTCGCTCGGGGTGGAGATTTTGCGAAAAAATGCCGATGCTAAGGTGGCGAGTGATGTTTTTGTGTATCAAGATGAAAGCTTAAAGGCACCGATAAAGCCGATTATGCTTGATCTGGAGCGAGTAAACGAGTATTTGGGGGTAAAAATTACTCCAGAGAGAGTGCGTGAAATCTTACAGGATCTTGGGTTCAAAATTTGTGAACAAAATAAGCAAAAATGGTTGGTGACTCCACCAACTTTTCGTGCTCACGATGTGACAATGGAAGCTGATCTGATTGAGGAAGTGGCGCGTTTGTACGGTTATCATTTGTTGCCGAGCAAACTTGATTTCCCGACAGTTTTAATCGAGCCACAGTCGCAATTTGATTTCCAACTCGAAAATCGCTTGAAACACGCCTTGGTGGATAACGGTTTGACGGAAGTGTACACTTACTCGATGATTAGTCGCGAGCAAGCGGGGAAAAATGCTGATAAATGGTTAAAACTTACTAATCCACTTACCGAGGATAAAGAGTATTTGCGCCAGAGTTTGATCCCGAGTTTACTGGCAGTGTATGCGGAGCAAAATGTGGATCCGGAACGAATTGCCGGCGTTTTTGAGTTGGCAAACGTTTATTTTCCAGGTGAAACTCGCGACAGCGTGGATGAGCGTTTAAAGCTTGCCTGGGTAGTGACTCTCCCCTATCGCGAGACGCGAGCACTTTTGGAATATCTTTTGCGCTTGTCTGGTGTGAGCGCCAAAATCGGTCAAAATGGGCAAATTATGGTCGGGAAAGACGTTTTGGGTGCAATTGAGGCACATGGCGCTAAGTTGGCAGTGGAGCTGGATATGCAGCTGCTCGTACAGGCGCGACGACCGCTGGTGGTGCGTGGCAACTGTGATCAAAAACCACAAGTGTTGGAAGATTTGACCTTTGTGATTCCGGCTGGCAGCAGTGTTGGTGACGTTTTGGAAGCAATTACGGCAGCGTCGCCACTGGTGAGTGGAGTGCGTTTGGGCGCAATTTACCGTGATCATTATACTTTTCACCTGGAATACCGACGTGATGGCGAGGCTTTGACTTCTAGCGAGCTGATGCCTGTGCGTCGTCAGATTGTGGCACAAGTAGCAAAAATGGGGGCACAACTGGTAGGGAGTTTGGAAGAAGTGGAAAAAGATTGATGTGCAGGGAAATTTTGGAATGCAAAGTCAAGAAAAAATGCCAGAGATGACGATTGAGGGCGCAGGTGAAGCATTGAAACAAGCAGTCGCTGCTGAAACAGCGCCAGAAGGATCACAGGAGCAAACTGCAACAGTGCAGACGGTAGAAGCGGCTTCTGCGGCGGTTGAAACCGTACCAACGCTGGAGGCAGCGTCGCCGACGGTGGATAAAAAAATAAGTGATAATGCAGATGAGGTTAAAGAATTTGAGCGGGAATATCGAGCACCTGAACCTGATTTTTCACCCGCAGAAGAGCAATTGGCCAAGACATTAAATGAAGGTGGCTATTTGGTGGGTGTGCGCGAAAAGCTGTCGACAAATCCTGACGAAGGCAGTGGTTGGTTGCAGACAGCGCGAGAATGGTTGACGCGGAAAGTGAACGCCATCATGAATCGCGAATAAGGCGATTGCGGTGTTAAACCGGCGATTTTTGTTATATAATAGAGATGTATGCAGGAGTACTGGTATGGTGATTTAGTGCAACTAGGCGGGTGGATATTTTTGGGATTGGGATATTTTTTGGCGTTGGTGGTGGTGGGTTATCTGGGTTATCACTGGTGGCGCAATCGTCATCGGTTGCAGATTTCTGCCAATAGCGAAACGCTTTTGATCCGTTTGCCCAAGGATAACGAGGTGACAATCGAGGCGGCGGAGCAAATGTTTGACTCGATTCACGCTTTGAAATTGACGGAATGGGAAGCTTTTTGGCAGCAACCGCCAGCGTTTACAATTGAAGTGGTGGCAAAAAAGGAAGATATTGCGTTTTACGTGAATCTGCCGCGAGATTTGCGCGATTTGATTGAAAAAAACATTCACGCCGCTTATCCTGAGGCGGATATTACACCAGTGGTTAGCCCGAATATCTGGACCAAAAACGGGCATACGGCTTTTACCAAGCTGCGAGCCAAGGACGACCGCGTTCCGATTAAAACTTATAAAGATTTGGCGAATGATGCTTTGCAAGGTTTGACTTCAGCTCTTTCGAAAATGAACACCGACGAAGGGGCGATCGTGCAATTTGTGATCCAGCCGGTGGGCGATCGTTTTCGGGAACGGATTTTGAAACAAATTGAGCGGCGACGGCAAGAAAAAAGCGGTGAGCAAACGGTGACAGTTTCGGAAACCGAGTCCAAGCAGATGCAAGAGATGGAAAAAAAGGTGGAAAAGCCGTTGTTTAAGTCGATTATTCGGATTTGTGTCAATAGCCCCGAAAAAACGGCGGCGGAGTCACATTTGAAAAACATTGTGGCGAGCTTCGCTCAGTTTGACACACCTTTTGGCGGCTTGGAACGTGGGAGCGTGGGTCCCAAAAAACGTTTTATGAAGGATTTTGTGTATCGCTACCCGGCGTTTTTTGGCGAGCGTTCAATGCTGACTTTCAACGCTGAAGAGCTGGCGTCGATGATTCATTTCCCCAATAAGCAAGTGGAGACGCATCACTTGCGGTTTTTATATGCCAAAAATGCGCCGGCGCCGCGCGAAATTCCAGATGAAGGGCTTTTTTTGGGGAAGTCGATTTATCGGGGGGATGTGCGTCATATTTACATGGCGCTGCCAGATAGACGCCGTCACATGTACATCGTGGGAAAGACTGGCGTGGGTAAATCTGAGTTCTTGAAAGAAATGATGTTGCAAGACATCGAAAATGGCTATGGTGTGTGCGCGATCGATCCGCACGGAGAGTTTGTGGAGGATATTTTACAGATGATCCCGCCGGAGCGGGCAGAAGATGTGATTTACTTTAATCCGTCAGATCTGGCACGACCTTTGGGCATGAATATCATGGAAGCGGATACCGAGGAACAGCGCCAATTTGTGGTTGGTAGTGTGATTGGCTTGATGTACAAGCTGTATGATCCGCATCACCAGGGTATTATCGGACCGCGTTTTGAACACGCAATTCGCAACGTGATGTTGACGATCATGTATCGCGAGGGCGCGACTTTTATCGAGTTGGTGCGGGCAATTACCGACCAAAAGTTTGTGGAAGATATTTTGCCCCAGATAGAGGACCCAATGGTGCGGCGCTATTGGACAGACCAGATGGCGCAGACTTCGGATTTTCACAAATCAGAAGTTTTGGATTACATTGTTTCCAAGTTTGGGCGGTTTGTGACCAATAAAACGATGCGCAATATTATCGGTCAGCCAGTGTCGGCGTTTAATTTCCGCCGGGCGATGGATGAGAAAAAAATCATTTTGTGCAATTTATCCAAGGGTATTTTGGGTGAGGAAGACGCCAAGTTTTTGGGGTTGATTTTGGTACCAAAGGTGCTAACGGCGGCGATGAGTCGGCAAGATGTGCCGATGGACCAGCGTGAAGACTTTTTCTTGTACGTGGACGAGTTTCAAAACTACGCTACTGAGGACTTCGCGACAATATTGTCTGAAGCCCGGAAGTACCGTCTTAATTTGATCGTGGCCAATCAGTACATTGCCCAGATAGACGAAGATATTCGCAATGCTGTTTTTGGCAACGTGGGGACGATTATTAGTTATCGGGTGGGTGTCAATGACGCGCAATATCTGGAACACGAGTTTGCGCCGGTTTTTAACGAAACGGACTTGACGAATATTGAAAAATATCACGTTTACGTCAAGACAATTGTCAATAATGAACCGGTGATGCCCTTTTCGATGTCGTTGGAGAAAGATATGGCGGCGGTACAAGCGAAAATGAATCCACAATTGGCGGAAGCGATCAAACAGTTGTCACGGCTAAAATACGGGCGTGATCGTGATGAGATTGAGGTCGAAATGAATGAGAGGGCTAAATTATTATAGGACTTTAACCTTTGGAGGCAATATGGAAAACGAACAATTTTTTATATCAAAAGTAGTAATTTTAAATGGTGCAGCGGGTTTTATTGGTTCTCATTTAACCGATAAATTGCTGCAGGCAGGTGCGCGGGTAATTGGGATTGACAATTTGATTACTGGCAAGCGCGCAAACCTGGCTGAAGCCGAAAAAAATACGAATTTTGCTTTCGTGCAGCACGATTTAAACGATGCTGCGGGGACAGTGGCGCTTTTGGGGCAAATTCAAGCGCAATATGGTGCTATTGATCTGGTTTTTCAGCTGGCGTCACCGGCGTCACCGCGTGGTTATCAGCAACATCCGGTGGAGACCTATTTGGTCAATTCTTACGCTTTACATATCATTTGCCAGTGGTTGCGCGATCACAGTCCCCAGACGAGGTTACTTTTTTCTAGCACCAGCGAGGCTTACGGCAATCCGGAGGTACATCCGCAAGTGGAGACTTATTGGGGTAATGTCAACCCCAACGGTCCGCGTAGTTGCTATGATGAGTCAAAACGTTTGGGTGAGGCCATTTGTGGAATTTTTTACCGCAATTTTGGATTAAATACGCGAATTATCCGTATTTTTAATACCTACGGACCACGCATGGATTTAGAAGACGGACGGGTGTTGCCCCAGTTTGTGCGCCAGATCAAAAACGGTGAACCGCTGACTGTTTATGGCGATGGCTTGCAAACACGCTCATATTGTTTTGTGGATGATCTGGTGGAGGGAATTTGCCGCTTTATGGCGAGCCAACACGCCGGTGAGACGGTGAATCTGGGTAATCCTGGTGAGTATACTGTGTTGGAGACGGCACGCATCGCCAATGCCGTGGCTGGCCGTGATCCAGAAATGCTGGAATATCGGGAATTACCGGTAGACGATCCGTTGCGGCGGCAACCGAATATTGATAAAGCAAGGCAGCTTTTTGGCTGGCAGCCGCAGATTAGTTTTGATGAAGGGATTCGACGGATGTTTGCGTCTTATGGGATCTTGTGATAAAATGAAGGCAGGAACAGAAAGGTTTTTATGGCTATGGATGATAAGTGCAATGTCACGATTGTAGGTGCTGGTAAAGTGGGCATGACGGCGGCGTATGCGCTGCTTTTGGCAGGATTTTGCCATAAAATTACCCTTTTTGGGCGCCATAAAGAAAAACTGGTGGGTGAAAAGTTGGATCTGGAACACGCCATGGCTTTGAGTGCACAAACGCAAATTGCCATTAGCGACGATTATAATGACTTGACAGATACGGATGTTTTTGTTTTTTGCGCGGGCGCAGCGCAAAATCCAGGCGATACACGGCTGGATTTGGCAGAGAAAAACCTGGCGATTGTTGACTCGATGGTGCCTGGTCTCATGAAAGCAGCGCCAGAGGCAGTTTTGCTGATGGTGGCCAACCCATGCGACTTGATGACTTACAGGGCGCGAGTGCTAGTGCCAGAGGCGCGACCAGGGCAGATTTTTGGGAGTGGAACGCTTTTGGATACGGCGCGTTTCCGGTTGCATTTGAGCGAGGTATTGCCGGTGAATGCACGTTCTATCCATGCTTATGTGCTAGGCGAGCATGGTGATCATTCTTTCCCGGTGATTTCCAGTGCCACGATTGGTGGGCAAAAATTGACGTCTTTCCCGGGTTTTTCGTCGGAGATGGCAGCACAAGCATATCAGCTGGCACGAGATGCCGCCTATGCGATTATTAACTCTAAAGGGGCGACATATTATGGGATTGGTGCGAGTATTACTAAAATTGTGAAAACGGTTTGGCAGGATACGCGGACGATTTTGCCGGTGAGCGTGACTCTGGAAAATGTCGGTTCAGTGCCTGCAATGAATTCGTCAATGCCGTGTGTAGTAGGTCGCGCAGGCGTGTTGCAGCAGGTGTGGCCAGATATGGACGAGCACGAACAGCAACTGTTGGCTGATGGCGTGGTAGCTTTGAATCAAGTTTATACGGAAGTGATGGCAAAAAAGCAATAGTTTGAGGTAGAAAATTACTCCAAAGCCCCTACCCTATCTGGTAGGGGTTTTAGCGTTTGGGACTTGACAAAATTGACTTATTGTGATATAATAACATATTATGATATCGAAAAAGAGAGACATTTTTACATATATAACCAGCGTGATTGGCGTCGTTTGGCTGGGTTTGCAGCTTTTGGGTGGCACTCAGGCGTCGACTGCACAAGCGCGGGAAGATGTACCGCAAAAAATAGAAGTGATGCAGGTGGCTGGTTTTGGTCCGGTGATTTTGCCGAGCGAAAGTGTGCATGATGGTCAGATCTGGGTGGTGGAAGATAATCGGGTGACGTCACAGGCAGTGAAGGCGCAGGACTGGCGTGAATCTTACGTCCGGGTGGATGGTTTGACTGACAAAACGCTCGTGGTTTTGGATAATAATCTGAAAATTGGTCAGCTGGTGGATTACCGGGTGATTAATCCAGAAGCCGGTCAGAGCGGCATGATGGAAATTTAATTGAGTTTAATTTAGGAGCACTCCTCCCCCGTCTGGATGTGGTTGAGGGGTGTTTTTGGTATAGATTGGTAGCAAAAATAGCCACAAAATGTGGTATAATATGTGCTGTTTACACGGGCAGCCGTGGAACTCGAGGTGAAAAAAACAGAAAGCAAATATGACACCACTGCCAAAAAATAAGATTACTCGCGCGGAGCGAGGTAAAAGACGCCAGGGGAACACTCCCAAGTTGACGAAAAACACTAAAGTGGCGAAAGTCCCGTTGCACAAGGATAAAATGGTTCAAAAGATCCGTTTGGTGATGAAACCACGTCCGAGTGTAGATGAAGGCGATGCCAAGAAGCAACTGGCGGCGAAGATGGCAACGAAAAAGGCAAAAAAGCTGAAAACAGCGAGCAAGGACAGCAAGTAAGACGAAGCGGAGCCTATGCTGTATAATTCGTCGGAAGAAGATCGCCAGGAAACTATTATCGAGGACGATCCGGAATTGAACAAGATTAAAGACGATAGCCGTCACCATGAACGGATGGCGCTTTTGCAAGCGCTGTATATGGATGAGTTTGGTGAACAAAGCTGGAATGATCTGGATTTGATCGAGTGCGATCAAGAATTTTTGGCGCAAATGAGAGCTCACAAAGCTGAGTATGACGCCACGATTCAAGCAGTGGCAACCGAACGACCAGTGCACGATCTGGCGAAAATTGATTTGGCGATTTTACGCTTGATCTTGCACGAGCGCGCCACCAAACAGACACCGGTGAAAGTGTTGATTGATGAAGGGGTGGAACTGGCTAAAGATTTTGGCGCAGAGAATGCGTATGCTTTTGTGAATGCGGTTTTGGAAAAAATCTTGATGCCAGCAGAAAAACAAACTGATGGAGATGAAGAAAATAGTGATAAATCGCATCAAAATGGTGAAAACATAGACAAAAATTCATCAAAAGCGAAAAAAACAGAAGAAAATACGAAAAATAGCACAAAACAGACCGAGACGCCTGTGGAAAAGTGAGGTCATATGCCAGAGATTGAACGAGTACCTGAATCAAAAGAATACGAAGCCGAGCGCGCTCAGCTTTTGAGTGAGTTGCGGGTCATGCTGAGCGAATCAACGGGTAACCGTTTGGAAGATATTACCGAATCATCGGCACTTTATGGTGATTTAAACTTGACTGATTACGATTTGAAGCGGATTATTTATGAGCTGGCGGCCAAGTTTGAAGTGGATGCCGACTCGATGTACGAAACAGCACGCGAAGATGGTGAGGGTCAAACAGTGGGCGATTTGTTGGATATTATCATGGAGGAAAAGGATTTAGGTTAATGCAGATCCCCGATTTCAAAGATAAATTGCTGCTTTTGACTGCTTTAACTCACCGGAGTGCAATCAACGAACACGCGACGGCAGCACGCGAATCCAATGAGCGTTTGGAATATCTGGGAGATGCAGTTTTGGAGCTAGTGACGACGGATTTTTTGTATCGGCAGCTGCCAGATGCGCCTGAAGGCAAACTGACGGCGATTCGTTCGAGTTTGGTGAAAACAACGACTTTGAGTGATGTGGCGCGTTCACTTGGTTTGGGCGAAATGCTGTATTTGAGTCGTGGGGAGGAAGAAAACGGAGGTCGGGACAGTGACGCTCTTTTGGCGGATGCGATGGAGGCAGTTTTTGGGGCGATTTATTTGGATGGCGGTTTTGAAAAAGCCCAGCAATTTATTAATGAGGTCATTTTTAGCCATTTTGAAGCGATTATGGAGCAACGATCATACAAGGACGCGAAAAGCTTGTTGCAAGAACTGGTGCAAGCCTTTGGTTATGACGCTCCAGATTATAAAGTTTTGCATGAGGTCGGTCCGGACCACGATAAATTTTTTACGGTGCGAGTGGCGATTGGACCTTATGTGATCGCGGAAGGGACGGCAAAAAGCAAGCAGCAAGCGCAGCAAGAAGCGGCGGAGATTGCTTTGGAACTTTTGGAAAACGACGAATTGGTGAGTAAAATTACAGCGGCGGTGGCTGATTACAAGGCTGGCAAGTTGCAACAGGCGTCTGATGAGACCTGGTTACAAAAAGATTTGGATTGGCATCAGCCTTGGCAGCGTCGAGACGAAAACTGGAGCACGAGTGACAAGTCAGCAGCGTTTGCTGGGGTTGCCGGCGTGGCGAAGGATAGCAATCCTGGCGTAAATGAGACAAAAGAGATCGAAAACGGGAAATTGCCTGCACAAACATTGCGAAATGTGGTATAATAGGGAATCTTAACTAGAAAAAAAGGGAAAAATGCTAAAAATCAAATTGACAAGACTAGGCAAGAAAAAAGAACCACGTTATCGGATTGTCGTGAATGAGCGTCGCGATAAACGCGATGGCAGTTATTTGGCGAGTTTGGGTTATTATCACCCGGCGGAGCAGCCAAAAGCGCTCAAACTTGACTTGAAAGAGTATGACGCTTGGGTTGCCAAGGGCGCTCAGCCAACGGCGACGGTAGCGTTTTTGCATGAAATTGCTGTCAATGGGGGTAAGTTTCCGGAGAAGAAACCTGCGCTGAGTCGAAAGGCGAAAGCGAAGAAAGAAGCGGCAGCAGCTGAAAAAGCAACGGTGGAGGCACCAAAACAAGAAGAAACCAAGTCAGAAGCGCCTGCGGAATCGGCTCCAGCCGAGAGCGGAAAGTAATTATTTAACCAAGCTAACTTGGTTGGTAGCGCTTGCTAGCCAGGGAAGCCAGAAAAGGAAGTAGACATGAAGGAACTCATTGAATACATTTTGAAGAGTTTGGTCAACTACCCAGATGAAGTGAAGGTAGACGAACAAACTTTGCCAGATGGTTTGACCATCTATTCGATTTCTGCCAATCAAGAGGATTACGGTCGGATTATCGGTCGCCAGGGTAACTTGATCCAGTCCATTCGGACAATCGTGAAAGCACGTGCGATCAAACAACATCAACGCGTTTTGGTGCGCGTGATGACCGAAGATGTGCGCAATGATGTAGCGCCTCAGCAGACGGCAGAAAAGACGGAAACGGTGGAAGACGTAGTGCAAGAGGAAGCTTTGGACGATAATCTTGTTTAAAATTGTTATAGAAACGTATGAAAATCGCCCTGCAGGGCGATTTTTGGTGCTTTAAGAATGAGATTACCGCAGAAAATGCGTTAATAAGTATTATTAGAGGTCATTATTGCCGCAGAATTGGCGCAGAGTGAAAATCTTATAGGATATTTCCGCGTAATTACCGCAGCGGTGACACCTGCAATGCGGTTATTCTGCGTTAATAGTGTCAAGGCTATCGAGGTAAATAGTGGGCAGGGATTCTTGATCTTCTTCTGGAGGAATGTATTCGGGGATGACATTGCCGTCGGCGTCCACCAAGGTGGTTTCGGGTGTCTTGTTGGTGGCGAGCGTGAGTCCGGCATCTTGGAGAGCAAAAATGTTGATTTTGTTTTGTTGAGTGTCGATTTGATCAGAGTAAATTTGGTAAGCACTGGGTTTAATCTCATTTAAAGCCGCTAGCGTGCTTAAACCGTCTTCCCCGAGTGGATGTAAGTTGGTGTCGACGTCGACGCCGATGCGTGGGAGATGATATTGTGCCAAAACGACGACTTCGGCGGCAGCAGTGTCTGAGCGGTTATCAATATTAATGGAAGCACTACTGACGCTGTTGAAGGGTGCTTGCCACTCGATTTCGTTTAAAAAGGCACAAATGTCGGCGTAAGTGCCGCTTAAATTGAAGGTGATGGGGTAGTTTTCATTGCTGTCTGGTACCAAACTCGCGGAAGGCGTGGCCACGTAGCCTGGCGAATACTCGAGACCAGAAACGTTGAGGTGATGCTTGGCGGCAAGATCGATGATAGTCATGTAAACTTCTACGTAGGGATTGGCGTTGTAAAGCACGTTGTCGATCATGCTGATATTGTCATGATAGTTTTTGTCGGCCAAGATTGTTTCGATGTTGTTTAGTTTTTCTTGATAATCGTCGCGTTCGTTGATGACACGCTGGAGACGGCGGTAATTGCTGGTGGCACTGGTGATTTTGGGGACGATAAAGTAATAAACCAGAATGTAATAAGCGACAAAAGCGATAATGGAGACCACCAAAAAGGTTTGCGTGGGTAAATTTCTAGCGTCTAAACCTGATGCTTCCAGATCAAGCTTAAACTTGTCGCTGGTTTTGCTTTTGTCTTTGGTTTCGGTGGTGTTTTTTTCTGGATTGACTGGCATATTTTTAAATATAGCTACTTTCTATATCGATATTGAGATCGTCTGAAGCGGCAACGGTTGTATTTTCGTCTGGCGAAGATACGTTTTCGTCGAGGTCGACAATAATGCTAAACTGATAGTTGCCGTTGCTAGAACGGTTGAGATTGGCAATGGTGCTATTGGGATAAGCATTGCGGAACTCGTCGGCTTGCAAGAGCTGGATGACGTCAGCGACGCTAAAAACGCTGTCGGCTTTGACGACAAAAGAAAGCTGGCGCTCGTAATAATCATATTCGCTGCGAATTAACGTGAGACCAGGAGTCGTCACGAAATAATCATAAGTGTTTTTGATGGCGGCGACGCCACCTTCGCGGGCGGCAAGAAGTTCGTGAAGGCGTTCGAGCTTTTCGTAGAAAATCAGGTATTGGATTTCTTCTTGTTCTTTTTGGGTAATAGTTTCTTTCAGGCGCGTAGTTTCTCTGGTGGCAGCACTGATTTTGCTTTTAAAACGGAAATTAACAAACCAAGCGAGAGCGTAAATGCCCAAAGTGGCAATGCCCAAAGCGAACATAGCATAGGTAGCTTTCAAGTCCACTTTAGTGCGGGCTTGGTGAATTTCTTGCTGTTTGGCGAGAAAGTTAATTTCTTGTGGCATGGTTTATCGCTTTCTTTTGGTGAGACCGCTGGCTACTGCGTAGATTAAATGATTATTTTCTGGAATACTGCCAACAGTGTTGTCAAAAACACCCAGTGGTAAAACTTCGAGATTAAGATTGGCAGCGAGGAGCTCGGGAAAACCGGGCATCATGGCACCGCCGCCGCAAACAAAAAGGCGAGAAATTGATTGAGTGGGATTTTGGTTGTTAAAAAATGTGAGTGTGTTTTTGATATCGCCCAGAATGGTTTGCATGAGGGGGACGATGGCTTGAGCGATTTTGCCTTCGGCGTGGCGAGCGTCGACGCCGTAGTACCACTTGTACTCTTCAGCTTTATCCATGGGGAGATTAAAAGTGTTCATAAGAGCACGGGTAATCATGAGACTGCCGGTTTGGTGCGAGAGAGCCATAGCGATTTCGGTGCCTTTGGTGAGACAGAGATCGAAACCAGAAGCGCCGAAATTCATAATCATGCTGGCGCTATCACCACGGAGATCGGCGGGCAGATGGCGCATGACGGAAAGGCTTTCGGTTTCCAAAACCGTTGGTTCCAAGCCAGCCTGTTTATAGGCGGCCAGTAAGTTGTTGAGATTTTCTTGGTTGATACCGATCAGCAAAACGCGCATTTCCTGGGTGGCGGAGTCTTTTTTGTCGGGGCGGTAAAGCACTTGATAATTAAGCACTAGTTCTTCTTTGGGAATGGGGATGTATTGCTGCGCCTGCCAGTTAATGGACGAAGCGAGTTCCGAATCAGTGAGCGTGGGGATGGAAATTACTTGCGTAGAAACGATTTTTTCTGGGAGTGCGAGCGAGAGATTGGTTTTGGGTAAATGATTTTCTTCAAAAATGCCTTTTAAGAAATTGGCAGTGCCGTCGATTTGCGTGGTTTTTGTGGGTACAGAGTAACCTAAGGTATTCGGGACGGTAAGTGTTTGGAGAATTTCGCCTTGTTTGCCTATTTGGACGATTTTAACGAAACTGCTTCCGAGGTCTACAGCAACGGTTTCCTGATTTTTTTTACTCGATAAACTGGGAAGATTAATTTTGGGTAAATTGGGTAAATTTAACATAAGTTTTGTTTAACTAAACACAATTCTCACCTTTTCGGGAAGTTTGAGCCGGTGACGTTTTAATTGCGAAGTTAAATCCTTTCTAATTATTGCCTTTAATTTGACCGTTGACGAGGACGCTAAATTGGAACATCCCGGGAGTGGTTGATTCGGTTTCGAGCTGCTCGACCACGCGGGCTTCATTGCCTTGAGCGCCGGAGTTGAATTGATCGCCGTCACCATGTCCTTGGGCATAGGAAGCGGCGCGGTAATGTTTGGCGAGGCCCTTCGCGCCAATATACGAGTCTTCAGCTAAAACCATAATGGTGATGGTGTCCTTACCGGGATTGAGTGCCCAATCGAGACCACTGAGATCCTCGGCGGTGACGAAACATCTGAAGCCGTTTTGGCAATAGTCTTTGCCGCTTTCATCAGATCTGCACGTGCTACAATCCTTGATTAATTTTTGTACCGACTGAGTAGTTTCGTCACTTCCTTCTTGAAAGATTCTCCGGATGAGAAGTTTGGGATTTTTGTCTTTGTCAGCGTTACCGTAACCATAATATATTGTTGGAACCGATGTACTGTTTGGTTTAAAAGCAATCGCTTCGCCGACTTTGACATAAATCATATCAAAGTCGGTGCCGGCCACCTTTTTGACTGCGGCGCCAGCACCACCAGCAGTAGCGCCAACATCTTGCCTTGTTTCATCTTTATCGTAACCACTCAAAGATACCATTTGCTCGGCGACGATTTGGGCTTGGGTAGACTCGCTGCGAGCCGCCTCTTGTTGCGTGGCACGAACAATCCGCCAGCTGACAGAAACGCCGATGTACAGCAAAATGATAGACAAAATGACAGTAGTGATGCCAATTTGCGCCTCTTGCCGACGACTGCTTGTTTGCATATCATTATTGTAACGAAAAAGGGGTAGTTTGTCAAACGCGAACAGGCGGAACGAGCAGAAATTGGTGCGCTCAAAAGCCTCTGGGTGTGGTATAATATGCGTCATATGAAAGCAAAACAAACGAAAAAAACGAAATTGTCGCAAAAAAGCTATGAAAACCTCCAAGCGGAGCTGAAAGACCTTGAGGAAAATCAACTGCCGGCGGTGGTGGAACGAATTGCCCACGCTCGCGAACAGGGGGATCTTTCGGAGAATAGCGAATACAAAGACGCCAAGGATCAGCAAGAATTCTTGGAAGTACGCATTGGCGAGATTAATCAGATTTTGGCGCAAGCAGAAGTGGTGGCTGATGACGATGCCGCCATGGATGAAGTCAGAATTGGTTCGCAAGTGACACTTAAGCGCCCTGATGGTCAGAAGGTGACTTATCGAATGATCGCTGAGTACGATAAAGCAGCGGTGGACGAGGACACAGTTTCGGCAGTGTCGCCGATCGGCAAAGCGCTGATGGGTCAACAAAAAGGTGCCAAAATCAGCGTGGAAACGCCAGCTGGCGTGCGGGAGTACGAGTTGGTGAAGTTGATCAACCAATAAAAAACCGAAAATCACTAAAAAATACCGAAAATAACCAGTAAATAATACGAAAATTAATGAGCGAGGAGTGCGCGTAATGTCGAGGATTGAGCAAACAATTGCCGCTAAGAAGTCGAAGCGGCGTGAATTGGAAAATTTGGGAGTTAATGTTAGTCCGTACAGTTTTGATAAAAAACAAACGGTAGCTGCGTGCTTGGAGGAGCTAGACAGTGGTCGTGAAGTGGTGACGGCGGGGCGTGTGATGGCAGTGCGGGCTCACGGTAAGGTGATTTTTTTTGATCTGGTGGATGAAACGGGACGGATCCAAGTGATGTGTCACGCGGGTAAACTGGGCGCCGAAACTTTCCAAGTTTTGACTTTGGTGGACGCTGGTGATTTTTTGGGTATTACTGGCATGGTGGAAAAAACGCGCACTGGTGAGGTGACGATTATTGCTCAGACAGCGGAATTTTTGGGTAAGGCTTTGCGTCCCCTACCCTCGAGTTTTAATACTGCCTCAGAGAAAGAAGCGCGTTTTCGCAAGCGCTACTTGGACATGCTGCTCAATCCGCAAGCGAGCGAGGTTCTGCGCAAGAGGTGGCAAATTTTGCGTGAGTTGCGTCGTTTTTTGCAAGATGAGCTGGGTTACACTGAAGTGGAAACGCCGGTGCTGCAGCCGCTTTATGGCGGTACGAATGCCAGGCCCTTTGTGACATACATGAAAGCTTTGGATGACGAACAAATGTATTTGCGGATTGCGCCGGAACTTTATTTGAAGCGTTTAATCGTGGGCGGGATGGAAAAAATATTTGAAATAGCGCGCAATTTCCGTAATGAAGGCATTGATCAAAGTCACCTGCCAGAGTTTACAATGATCGAGTGGTACCACGCATACGCTGATTATCACGTGATGATGGATGAAGTGGAGCGGCTGTTGCGTTATTTGCAGCGTCAGATTAACGGTAGTGAAACGCTGATGATTGGTGAGCAAGAGGTAGAACTTGATGGTAAAAAGCCGTGGCCCAAGATGACGATGGTGCAAGCTTTGCATGATTATATTGGCTTGGATGTGGAAGCGATGACCAATGACCAGTTGCAAGAATGGTTGGACGATAATAACTTGCAGCCAGCCGGTGGTTTTTCGCGTGGCAAGGCGATTTTTTCGCTGTTTGATCACTTAGTTACCAAGCTTTTGATTGCGCCCACTTGGATTATCGACTATCCCAAGGATGTGTCACCATTGGCAAAAACGCATCGCGACAATCCAGATTTGACGGAGCGATATGAGCTGTATATTGGTGGCAAGGAAATTTCTGATGGCTGGAGCGAGATCACGGATCCACTAGAGCAGCGACATCGTTTTGAAGTGGAGCAAAAGCACATGCGGGCTGGCGATGACGAGGCACAACCATATGATGAAGATTTCTTGGAGGCGATGGAATACGGCATGCCGCCTTTGGGTGGCGTGGGTTTGGGCATTGATCGCCTGGTGATGCTCTTGACCAATAACTGGTCGATAAAAGAAGTGATTGCCTTCCCTACCCTGAAAAGTATAAAGACGAAAGATCAAGATGCTGAGTAGTGAGTTTATTCGCGAAAATCCAGAGAAAGTGCGCCAAGCGGCGCGCGACAAACAGTTGGATCCAAAAGTGGTGGACCGTTGGTTGGAGTTGGATGCCAAAAGACGAGAAACGTTGACACAAGTGGAGAAAAAGCGCGCTTTGGTCAATAAAAATGCCCAAGAGATCAAAATGCAAGTTGCCAAGGGCGGCAAGCCGGAAGCGGCGTTGGTGATTCGTGGGAAAGCGATTAAAAGCGAGCTCAAGCAGCTTGAGCAAACCTTGAAAACAGTGGAAGCGGAATTTGCGGAGGCGTGTTTATGGATTCCCAATGTACCCGCCGATGACGTGCCAGTGGGACCGGATGAAAGCGGCAATCAAGTGATTAAAAAAGTTGGTTCATCGCGAAAATTTGATTTTAAAGTTCGTTCGCATGCAGAAGTCATGGAAGATTTGGACTGGTTGGATACCAAGCGAGCCGTGAAGATTGGCGGTTTTCGCACTTACATGCTGCGTGGTGAGGCGGTGCTTTTGGAACAAGCGATTTTGAATTATGCCTTAAAAAAGTTGGTGGATGAGGGTTTTACGCCGATGAGTGCGCCCTCTTTGGTCAAGCACGAAGCGATGGTGGGCACGGGCTATTTGCCTTGGGGTGAGCAAGATCACTATTACACTCAAGACGAGCAAATTTTGGCAGGAACGGCGGAAGTGGCATTGACGAGTTTTTATCAGGGAGAGGTGCTGCGCTTGAAAGATTTACCTGTCAAAATGGCAGGAATTTCGCCTTGTTTCCGGCGCGAAGTGGGTACGCATGGCAAGGATACACAAGGAATTGTGCGGGTGCACCAGTTTAATAAGGTGGAACAGGTGGTTTATACGATTGCTGACGAGCAAGAAACACGCCGCTGGCACGAAAAAATGCTTGGTTTTGCCGAGAGCTTACTCCAAGATTTGGGTCTCCCCTATCAGGTGCTTTTGATGTGTACGGGCGATATTGGGGCGGGTCAGCGCAAAAAATACGATATTGAAAGCTGGTTTCCGGCGCAAAATAAGTATCGCGAGACGCATTCAGCAAGTTATTTTAATGATTTTCAATCGCGCCGGCTCAATATCAAGTATCAAGACAGCGACGGCAAGACGCGTTTTGTGTACACACTCAATAACACGATGGCGGCGTCGCCGCGGCTTTTGGCGTGCGTGGTGGAGAATTATCAGCAAAAAGATGGCAGTGTGGTCATTCCTGAGGTTTTACGGTCGTATATGGGCGGAATTGAACGCGTGAGCCCCAAAAAAGCGCAAAATAAAGGGTAAATTGTCAATATGGATAAAATCGCCATTATTATTGTTCACTACAATACTGACGATGATACGCGGGAGACGTTGGCTTCATTGGCGAAGTTACGTGCGGAAAACTTGGAAGTGCGAATTTTTGTGGTGGATAATGCCTCGCGAGAGCCTTTGGTCTTGAATCAATCTGATCGGATGTACAAAGATGTGCGTTTGATTCGTTCGGATGCTAATTTGGGTTTTAGCGGGGGTAATAATTTGGGTTTTGAGACCGCCAGCCGCGAATTTGAACCAGATTATTTTTTGCTTTTAAACTCAGATACGTTGGTAGACCCAGATTTTTTGGGGAATTTGTACAAGAGTTTAAGTGTACATCCACGCTGGGGGGCGGTGTCGCCGAAAATCTATTTTGCGCCTGGTTGTGAGTTTCACCAAGATGCATACAAGAGTCGGCAACGTGGGCAAGTCATCTGGTTTGCCGGTGGCAGCATTGATTGGGATAATCTGCTGACAGTGCATTGTGGGGTGGATGAACTGGATCGTGGGCAATTCTCCCAGGCAAGGACGCTTGATTTTGCGAGTGGCTGCTGTCTTTTAATCAGACGCGAAGTTTTGGCAAGTGCAGGCGTGTTTGATGATCGGTACTTTTTGTATTATGAGGATACTGATCTGTGCGAGCGGATTAAAAATCAAGGATTTCAGATAGGGTTTGAGCCACAGGCTGTAATCTGGCATAAAAATGGTGGCTCGACGGCTGGTTCTGGTAGTGATTTGCAAACTTTTTATCAGACACGTAACCGCTTGCTCTTTTTTGCGTCTTATGGTGATTTATGGGTCAAGCAGCGAGTGTGGCGTTTTGCCTGGAGGCTGTGGTGTCATGGGTCACGGGTGGAAAAATTGGCAGTGCGGGCATTCTGGCAGCGGCATTTTGGCAAACAAGTAGCGATATAACAAGTTTCTTTTGGAACGTTTGGCGGTGTTAAATGAGGACAATTGCAGCTTGTACCAGATTGAACTGTAGTATTTATTATTGGGTCTTGACAAATTGATCAAAGTGTGATATAATATATCTTATGGAAAGATGGGAAATACAGTTTAAATTATTCCTGGCACGGTTGCTGGCAACCTACTGGTGGTGTGAGCGCCGCTTACTGAGATCTTATCGGTCTTGGCGGGAAAAACGATTAAATGAGCGTCAATTGGCTCAGGCTAAGGCAGAACATGCCCGTTGGAATGAGCTTTTATGGGCAACAGGACGTCATTTGCAGGTACGACCAACTTGGTGGCAAAAACTTTTGGGTCTCCAAGTGCATTATCGGCAAGAGATGGCGCCAAAAGCTGCTCAGAACGCTCAAAACGACAATCTTAGCAAGACGCAAGAAGTGATTTATCAAGCGCCGCAGATGCCGGCACGACCGCGTCCGGAAATTAAGTTTTATCTGGAAAGACCAAAGCGCTACGGTTTTAAGAAACGACACGTCTGGCGCGAATGGTGGCGTGGGGTATTGTGTTGGCGGCATCACCTCAAGCATAAAAAGTCGCACATTAAGCGCGCGCACCCGAAGAAAATTCGCCGTTATTTGAAGCGGCGCGAGAGCATTGTCTTGCGACGGACGCTTTCTCGAGGAATTCAAGTATTTTGGGCGTCTTTCTCTTTTGCAGTGAGTTTTGCGATCCTTTTTGGCTCGTGGTGGATGTATCAAAACGTCTTTGTGGATTTACCAGATATTGCGCAATTGGTTTCTGGCAAGCAAAACATGACGACCAAAATTTTAGATCGTAACAATCATTTGCTTTTTGAGATTTATGAAGACGAAAACCGGACGCCCGTGGCGCTGTCTGAAGTTTCTCCAGATTTGATTAACGCTACTATTGCAATTGAAGATCGGACTTTCCGTGAGCACAAAGGTTTTGACTTGAAAGCGATTTTGCGGGCATTTATTGCCAATCAAGAATCAGGCACAATTTCGCAAGGTGCATCCACAATCACGCAACAGTTGGTGAAACAACGGTTGCTGACGCCGGAAAAGACTTTTATCCGCAAAATGCGCGAGGTGATTTTGGCAGTTTTGGTGGAGGAAAATTTCTCTAAAGATGAGATTTTGGAAATGTATTTGAATCAGGTGAACTACGGTGGTCCGGTGTACGGTATCGAGCAGGCATCGGTGACGTTTTTTGGCAAAAACGCGAAAAACTTGACCTTGGCGGAGAGTGCGTTTTTGGCGGGATTGCCGCAAGCGCCGAGTCGTTACTCGCCTTATGCCAATGATTTGGAAGGCTCGTACCGGCGTCGGAGTGAGGTTTTGCGCCGGATGGAAGAAGATGGCTACATTACCGCCGAACAGCGAGCGGAAGCGGATGCCGAAGAACTGGTTTTTAACAACAGTCGAGTCAAAATCGAGGCACCACATTTTGTGATGTACGTGCGTTCGCTTTTGGCCCAGATGTACGGTGAAGACATGGTCAACACTGGTGGCTTGGTGGTGCGTACATCGATTGATCTGGATATGCAAAACAAGGTCCAAGAAATTGTGACCAATGAAGTGGATGGCCTCAAAAATATGCGGGTGTCCAACGGAGCAGCCATGGTGGTGCGTCCGGGCACGGGTGAGATTTTGGCGATGGTGGGTTCGCGTGACTACTTTGATTTTGAAAATGATGGTCAGGTGAACGTGACGACGCGTTTGCGTCAGCCTGGTTCGTCAATCAAACCGGTGACTTACGCTTCGGCGATGGAGTACAATGGTTTTACGCCGGCAACTTTGATTTTGGATCAACCGGTAACTTATCGCTCTGGCGGTGGACCAGCTTATACGCCCAAAAACTATGATGGTCGCTTTCACGGCAACGTGACGGTGCGCGAATCTTTGGGCTGTTCTTACAATATCCCAGCGGTGAAAGTGCTCAATGAGATTGGTCTGGACGAAATGATTGATCAGGCGCGTTTAATGGGTATTACCACTTGGGAAGATCGATCACGCTTTGGTTTGTCGCTCACTTTGGGTAGCGGTGAAGTGCGGATGGTTGATATGATGCAGGTGTATGGCACTTTTGCCAACGCTGGTGTGACGATCGATGAAGATCCGTTCTTGGAAATTTTGGATTACAAGGGAGAAACGATTTACAGAAACGATTGCGCTTTAGCTGGTGATTGCAGTCAAAAATCGCATCGCTCGCTCTCGGCAGGGACGGCGTACCAGATTACGAATATTTTGAGTGATAATGCAGCACGGACACCGGCCTTTGGTGCCAATAGCGTTTTGAATATTCCTGGTCAAGAAGTGGCGGTCAAAACAGGGACCACCAACAGTTTGCGCGATAACTGGACTTTTGGTTACACGCAAGATTACGTGGTTGGCACTTGGGTTGGCAACAATAACAACGCACCAATGAGTTATATCGCCTCTGGTATTACAGGTGCGTCACCGATGTGGCAAAAAATCTTTTTAACCCTTTTGGACAATGAAAATCCTGCACACTTTGATGTGCCAGACGAAATTGTGAAAGTCGCTTATTGCGGACGCCAGGAAGTTTTCAAGGCTGACGCAGTGCCGCGAGAAGTTTGTCGCAAGGTGGTGGCAGTGAATCCAGAAACTGGTGAACCGAGTGAAAACAACGGTGAAGAGCATCACGATGAAGCGAATTAGCTTGATTTAAGGTGTTTTATCGCTTGAAGCAGCTTGCAAGAAAAAGTCAAGACGATGGAAGCTGGCAGCGACGGTGTGGCCGTCCCACAGATATGGGAGCGGTGCACCGTCTTCAGCGTAAAGGTAGTGACTGTCATAAGTGCAGTGGATATTTACGCCGAGTAAATTAAAAATGCAAGTGTGATCTGGTTGAAAAGTCAGCGAGACAGATTGACCAAAAAGAGCGATGTCATCAATGTTTTTTTGTTGACCTTTTTGGTAGATGGCGATCGCATCGTAGAGACCTGGCGGCGGGGCGACTTGATAGAGTTTATGAGTGACGGCGTCTTGAAAGTCGATTTCGTGATAGGGATGTGATTGCAAGGTGGTGGTGTCGCTAAATGCTTGCAGGCTTTTTGGTGCAAAAAAAGCAAAGATGCAGGAAAAAATGGCTAATTGACAGGCGAGTGATTTCATTACAAGATTTCCTCAGTGTCTGCAGCCGGTTTTTCCCAAGGGATAAGGTAATTATCACGGCGCATCGCTTGGTTTTCACCGACTTTTTTGGCTTCGCCGCGCAAGATTTTCTCGAAAGGTTCACAGTGCGGACAGCCGCCATGAGGACATTTGAAAGCCTGGAGTTTACGGGCAGTGGCAATACGACGACCGATCTCGAGGATGCGGTTTTTAGCATCGTCAAGCGAGGGCAGTGGTTTAGGTGTGAGCTCGTTACTGAGTTCGAGGTACCAATAACTGGCTTGTTTGACGTGATAACGCTGACAATTTACGGCCAAAAGCAAATAAATGGGTAGTTGTAAGGATTGAGGGTCTTCGGGCGTTTTACTGGTCTTAAAATCAATAATATGCACCGTTTGGTCATCGGGGAAGTATTGAATCCAGTCGAGCTTGCCGCAAAGGATAATGTTTTCGCTTTCGCTCAGCCAGTAATTGGGTAAATCTTCTTTGATTTTGACGGCGAGTTCAGCGAGCGGACCGGGATGAGCCATGACCCGCTCGAGCATGGCACGGCCGCGGTCGTGATATTTTTGTTCTACGCTGGAACTTGTGAAACCACCAGCCTCACCGCTGACTTGTGACCAGGCTTTTTCGTACGGGACTAGTAGACTTTCGCGGAAACGTTCTTTGGTGGGAACGGTAGAAAGACCTTCAAGAACATCGTGAACGGCGATACCGAGTGAGAGTGCGGGGGAAACAATTTGAATTTTATGCTTGGTGGTGGGGTCTTTGTAGACGTTTTTGAGGTAATACGCTCGAGGGCAAGCGAGATAATCGCTGATGCTGCTGTGAGAAATCCAAGTGGCGCTATATTTGTCTGGCATAGGGTGATTATAGCATGGATTTGGAGAATAATTGAGGCAGATTTTGCAATTTAAAACCCCGGGCAAGCCCGGGGTTCGTGTTTTCAAGTGTCAAGTGGTTTAGCCACGGCGGCAACGGAAGCGGAAAGTATCCGACCAATCGCCGAAACCTTGACCGTCGAAGCGCACACGATAGCGCACGTAGTAATCACGTTCGTTATCGATGCTGACGGAGAAGACTACGCGGTCAGTTTGTTCGTAGCGATGACTGTAAGTGTCGCTATTGCCTACAGACGTACCGACGTTAACTTCGTATTCAACTGCGGATTTGCCGTCACGTTCGTACTTAGGAAGCACAACGCGAGCGTCATTCCAGCGGTTACCACCGTCAAAATTGCCACAATTTTCCAAATATGGCGTGTAAGGCTTGTTGTTACCCCAGTTGTCGTTATAATCGTAGTAATAATTATTGGGATAATAATACGTGGGCGCTGGCACGTAGTTGACTGTTTGCACTGGTGCCGCCGCTTGCACGGTTTTCACCACCGTATTGGTAGTACCTTTGCTGCTTTCTGCCACCGGATTGATGGTAATGTTGATATTAGTACCATCACTCGAGGTGGTAATGCGACCATTGGGGATTTCCACGTCAGAACCACTAACGGCTTGACCGTTCACCGTAATATTTGGTTGAGCGGCGTCCGCAGTTTTTTCCGTGCTGGTGGGGACACTCACCGCTGCCGGTGTGGCGACAGCGACAGTCTCGACCTCTGGAGTTACCTGGCGATAGTTGTAATAAATCATGATCCCTACGACCACGATCGCACACAAAATCGCGCCTGGGACCAAGCTAAAACGACGTTCGGTAGGATACATGGCACGCACAGGCGCACCACCCCCGGCAAATTGGCTAGCAGCGCTCGCATCAGTACGATAGCGTGCCTGGCGTTCGTTATCTTGACGATATTGCACATCTGTCATATTTTGGTTTCCTTCTTATCCTTCTAACTTTATTTTTCACTTATTAAGGTATCTTAATAAGCGTTAATATTGTTTATTATATCACATATAGGTCGTTTTGTCAAGGGGGTAATTTTCTGGGGAAAATATGGTATAATTGTCGCCATGCTCAAACGCTGGTATTTTTGGCTTTTAATGGTGGTGGTTTTGGTGGTAACTGCCTTTTTAACGGTGATTTGTGGGCTTTTTTTTGCGACACCAGTGATTGTAGTGGGTGGTGACACCGGCAAATTGATTGGCATGGAATTGGAACCCGTGGCTGAGGATCCACTAAAACCAGTGCATGTATTGCTTATGGGTCACGGTGGGGCGGGACACAGTGGTGGTGGTTTGGCTGATACGATGATAGTCGCGCAAGTGATTCCCAGGCAACAGCAGGTGAATTTATTTTCGATTCCACGAGATTTGTGGGTGGAATTGCCATTTCCCAGTAGCGCCGGTGGCAAGGAGAATTTGCACGCGAAAGTGAATACGACCCTGGCGATTGGCAATAGTGAACGACAGTATTCTTGGCGTCCGAGCGCGTATACAGGCGAACACGGTGGTGGCGAGTTGGCGAAGGAGGTGGTTGGCCAGATCATGGGTCAAAAAATTGATTATTACGTAGCGGTGGATTTTAGCGGTTTTGTGAAGGTGATTGAAACAATTGCTGGCAAAAATGGTTTGAGCGTGGATGTCCCCTACTCTTTTGTGGATGAATTCTATCCAATCGAAGGCAAAGAAGACGATCCGTGCGACTTTAGCGAAGAACAAATTGCTTCGATGTCAGCGGAGCTTTCGGGTTACGAACTTGAACAGCAATTTACTTGTCGCTATGAGCGTTTGGCTTTCAGCGCGGGCAAACAGACAATTGCCCCGGAAGAATTGCTGAAATTTGTACGTTCACGCCATTCTGGCACCAACGGTGGGGATTTTGGGCGTTCGCAGCGCCAACAGGTAGTGATTGAAGCTTTGAAGAAAAAAATTCTTTCGCCGAGCATGATTACGAAAATTCCTGAATTGGCGTCACAAGTGCTGAAATACGTCAAAACTGATCTGGATACGACCCTTATCAGCAATGTTTTGCTTGCTTATGAAAATCTGGACGATTTTACAATTACGAGTTATGTGATCACCAATAAAAACTTGCTCAAAGACGGACGGAGTGCGGATAGACAGTATATTTTGCTGCCACGCGTGGGCGAAGATAATTATCGTGAGATTCAGGGCTTGGTGGAGTATGCTTTGGAGGCGAGTGGTGAGGCGAGTTTGGATTTATATCTGGAAGAACTGGACGTACACGCGCAGGCTCTTGAAGACGCTCGTGCGGCGGCGCGTGGTGAGCAAGACTAAGATGACTGGTGGTTTATGGTATAATACACCATATGGAAAAAGTTTCGTTAACGGTGGTGATTATTGCGCGAGATGAAGCGGAAAACTTGCGACATCTGTTGCCACATTTAACTTGGGCGTCGAGAGTAATCGTAGTGGGCAATCATTGTCAGGATGAAACGGCGCAAGTGGCACGTGAAAATGGTGCCGAATACCTGGAAAACGGGGCGGAAAGTTTTGCCAAAATGCGTGAGAGCGTGCTGGAAAAAATTGAAACCGAATGGGTGTTTTATCTGGATGCGGATGAACGGGTGACGCGAGATTTAGCTGAAGAAATTGCCCAAAAATTGGCTCACAGTGCGGGCGTGGCGGCTTATCGTTTACGCCGGGAGAATTATCACTACGGAGTGAAAATGACCGGTGGTGGTTGGCAAAACGATACAGTGGTGCGACTTTTGCGACGCTCAACGTTGCGTGGTTGGGATGGTGAAATTCACGAAAGCCCAGTTTTTGAGGGTGAAACACAAACATTGAACGCTCCCCTACTCCATTTTACACATCGCGGTACCGCTGCCAATTTGGCGAAAAGCAGCCGGTGGACGATTAAGGAGGCTCGACTTTTGGCAGCGGCGCGGCAAACGCCAGTGCGACCGTCGACGATTTTGCGCAAAGTAATTATGGAGTTTTATCGACGTTTTTGGCAGCAGCGCGGGTATCGTGATGGGATGGCTGGTTTTGTGGAAGCGTTGGTGCAAGCGTGTAATCGTGGTTTTGTTTATATTCAAGTCTGGGAGTGTATGCAAAAACCGTCAATTGAGCAGCGTTACGAAAAACTGGAAGAATCATTAAATTAGTGTATAAAAATAGTGCTTATTATAGTATAATAGAGATAATTTATGAAAGTTGTATTTTATTCACCTTACATTCCTGGCCATTTCGGTGGTGGAGAAAAATACTTGTTGGACACAGCTTGTGTCTATGCGCAAAAACATGATGTTGCCATTGGCATTGGCGGTGAAAAAAGCGCGGACGAATTGGTGGCAATTAAACGAAAATACGAAAAGTTTTTGGGTCAGGAATTGCAGAAGATAGAGTTTATTGCCGCACCTTTGGGTTTGCCTGGTAAACGTCTGCAAAAATTGGCTTGGACGCGTAAGTTTGACGTGCTTTACTACGTGACTGACGGGAGCGCGTTTGTGTCTTTGGCTGGTAAAAACATCATGCATATTCAGGTGCCGTTGACGCTACCGCCTAAAAAAGGCTGGGAAAAATGGAAATTTAAGCGTTTCAGAGTTATTAACGCTAATTCGCTTTTTACCAAAAAAGTGGTGGAGAAGTTTTGGAAAGTAGATGTGGATTTGGTGTGTCATCCTGGTGTGAGAATTGAAGATTTACAAGCGACGGTGCGTAAAAAAGAAAAAATAATACTAAGCGTGGGTCGTTTTTTTGATAATTTGCACACTAAAAATCAAGATTTTTTGGTGGAGACATTTGGAAAATTGCGAGAAAAAAACCCGGAGCTTTTGCGAGGTTGGAAATTAGTTTTGATTGGTTCGGTAGAAAGTAAAGCTTATCTTGATCGGGTACGTAAATTGGCTAACGGTTTACCGGTGGAAATAATTACCAATGCGAAACGCGCCGAATTGGTGACGTATTACCAAAAAGCAGCGATTTATTGGCACGCAACGGGCGCACTCACTGACGAAGAAGCTCATCCAGAAAAAATGGAACATTTTGGAATTGCGACAGTGGAAGCGATGGCAGCGGGAGCAATTCCGATTGTGGTGGGTAAAGGTGGGCAAAAAGAGATTCTGGGCAATAAATTGCGGGATTTAAGTTGGCAAACGCAAAACGAGTGTTTAAAGCTAACGCGTAAATTTATTAAAGATGAAAAAATGCGGGCTAAATATGAAGCACTAGTACGCGTGCGGGCGCAGAAATTTGGGTGGGGTAATTTTGAGAAAAAGTGCTGGCAGATGTTGGAAATGTAAAAATGAAAAAAAGAAATATCGCGATTACGTTTTTAATCCCGACATATAAGGGTTTGAAATTGCTGCAAAAGAATTTGCCAAGTGTGATGGACGAAATGATGACCGGTGACGAATTGCTCATTAGCGAGGATGCAGCTGGAGATTATGAAAATTTGCGATATTTTCGTAAAAAATATAATTTGCAGCTGGTGGAAAGTAACAAGGTGGGACAGCTTTATCGCGCGCGAATTACTTATCACGATAAAGCGGTGACGTTGTCTTTTTTGCAACGTGCTGTCAATGGTCGTTTTGCGCGCAATGTCAATGAGGCTGTTAAACAAATTGAAAGTGCATATTTTTTGCTTTTAAACAACGATGTGAAACTGACTCCGGGAGTGCGTGATAAGTTATATAAAACAATGGCCAAAGATGATAGCATTTTTGCGGTGAGTGCGCGTGAAGTGGACACAAGCGACAATAATCGCGTGAGCGGTCGCAATAAAATTTGGTGGAAAAAAGGACGGTTTTGGCATAGTCGTGATAATGACGTAGATCACAGTGGCGAAACTGCTTGGGCCTGTGGTGGTAGTAGTTTGTATGACGCGGATAAGTGGGAAATTCTGGGTGGCTTTGATACGATTTATTACCCGGCATATTGGGAAGATATTGATATTTCTTGGCAAGCAAAGCGGCGAGGTTGGAAAGTGGTGTATTGTCACAAAGCAGTGGTAGAACATGCACACGAAACAACTAATAATGACGTTTTCGGGAAGCAAAAAATGGAGCAAATGAGCTGGCATGGTGGGACAAAGTTTGCGCGGAAAAATTCTCGTGGATGGCAAAAATTTGAATTTTGGTTTTACAATTTGTATTGGCAGTGTAAACAGTTTCCGGCGTTAAAGTTGTGGCTGGGAGTGTTGCTAGTAGCGTTGGTATCACGGTTGGCATTTTTGGATTTGCCGCATGGCTTGGCAGTAGACGAGGCAGCAATTGCTTATAACGGTTATGCGGTGTGGCTCAATCATCGTGATGAATGGTTGAATTTTTTACCGGTGACTTTCCGTTCTTTTGGTGATTATAAAGCACCATGGGCGATTTACGTGGTGGGTTTGAGTGAAATTTTGTGGGGTCGCAATTTGATTGCGATCCGATTGCCATTTGCGCTTGCTGGTATGGCGTCGATTTATTTGCTGATGTTGTTTATGGATTTACTGCTGCGAGAAAAAACGCAGCGACACTTGGAACTTGCGGCAATTGCTGGAGCATTGATGACGATGTCGGTGTGGCACTGGCATTTTTCGCATTTGGGTTTTGAAAATAACTGGGCGTTGTTTTTTCAACTTTTAGGCGGATATTTGTGGTTGAAAAATATGAGCACACCAACAGATAAACGCGGAATTCCGTGGTCGCAAAAATGGTGGTCAACAGAGATGTTTTGCTGCGGGCTTGCTTGGGTTTTAAGTATGTATAGTTATCACAGTGCCAAGTTGACGACGCCGCTTTGGTTGCTGATAATGCTGATTACAGGCTGGCGCGAAATCTGGCGCCGACGACAAGCGCTGATATTGCCGATTTTGGCTTGCGCATTGGTGGCGCTGCCGCTGATACAAGATAGTTTTTGCGAAGTGAGCGAAGAAACGCCATTTAGTTTTTTCTTGTGGTCGCAAAGTGTGAGTGGTAAACCGACGTGGCATGGCGGTTTTTGCGGTGATGGTAAGTTTAATGGTCACGGATTGGGTTTAACTCGCGGCGGGTCATCGTTTTTAACCAATAAAGATTTATCTTTTGGTGAAAAAACATACCTTTTCGGTGAGAACATGTTGGCGTACTTTACGCCTGGATTTTTGTGGTGTGGTCAGCTGAATGAAGCCACAATTTACAAAAACTCGCAAGCGCCAAATGTGCGTCATGGCGATGGCGTAGATGGCGTTTTGGGGATTGTAGTTTTACCTTTGGTGGGGGTGCTGATAGCGACTTGCGTGCGTTATCCGCGCTGGCGGCAACAATATGGACGCGTGGTGGTTTTGGGTGTTTTGATGGTCTTGATTGGGACGATTCCAGCGGCGATTACGGATCAAATTCCTCATGGCGTTCAAGCAATGGCTGCTTTGCCAGGATGGATGCTTTTGGCAACATTGGGTATCAATGCTTGGCAAATGTGGTGGCAGAGGCGGCGTGAGTATTTTGCCGGGAGTGTGATGTTGGTGATGGTGATAGCAGCAATAGAGGCGGGGCTGATGTATCGTCATTATATGAGTGTTTTCGCTCCAGTGGCGGTGCAGACGACAACCATTGGTGAACTGAGAGCATTAAAGGATTTAGAGAAACGACAAAAAGCTGCAAGCTACCTTTTTGCAATTAATTTAAATGATGTCTTTGCTCGAGCTAGCGAAGAGCGTCAGCAAGTGTCACAGATAATATATGCGGGCAGTTTGGAACACCCATATATTTACGCCTTGTTGGCTGAAGGTTTGACATCGGAACAGTATCGGTATGGTAAGTTAAGCGAAAAGTATTTATTTGTGGATAAAGTGAATGAAAACGAAATGGCGAAAAGTGATGTAGTGGTGATTTATTCGCCATGGGATATGGATGAGAGTTTGACGCGCGAGGTTACTGCTTGGGAACGTCAGTATTGTGAGCAAATTGAAACATTTGCTTTTGGTGATCAAGAAAACTTGCGAATGTGTTGGACTCGAGAAAATAATGAAACAGCACCATAAATACAGGTAGGAAATGACAGTGATGAAGAGTTTTTTTGTGAGTGTGCGAGCGAAAATGCAAAGGCGAGAATTTGTGGTGACAGTTTTAATTTTAGTTGTGGCGCTGGTTTTGCGATTGTTTCGGTGGGGATTAAATCCACCAGAGTTATATTGGGATGAGATGGCTTTGGCTTATGATGCTTGGTCGATTGCGCAAACTGGACGTGATTATCACGCTCACTCATGGCCGCTTGTGGCGTTTGAAAGTTATGGTGATTATAAACCAAGTGGTTATTTTTATGCAGCTGCTTTAGCAATCAAGATTTTGGGACCAAATAATTTTGCGGTTCGTTTACCGAGTTTTGTAGCTGGGATTTTCTTGGTGTGGGGCTGCGGCGAAATCGTGGCACGGCTTTTTGGTAAACGTACGCTTGGCTCTTGGCAGTGGCGATGGGTAGCGATGGCGATTGCGGCTCTAAATCCAGCACTTTTACATTTATCGCGAGTGGCGTTTGAAACAAATTTGGCAACAGCATTTTTGGTTGGTGGAATTATTTGTCTTTTACCGCTTCCCGAAAAGGTGAAAAAGACAAAAAAACAAAATGTTGATTGGTCGTTGTGGTTGGGTGTTGTTTGTTTTTTGGCGGCTTTTTATACGTATCACTCCATGCGCGTGGTAGCGCCTCTGATCGGCATTTATTTAGCAATTTGGTGGTGGTTGCGTGCTTGGCGCACTCAAACAAATAAAGATTTGTGGGTGAATGTGCTTGTGGTGGGAATTTTGGTTTTGGTTGGGGTGTGGCCGATGGCACGCGAGCTGACGAGCAATAGTGTCACCGATCGTTTTCAAACGACAGCGATTTTTTATGATTTGGATTTAATTAAAGCGAGCAATCAATGTCGAGAACTGGCAGGTGGTGGCTTGCTGGCAAAGTGGTGGTGTCACCGTTTTGGTTTTTTTGGTCGGGAGATTGCACAAAAGTTTTTTGAACATTTAAGTTTTGACTACTTATTTATTAGCGGTGATAGCAATCCACGACACGCAATTCAGTTTTTTGGCGTGTTTTTGCCGCTTGAAGTTGTGGCGTTGGTGGGGGCAGGAATCGCCCTGCTGCGACAATGGCAGCAAGATAAAAAAGCGTGGTGCTTTTTGTTTTTTTGGGTAGTAGTAGGGATTTTGCCGGCGAGTATTACCGATGCAACACCTCACCTACTGCGGACGCTAAGTGTAGTGCCCGCTTTGATTGTCATGCTGACGGTGGGTTGGAGTGAATGGTATACTTTGGTTTGGTCGCACTGGCGGCGGTTGGCGGTTGGCTTGGTAGCAGGTGTGTATGCAATTTTGGCACTTGGTTGGCAATATGTTTATCATACAGATTATGCGCATCGTTTTGCCTCAGTGTGGCAAGATGGTTATCGTGAAATGATTCAAGTTGTGTCGGAATTGCAAAAAGAAAATGCTGATTTGCCGGTATATATTTCACGTGAATATGGACGGCCAGCGTTGTATTACTTGTGGTATAAGGGGATTAGTCCAGAATCGGTGCAAAACGTGCACAATGCGCAAAAATTTGATCAGGGAGAGTTGTTGACTTACACTCCCGAAAAGGTGTTTTTTGATACTGGTTGGGAGCAAAAGAATCAGATTTTTGCGTTGTCACCGCAAGAATATGCTTTGCTGGAAAGTAGCAGTAGTGCGAAGGCAATTGTTGACGCGAGCGGTCAAACGGTGTTTTTGGTGGGTAAGTACGAGGTAGAAAACAAAGATGCAGAAGTGGCAAATTAGTTGGCAAAAATGGTGGCGACAGTATGGCTTGTTGCTGGTGGCTGTTGTGCTAGGTGCGGTTTTGCGGTGCTGGCATTTGGGTGAGTTACCGGCGGGGCTCAATCGCGACGAAGCGGCGATTGCGTACAACGGTTGGCTTTTGGCACAAACCGGTCGTGACGAATGGGGACGGATGTGGCCGTTGTTTTTGGAGAGCTTTGGTGATCAAAAATTGCCGGGATATCCGTATTTAGTGGCATTGCTGTTTCGATTACATTATGATCAGTGGTTGGCACCCGATACAATGGTGCGTTTGCCGTCGGTTTTAGCGGGAGTAGCACTGATTGCGATTGCATTTGCTTTAGCACAGCTTTTCGGGAAACAAAAAACTGGTTTGTGTCCAGGTGTGGTGACGGCATTTTTGGTGGCGTGTAATCCGATTTTTATTTGGTATAGTCGAGGGGCGTGGGAAGCTAATGTCAGCTTGTGTTGGTGGTTTCTGGCTGTCTATTTAATTGCGCAAAAACTGATGCAGAAAAATTCAAGTTGGACGGTGCGGCGTTTGGTAGTGATTTTTGTGCTTTTGATGGCAAGTTTTTTGACGTATAACGCGCCACTTCTTATTACTGGAGTGGCTTTGGGATGGTGGTTGTGGGTGGCATGGCCGCGAGGAGTGAAGTTTTGGGCGCCGCTTTTGGTGGTAATGACAGTCACAGTAGTTGGCACTTTTTCGCTTTTGGCTCCAGTGACAGCGCAAAAGGGTGGAATTACGATTTTTGACGATCCGACCGTACAGTATCACTATACAATTTATCGGGAAAATTTAAATCCGTTGATCGTGAAGCTTTTCGGTAGTAAGTATGCTTATTTAAGCGGCATCATGTTGCGTTCTGGTTTGGCGAGTCTCGCGCCTCGTTTTTGGTGGCACGGCAACTCGCATCCGTGGCATCAACTGCGCGGTTTTGGTTATGTAAACTTGACCACAAGCGTGTTGATTTACGTGAGCTTGATTTATTTATTGGGAATGATGATTGTAACAATTTGGCGCGAGCGAGGACACGGCTGGTGGCGATGTGTACCGTTGCAGGTTTTGGTTTTGATTGCAATCATGTTGGCGCCAAGCGTGATTACCACTGATGCTCCGCACGCGACAAGGAGTTTGGAGTTTTTTGCGGTTCTCGTGATCGTGGCGAGTGTGGTAGTGGGAGAGCTTTTCGGTCAAGTTTTTGAGTATAAAATGTATACAAAAAAAGCGATAATAATTCTCGTTTGTTTTAGTGCAATTTTTGCCTGTGAAGTGGCAAATTATAGTTATCATTACGTGGTTGATTTGCCGAAAATGAATATTTATCACGCGGGCTTTGAGCGTTTTTTGCCAGAATGGGATACGAAGCGGCCAGTTTTGGTACGCACCAATGAGTCGAAATATGAGTATATTAAGTGGGCCTGGGCGCTGCGTGTGGAGCCAGAACTTTTTTGGCGGACAATTGTGTGGCATGCACCAGACACGGCAGGAATTAAAGGCGCGAGTGATTTGCTTAATTTTCATTTTCAGGATCCAGATGAAGATAATCTCGAATATTCGCAAGCGATATGGTATAATACAGAAACTGAGAGTTGGGAAAGGTTGCGATGATCAGTGTGGTGTATGCGGTTTATAATGAAGAAGCGATTTTGGCACGTTCGTTAGAGAGCGTAGTTGCTTGGGCAGATGAAATTGTGATTGTCGATGGTGAGTCAACTGACAAGACGGTGAAAATTGCGAAGAAGTTTGGCGCGCGCGTGATCGAAACTACCAATAAACCAAATTTCCATATTAACAAACAGATGGCGATTGAAGCCGCGCGTGGTGATTTGATTTTGCAGCTAGACGCTGACGAAGTGGTGGACGGACAATTGCGTGATTTTGTGCAAAAGGTGGATCGCGAAAAACCGAATGCGTATGCAGCTTGGAATGTACGGCGGAAGAATTTGTTTTTGCGTCACTGGATGCGAAAGGGTGGTCAATATCCAGATATGGTAATTCGTCTTTTTTACGCGGGAAAAGCGTTTTTGCCGCAAAAAGACGTGCATGAACAAATGACGGTCAAAGGTAAAGTTGGTGTGGCTGCGGGTCACTTGTTACACTTTGCTAATCCGGATTTGGCGAGTTATTTCCGCAAATTTAATACCTATACAAGCTTTAAAGCATTGCAATTGGCAGAGGCAAAAGTGAAAATTGGACCGGGAAATTTTGTCAAGTATTGTTTTTGGAAACCACTGGCGACTTTTGTAAGCCTTTTTGGTCGTCATCGCGGTTACGTGGATGGTTTGGCGGGCTTTTTGTTTGCTACTTTTAGCGGTTGGCATCATTTAGTCGCTTATTGTAAGTATGTGGAAAATCAGCGTCCACAACCTGATGGACGTGTGAGTGTTTATTATCCAGAAAACGAACAGGAACGTCAAGCGGCGCGTGGTGTGGGGCGTTATGCTTTATGGCTTCTGGAAAGTGTGGAAGCAGATGGTCAAGTACAGATTTGCCATAAAGCCGCGAATACCAATGTAATCCATTATACTTTTTTTGATTTATATAAACAGACGCTTCAATCAGTGAAAAAAGGTCAAAAATTGGTGGTGACGGTGCACGATTTGATTCCCCTACTCTTTCCCAAAGATTTCCCGGTGGGCATGCGAGGCAAGTGGAATTTGTGGTGGCAAAAACGTCGTTTGCGGAAGGCGGATGCTATTGTGACTGATTCGGCAACGACAAAAAATGATTTGGTGAAATTATGGCGGATTCCAGAAGAGAAGATCCAGGTGGTGTATTTAGCAGCCAATCCAGCTTTGGCTCCTGCAAGTCCACAGGAAATAGCGAGCGTCAAGAAAAGTTACGTGTTACCAGAAAAGTATCTTTTGTATGTGGGCGATATTAATTTTAATAAAAATTTGGCACAACTGATTAAAGCTTTAAAATTTTTACCGGAGGATATTAATTTGGTGATGGTGGGCAAAAATTTTATTCCATCTGAGATTCCAGAGTGGATCACGATTCAAGAGCAACTTGATTTAAGTGAAGTCAAGTCAAGAGTCAAATTTTTAAGCACGATCACACGTGATGCAGAGTTGTCAGCGCTTTACAGCGG
>CAYQLH010000003.1:44387-45673 GCA_964418385.1 uncultured Pseudomonadales bacterium
TTGGATGCTGGTTACGGTTATCCGGTGTTTAATTTTAATTATCCTCTGGCGAATATTTTGAGTTTGCCTTTAACGGTTTTGCATGTGAGTTTTGAATGGGAATTTAAAATTTTAACGATCACTTTTGTGACAATTGGTTTGTTGGCCACCATAGCTTGGTGGCGTCGTCTTTTTGCCAGTCAACAAATCTCGTATGTGGCGTTGATTGCGTTTTTGTTGGCGCCATATCTGTGGAGTGCGATTTGGTATCGAGGCAATATTGGCGAAATTATCATGTTTTGCTGGTTGCCAGTAGTAGCATTGGCGATTGAGCGTGTGCGCACGTGTGAGCGTGGGAGCGGCGCGGTGCTGAGTTTAGTTTTGCTAGTTTATTTTTTGGCGCACAATGTGATGACACTTTTTGCAGCGCCGGTGGTGATCGCTTATGCGTGGTGGCGTTTACATGATCGCGAGCAAACGAATATTTCTCTTTTGAAGCGTTTTTTTGACCTTTTCGGTAAGGACAAAATGGCGTTGAGTTTTGTTTGGGCGTTGCTAGCAGTGGGGATGAGTTTGTGGTTTTGGTTGCCGGCATTGGCGGAGAAAAGTTTTACGGTTTTGGATGCGGCGGGATTGTCGCATGAATACGAGGAACATTTTGCCACGTGGCAGCAGTTGTTAAATCCTGCGATACACGGCGGATTTTCTTATAGTGGTTGTGTGGATGGCTTGAGTTTTGGTGGCGGTTGGATTCTTTTGGGCGTTTTGGTAGTCAGTATTTATTTACTAGCCACGCGACAAGAGCGTTGTTTTTGCCAGCGTCGTTTGGCGTGGGTGCTCACGATTGGTGCTTTGGTTTTGGTGTGGTTGCAAACAGCCGCGAGTGCTTGGCTGTGGCGTTTCATTCCATTGGCGCATTTTATCCAGTTTCCGTGGCGTTTGGGAATGTTGTGGCAGTGGTTGATGATTTTGCAGTTGGCGAATATTCAGTTGAGCCGAAAAGACGGCACTAGGCTTTGGTGTGGTTTGATTTTTTTGCAAATCGTGACTTTTGCTTGTGCGAGACCAGTACAATTTTTCTCGCATGATCGCGATTATTACCTGACTTATCCGATGACTACTTCCACGGCGCGCGAGAATCGTGCCCAAAGCTTTGAATGGGATATTACTTTGTCGCAAGAGCGAGAGCCATTGATTGCCACTGGCAGTGGTGAGATTTTTGGAGTGGAACGCTTGGAAACAACGCGCAAAGACTACCATGTGCGCTGTGAAGATCACTGTTTGGTGATCGAGCACACGGCGTATTT
>CAYQLH010000004.1:0-9762 GCA_964418385.1 uncultured Pseudomonadales bacterium
TCGCCAGCTACTGGCTCTGGAGTCTGGTGGAGACGGCACTAGGTTTGGGCGGGACGACGAGTTGAGTGCGCACGCTAGACAAGCAAACGCCTAAATGCTATAATACATTTGCTTTATGAAAAGAGTTTACTTTGCCGCGTTGTTTGTTTTTTTGATGGCATTGACAGCTCGCAATGCTGGAGCGGCATGGTGCCTGTGTGCCAAACAGAACAGCGCCGGTAGATATGCCACGTTTTCTTGTATTAGTGAGAGCTCCTGTTCTCAATCATTATGCGATAATTATATGGGAGGCAACGCTGGTACACTTCAGCCTGGTGAATATACAAGTTTTAAAGAATGCGAAGATGGCTTCAAAAGCCTGTCTGCTCCTGCACCAACAACGCCTCCGGTAAATCCAAGTATTAAAGCCGGTTGTCTTTATAGCGGCACCGGAGGCTACCTTTGCACTGAGGTTGACAGTGGTGCTTCTTGTCCTGCAGATATGAGTGGTCATGCCGGTACCTACTATGACACGATTGAACAGTGTAATGCGGCACGAGACGCAAAAAATGCCGCTGAAACCGAAGAGCTTTTTTGTTATCGAGCGGGCAGCACCACTTGCGAAAAGCAGAGAGTGAAAAAACCAGCTAGTGCTCCCAGTGGATACAAAGCATGTAAAATGACCCAAGCCGAATGCGAAACAGAGGCAAAAAATGCACAAGAAATTAAGTGCTGTTGCACTAACGAAAGACCGCACTACAAAACAGAAACATCAACTGTCGGCGCAGGTTGCCGAGCAGATTGTCAAGTGATTCCTGAGGGAAAAAAATGCGATCCCAACACAGGTCTCGAAGATCCAGCTCCATTGCGTTCTTCCGACCCTCTCTCCATCAAACTCGGACGCGGTGAAGACCTTAATCCAAACGATCTCAACGATCTCAACCCTCTTTCCAATTCAGATAAAGAATTTAACACCGAAGCTGGTCGCAAACCCGGCAACATTGTTTCTCGCCTCGTCCGCAATGTCGTCTTTCCCGCTTCAGGTCTCTTACTTTTCCTCTATCTCGTCTGGGGTGGTTTCCAAGTGGTCTCCGGTGCCACCACTGGTAATGACAACACCATCAATGCCGGTAAACAACGCGTCACTGCTGCCATCGTCGGCTTCTTGCTTCTTTTCGCCAGCTACTGGCTCTGGAGTCTGGTAGAAACCGCCATGGGTCTGGGCGGGACTACGAGTTAAAACCACAGCGCGCCACCAGATATCCGTGTCCATTGCCTTACCGCTTGCGAAGTTAACTCTCCAGCTCCGCGTGTTCGTGCTCGAGAAATTCCAGGTGTGGCGCGCCCAACGCTTCCAAATTTTCGTTGATGCCCAAAAGCGCCCACAAAATAATCAGCCAACCGATCACAATTTTGGCAAACTTGTTCCATGTTGCCTCACCGCGCGAGAGCCCGCCACTGATGCCCACCAGGGTGAGCGGTATCACTGTCCCCAAACAAAAAGCACCCATGACCATTGCTCCTTTGCCAGCGGACTGGCTTGCCAGCGCCACCATGCCCACGGTGGTCGTAAAACCGCACGGTATGATCAGTGTCGCCGCCGCGATCAACGCCCACCACCATCGGCTTGCGTGCTCATGTAGCCGCCAAGAAGTGAAATAGTGTTCAAACGTGTGATGCCAACAGTAAATACCCAAAAAATCCAATGCCATGATGATCATGATCACCGCTGCCACCAGTCCCAAAATCGCTCCCATGATCGCTCCAGTTTCCCACAAAAAATGCCCCACGCTGCCCAAAATCGCTCCCGCAAGCGCGTGTGACGCCAAGCGTCCGAGGTGAAAAATAGTCACGATCTGCCAGCGAGGCGTTTTTTGCGCCTGGTACCAATTCATCGCCGCCAGTAAGATCGCTCCCGTCAGGACGATACAATGTGACGACGCCGCCAAAAACCCAAAGCCAAAAAGCGAAACCAAGCTCAAACCCTCGCCAGAGTTTGGTAGGCGCACCAGCGCTGGGTTGACCACCACCATCCAAAGTGCCGCGATCGCCACTGCCACCAGCAACCCCGCCAGTAACTGCCTCACAGGTGCGTGCTGATGATGGTGGTGACTATCGTGACAATTTACAGATTTTTCTTCCATAATATTATTATACCAAATTCGTCAAGGACTGCTGCCAACTAGTGCCAAAATGCTCATACGCACTCTTTTTGCCTGGAAATTAACTCTTGACAAAATGGAAAAAAGTGGTATAATATCCTTATAAGTATATATAAACAAATATGCTCGTCGGTACATACTATCACTCACTCGAAAGCAAAGGGCGTTTTTCTCTCCCCAAAGCTTTTCGCGGCGAAGCCGAGCGCTGGGTCCTCACTTCTGGCCTCGACGGCTGTTTGTTTATTTTTCGCGAGCAAGACTTCGCCTCAGAAGTAGAAAAACTTTCGCGCTTGAGCTATCTGCGCTCAGACAACCGGGCAGTGGTTCGTTTGATCGCGGGTAATGCTGATGTCCAGCAAGTGGACAATCTCGGACGCCTCACCATCCCGCCGCACTTGCAAAAACAGGCTGGTCTTGCCAAACAGCTTGTCATCGTGGGCTCGCTCAATCGCATTGAAGTCTGGGACAGCCAGCGCTACAACCAGATGATGGACGAACTCGAGCACAATGCTGCGGCGCGTGCTGAAGCGGTGACTTTGGAAAGTTAAATGCACAAAACCGTATTTTTAACCACTGGCGTTGATTTTCTCCAAGTGCAAAAGGATGGTTTTTACCTGGATGGCACTTTTGGTGCTGGTGGTCACACTGGCGAAATTTTGCGCCGTGGCGGCCGAGTACTTGCTCTCGACTATGACGAACAATCGGTGGAGCGTGGTCGTGAAGCTTTTGCTGCAAGCCTTGCCACCGGGCAGTTACAACTGCAAAATGCCAACTTTGCCTACCTTGATCGTCTGGTGCAAGCACTCCCAAATTTTAGCGGTTTCAACGGGATTATTCTTGATCTTGGCACTAGCACCGATCAGCTCATGTCTTCCAGCCATGGTTTGAGCGTTTATACCAATGGTCCTCTTGATATGCGTCTCGACAAAAACTTGGGTGTGACTGCCCACGATCTGCTCCAGGCACTCAGCGAGCGTGAGTTGATCGCTCTTTTTGAAAATTACGGTGGTGAAACCGAAGCCCGTCGGATCGCCCGCGAAATCATTCGGGAGCGACAAGTGCGGGGACAGGAAGCATTCGCCACCTCGTTTGAACTTGCTAACCTCGTCTCACGCATCAAAAAAAACCGCGTGGGCAAGCTCCATCCCGCCACCAAGGTTTTTCAAGCCCTGCGGATTGCTGTTAACGATGAGCTGGGCAATCTGGAGCGTGTCTTGCCGCAGGCACTCAAAAACCTTAAAGTCGGCGGCAGGCTCGTGGTCATCGCTTTTCACGAAGGTGAAGATCGCCCCGTCAAACACGCTTTTAAAGACTGGGCCAGTGACGGTTTGGTGGAAATTCTCACTCCCAAGCCCATTATTCCGGACGAAAAAGAAGCGGAAAATCCGCGCGCTCGCTCGGCAAAATTACGCGTTATTGAAAAAATTAAATAAAAATTAAAAAGTTATAAAGGAGACCTTATGTCCAAAATCAAAGAAAATTTTTACTGGTTAATCGCTTTAGGTCTCATTGCTCAAGCAGTGTTTGTGGTTTTTTCCAGCAACGCCGCCGTGAGCGACAATTATCGCCTCTCCAGTATTCAAGCACAAAACGATGATCTGCGCGAGCAAATTGACATTCTGGAAAATAAAATCGCCGCCCGTCGGTCTCTTTCCACAATTGAAGCCAACACGGCCACGATTCAACAAAAAGATTTTGTGCCCATTCAAGAACGCGAAATTGTGACGAGCACTGTTGCCAGCTTGTAAGACCAAGAATTTGGAGGAAAAATGCGCGCCCACCGACCTAACTTTCGCCCTCAGCCGCCCACGCCACAGCAGCTGCGTCCACAGCTTATCATCTGGCGTGAACGCATTGTTTTTTACGTTTTTATCAGTATTTTTGTGGTACTTGGTTGCCGCTTCTTTTGGTTACAAGTTGTGCAAGGACGCGAGTATGAAGCGCTAGCGCAGTTGCAATACCGGTCCACGTCCAACGAAGACGTTGGCAATCGCGGTCGGATTTTTGACACCAACGGCAATTTGCTTGTGGGCAATCGCAATGTTTATCAGTATTACGCCCAAGCCAATCAAGTGGCAGATCCGGCCGCACTTTATGACTTAGTGGCGCCGATCATTTTGGCTGATCCGGAAGCCAGCTCAAGTTTGCGTCCGCGAGAACGTTTTTTAAGTGAAATCAGCCAAAAAGCAGAGACTTCCAATTATATTTTCCTGGCCAACAAAGTGAGCCAAGAAACCAAAGAGGCCCTGGATGTGCTCGAGCTGCCTTGCATTAGCGCCGCCGGCAATCGCTGCTTGAAAGTGGAAACGCAGTTGCGTCGCTATTACCCAGAAGGAACACTGGCAGCGCACGTCATCGGTTTTCTCAGTCGCGACAACCAAACCGGTCACTACGGGATTGAAGGTGGTTTGAACAAGGAACTTGCGGGCAAAGCGGCGCCAATTCTCGCCGAAGCCGACGCCACCGGTGTGGGCATGGCTTCAAGTATTATTTCCGAAGATCTCGACGGGCGCGACGTTTATTTAAGCTTGGATCGCGATTTACAATACTTGGTAGAAAACACACTTGAAGCTGGAGTGAAACGTTTTGGCGCCGAGCGTGGGGAAATCATTATTACCGAGCCCAGCACCGGTCGCATTTTGGCGCTTGCGGCTTATCCCAATTATAATCCAGAAAACTATTATGATTATGATGCCAGTCTGTATAAAAATCCGAGCGTTTACGACTACTACGAGCCCGGTTCAACTTTTAAAGTGCTCACCATGGCTGCCGCTATTGATAGTGGTGTCGTCGCGCCCAATACGGTTTGTACCAAGTGCTACGGACCGCGCACCATCGCTGGCAAAACCATCAACAACTGGAACGGCGTCGCCAACGGTGCGATTACCATGACACAGGCTTTAGAAAAGTCGGATAACATCGCTCTAGTGTGGGTGAGCGATTTGCTGGGCGCGGAGCGTTTTCGCGCTTACTTGAAAAAATTCGGCATTGGACAAAGCGTCGATTTGGAAGTGGAAGAGCAAAACGAGTATAATTTTCCTGAAGTGTGGGGTCCGGTGGAAACAGCCACTCGCTCTTTCGGTCAGGGCGTCACGGTCACCAGTTTACAACTTGTCCGCGCCGTGGGCGCCATTGCCAATGGTGGCAAACTCAAAAACCTGACTTTGGTAGATAAAGCGGTTGACAAAGCCACGGGCGAAGTTTTCTCCACGCCCGCCGATGAAGGCACGGCAGTGATCGCACCCGAGTCTGCCAAAACAATGCGCGAAATGATGCAAACAGCTGCTCAACACGGTGAAGCCCAATACATTTTCAAAAATTCAGATTTAATCGCCGGCAAAACTGGCACCGCGCAAATTCCCCAAAAAGGCGGCTACAGCGATGAAACCATCGCGAGCTTTATTGGTTTCGCGCCCTACAATGATCCCAAATTTTTGATGTTGGTGAAATACGAGCGCCCCAAAACATCCATCTACGCTGCGGAAACCGCTGCGGTCACGTGGAAAGAACTCGCCGAAAAACTTTTTATCCGTTTCGACATCAAAACCGAAGCTGATACTAACTAAGCAGTGAGGGCTTTCACTTTCGTTTCCAACTCGCTTGACCAGGTTACAGTGTACGGCAAAAGTTTATTTTCTATTCCTGCTGGTCCAGAAATTGCCACCACCACTGGCTCGGTGCCGGGAGCAGCTTTGAGCATATCGCCGATTTTCACCAAATTTTCTCGCGGGGTGGAGCGAGGGATAAAAATTTTGTGGGCTAGTTCCATTTCGGTTTCGCGCAAAACGTTATTTGATGGTCGTCCCACTTGATCCACAATTAAACTCACATCACCGTCCTTATCTTCTACTTTGGCGCGCATAGATACCACTGAGTCAGGCGCAAAAAATTCTTTAAACGCCGCAAAAGTTTTGGGGAAAACTACAAATTCGCTCGTGCCCGTGCCATCTTGCAAAGTGCCAAATCCCATCGGCTCGCCTTTTTTGGTTGTTACTTGTCGGAATTGCGAAATTAAACCACCAAAAGTGTAAGTGTTGCCTTGATCAGTTTTCAAATCAACGTCACCCAAAGCTTTATTGGCACGTTTACGCACGGCATCTAAAGCAGCTGCCAACGGGTGTGCCGTTAAATAAAACCCCAAAAGCTCTTTTTCGAAAGAAAGCAATTCTGCTTGGGGATACTCTTGAGTTACGGGAAAATTATCGCTGATATTGATTTCTTGTACCCCCGAAAAAAGATCGTCTTGACCATCCACTTTATCTACAATTACCGAACCTCGGATGTCTTCCAAATTTTCCAGCAGCGTGGCGCGATTGGCAAACTTGGTAAAGCAACCCACCTTGATTAGCGCTTCCAAAGTTTTTTTATTGACTTTTGCTTTTTCTGTTTCTTGCAAAAAATGAGTAAACGATTTAAACCCACCAACGCGTTCACGCACTTGCATGATGTGATCAATTGCTGCCATGCCAATACCCTTAATACCGGTAAAACCGTAGCGAATCGCCAAGCCTTGCAGTGACTGCGGATCTTCCTCAATTTCATAATCGCGACCAGATTTATTAATATCTGGTGGCAAAATATTGATCTTCATCCGTTTGCAGTTTTCCACACCGATAGTGATTTTTTCATCGCGATTCATGGACGTTGATGCTGATTCGATACTCATTAAGGCGGCCATATACTCCACTGGATAATGTGCTTTGAGATAAGCGGTTTCGTAAGTAATCATGGCGTAGCCGGCAGCGTGAGATTTATTAAAACCATAACTGGCAAACTTTTCGATATACGCCCAAACTTGCTCCATGTCCGCACGCGCGTAGCCTTTGGCCACGGCTTGATCTAAAAAGCGTTTGCGATTTTCGTCCAACAAATATTTTTTCTTTTTCCCGATCGCACGGCGCAAAATGTCCGCCTCACCCAGACTGTAACCAGCAAGCTTATTGGCAATGCTGAGCACCTGCTCTTGGTAAACTAAAACGCCGTAAGTGGGACCTAAAATCGGCTCCAAATCCGGATGTAAATATTTAATTTTTTCTGGATGCTGTTTTCCCTCGATAAACGTTGGGATCAGATCCATTGGTCCTGGCCGATAAAGCGCCAAAAGAGCGGTAATATCGCTAAAAGTGGACGGCAAAAGCGTTTTGCACACGCGCCGCATCCCCGCCGACTCAAGCTGGAAAACGCCCATAGTGTTACCAGACTGCAACAGTTTAAACGTTTCCTCGTCGTCCAGCGGGATCTGTTCAAAATTAATCTCGATCTTTTTGTGCTCCTTGATCAAATCCAAGGTCTTGGCAATCGTAGACAAATTACGCAAACCCAAAAAGTCAAACTTGAGCAAACCAATTGCATCATCAGCGACGTTGACATCCACCACGTACATGTCAAGTTGGGTAATGGTTTTTCCGGTTTTGGAATCTCTTTGAATTGCCATGTACTCAGTCAAACTTTTATCCGCCACGATGACCGCCGCCGCGTGCACGCCAGACTGGCGGACAATGCCTTCGACTTTGCGCACTAGCGAAAACAATTGCTGATATTTTGGCTGTTTGGCATATTCTGCCAATTCTGGTACTTGCTCGATCGCTTGATCAATAGTGATATGTTTCCCTGGTTCATTGGGAATCAACTTCGCGATTTTGTCTGGTTCTTCAAAAGGCATCCCTAGGACCCGTCCCATATCGCGTACCGCCACCCGCGGCTCCATTTTGCCAAAAGTAATCACGTGCGCCACGCGGTCAGCGCCGTATTTGTTGGCTACGTATTCAAAAACTTGCCCTCTTTTTTCATCTGCAAAATCCATATCAATATCAGGAGGCGTGGGCCGCTGCGGATTGAGAAACCGCTCAAAAGGCAAATCGTGCACCAAAGGATTAATGGTAGTAATGTTCAAGCCATATCCCACCAGCGATCCCGCCGCCGAACCCCGTCCTGGACCCACCGCAATCCCGTGTGTTTTTGCCCAGTTGACAAAATCTTGCGTAATCAAAAAATAGTTGGCGTACCCTTTCTGGCAAATCACATCCATTTCGTAATTTGCGCGCTCCAAAACTTCTGGCGGCAACTGCTCGGTTTGATACTTCTTTTTCAAACCTTCCAACGTCAGTTTGCGAAAATAGCTTTTTTGTGTCTCGCCTTCAGGTACAGGATAATTGGGGAAGTGCAAATGTCCGCGTTCAATTTCCACGTGACATTGATCGGCGATTTTGACGGTATTAGCAAGCGCTTCCGGGTAACCCGCAAAAAGCTCCGCCATTTCCTCGCTGGAGCGCAAATAATACGTGGGCGAGTCATACATCGTGAAACGCTTGGTATCGCTCATTAAACGCCGCGACGACACTGCGGAAATGGCATCTTGTGCCAAAGCATCATCCGCCTCCAAATAATGAACGTCGTTAGTGGCGACCAAACCAATATCTAACTGTCGCGACCATTCGATCAACTGACGATTGCATTCATCTTGTCCTGGCAAGCCGTCATGATGTTGCAATTCCAAATAAAAATCACTGCCAAAAACTTCCTTGTATTTTTTCACGCGCGCCAGCGCCTCTTCGGTTTTGCCTGCCAAAATCAAACGATTGACCAAGCTGCCAATACACGCTGTGGTAACAATCAAACCTTCGTGATGGGCAAAAAGCATGGCGTCATCAATCCGCGGTTTGTACGAAAAACCTTCAAAATTGGCTTTTGAGACAAGTTGTAACAAATTACGATAACCTTGATTGTCACGCGCCAAAACCAACAAGTGATACTGATCGGTGCCGGCGCGAGTTTGCTTTTCGTGGCAATCGCGTGCAGCTTGATATAACTCGCAGCCCACGATGGGCTTCACTTTACTTTCTTGGTGATCGATGGTATTAAAAAATTTCACCACTGCGTACATGTTGCCGTGATCAGTGACCGCCACTGCTCGTTGCCCCAGGGCATCAACTTTTTTAATTAAAGGATCCAAACGACACAAACCATCCAAAAGCGAATATTCGGTGTGGACATGCAAATGCACAAATTCAGGCTTCGACATAACTCACATTGTACCACACTTTAATTTAAAACCAGTTGCAGTTTTCAAAAACTCCCGCGATCTTGTGTTCCCAAAGCACAAAATGACCTTCATTTGTTCAACGTTTGTTTTTGTTTGTTCACGTTTTCGCCTGGATTTGTTAAACAAATGTTTAACAAACGCTTACAAATCTTACATTTGTGCCGGTAGCAATTGCCACAGTTTGGGCAAAAAAATCACCATCCCAGCAATGATCGCTCCCAGCGTCGCGTACAAAACTGCCCCCGCTGCCAAGTCACGTGGCAATTTGGTCGCTTCGTAATCCAGTTCCATGGAGTCGCGCACCACATCGCAAGTCCGCTCCACGGCTGTATTGAGCAGTTCTAAACTGGGAATTAAAACTAAAAAAAGCAGCAAAATTAACCACTCTAAAGCGTTAATGCGCAACAGCAAAGCCATGATACTCGCGGCTAAAGTCGCCATCACGTGAATTTGGAAATTGCGTTCGTGACGCGCAATCCACACAATACCTTGCCACGCATGACCAAAACTTTTTATTAATGTTTGCTGAGGTTTGACGTTTTTTACCATAATTTCATTATAGCACGAAAAAACGACCAT
>CAYQLH010000004.1:9772-11429 GCA_964418385.1 uncultured Pseudomonadales bacterium
CGCCTCACGGTCAGCCCCTGGGCGGCGCTGGCCGGCGTTGTTGCAAAGTGAGGCAATTTGATAGAGAAATGCGAAAAAATATAGGTACATCGGGCAAATTTGAGTAAAACTAAATGTGAACAACTTTAACCGTCTTGCACGCCGAGGCGGCGTTTTTGCACTCGCTAAAATTCGCGCCTTGACGTTAATGCAGTTTTTAGGTAAATTTAAGACCATGAAAAAAACGCCTAACTCAAAAGTAACCAGCGTCAGCGCAACTGAACTCAACCGTACCCTCACTTGTCAAGAGCAACTTGATTTCGCCAGTGCTCAGTACAAGAAACTGGCTGATGCGGGCGCGGTGGCAATTGAAGATGGAATTTTTGATCTGGCGATCGTCATGGGTTTTTACGGTGCCATGCCTGCCGCCGCTTGTTCTGGTAGTGAGTGTGCCGATGATGACCCCCAAGAAGTTGTTTTCCCGTGGGTGCAATTTGAAGCTGCTCGCACCAATAAAAAAGCTCGTCGCCAGTTAGAACAAGCCCTTTTTGACATTGAAGCCAGCGAAGCCACCGTTTCGCCGAGTGAATACGATCAAATGTGCCGCGATTATCGCAAAGTTTGGCATCAAGCGCGTGACCCCAATCTTAAAGTTTGTCATGATTTGTTGCGTTTGCTGGATGATTTTTATCGTGTCCATCAAGCACCAGCTTACGGCGTCCAGCTCACGGTGCAAGATCTCGATACGGATACTTCTATTTTGCAAAATATCGGTCGCGATATTTTTAGTGTGCTTTCGCGTCGCGAGCAATTACGCCTACTCAAACAATGTCAGCAAGAATTACACGAGTTTGGCTGCTTTTTGCAAGAAAAATTCCTTGCCGGAGACAGTGGCCGCGTGCGTCCCAGCAAATACGTCACCAATCAAAAATTCGAATTGTAAAGCGCCAAATTGCGTGTGCAATTGACAAAAAACCTGTTATAATATAGCACCAAGTTAGAAGAAGGGTTGTTATATGACAAATTCAACACGTCCAGATTTTCGTGAACATATTAAATCAGAAGAAAGCGATTGCAAATGCGTTTGTGCTTGTGACTGCGGTTGCGCTTGTGAACATTGTCATTGCTGTCAGCAGCAGCCTCACAAAGGGTATTATCGCCGCTAGCCCTCAGCGGTAGCGATCGTATTTGCTATTTTGGCAATTTACTTTTTGTGGCTACCAGTGGTGAATCTCATCATGGCAGTTTTGGCGCTGGCTTTTGGCATTGCGGGGGCGCGCACTCAAGATAAAGTGGCTGGTGTGACGGCAATTGTGATTGGTAGTCTCAATATTTTCTTGTCTATCATCTACTCGCTTTTTATTTACATTTTGCTGTGGTTTTGCACCACCACTGTTGACGTCGATTTTGAAGCGATGCAAGAGCCACTGGAAACTTTTGGCGTGCAAAGCGTTATTGTTCCCCATTTGACCGAAGGTCAGTCTTGGTATGACACGGCTTCTGAAGACACACCCGCTTGCGATTGTCGGCACAAACGTGTCTCTCACGCGCATCGTCACTTTGACGCTGAGTCAGAAAGTGACTCTACCTCTTGCACCCACGTGGGCGCCGACGGCGATCAAACGCCACAGGTGTCCGGTTGCGTGTATGCTACTGAACCACCAGTGTCTAGCACCGC
>CAYQLH010000004.1:11529-15834 GCA_964418385.1 uncultured Pseudomonadales bacterium
GTCGGCGCCAGGGTACCAAAAAGTGCGAGAGTTCACGCATAACTTGGGTGTAAATGCCACCCCAACCGAAAGTGATCAAGTGACCAAATCCAGGTGTATTTTCGTGATAAACATCAGCCGCGCCATTTCTTTTAGCGCCAATAAAAAATTCCAATCGGCTATCAGTAATCATTTCTTGAATCAAAATACCAGGTGCTTCTTCAGACGAAGTTTGATCAGTTTGTGGTTGGAGTTGTTGCTGTAAACGCGAGATTGCCTTTTGCAAACTCGACTCGTCGCCAATATCAGTAATGACTGCGCCGGTTTCGGTTTTATGTGCCAAGGTTTGATTGGAAGCTTTCGCTACCACCGGATAAAGCTCTCGAGCAAACTCAATCGCTTGTTGCCTGCTACTTACCAACTTTTGTGCTGGAGTTTCAATTCCGACCTCGTCTAAAAGTATTTGCGTGAGATGATCGTCCAAAATTTGGATCTTTTCTGGTTGACTCGCCATTAAAGCGTCAACCAAAGCATGATATTTGCCATCCTTGCATTGATTTGCCAATCGGTAATCATGAGCCGCGATTGAATCGTGATACTCGCGTTGTATTTTGGCTCGCTGGCAAAATGCGCGCGCGACCGATACAGCATCATCAATTTCGTCATAAACAAGATGTCCACGTTCACGCAAAAAGTCGCGGCCAGCATTGACGCTCTCATCACCGATAAAGACACTTAAAATCAATCTCTCTGGATGATGAGTCGCCAAAGTATCAATTATCTGGGCAATTGCTAAAGTTTGAGTGACATATTGCGGCGTCACCAAAACGATTATAGCTGCTTTTTCATCCGCAACTAAAGCAGCTTTGATTGCTTGCTGGAAACGCTCTGGTGTGGCGTCGCCCAAAACATCAACGGGATTACTTGTTGACGCTGCTGCCGGCAAAGACATTTTAATAATTGTTTGTGCTGTCTCGTCGAGCGATGTGAGTTGAATGCCAGTACTTGCGAGCGCATCGGTAGCAACAATACCCGCGCCACCAGCATTGGTAATAATAAGCGCGCGGCGCTGCAATTTTGAAAAATTATTTTTTTGGTCACCAAAAGCTTGCAAGAGTACAAAAAATTCGCGAAAACTGTGAGCTTCAATAATTCCTGCCTGGTTAAATGCGGCCACTACGACATCGCGCTCGCTAGTCATACTCCCGGTGTGCGATAGTGCTGCTGTTGCCGCTGCCTCTGTTTTACCAGAGTGGAAAATAATTACCGGTTTGTTTGTGTGCTCCCGCACAAATTTGACTAAATCGTGGCCACGTTTAATATCTTCCAAATAACAAGCAATGACCGCCACTTCTTCGCATTTAAAAAAATATTCAATCATGTCCAACTCGTCCACACCAGCTTTATTACCGAGACTGCAAAAATGTGAAAAACCCAAATTGTAGTGTTTAGCCATATCGAGTACCGAGCAACACAAGGCTCCTGATTGCGAAACGAAGGCAATTTTCCCAGGAGTAGCTGTTTTTTGCATCCAAGAATTATTTAAATGACTCGCTGGATGCAGGACACCAATGACATTGGGTCCCACTAAAGCGATATCGTGCTCGCGACAAAGTGCAGCAATTTCATCTTGTACTTGTTGCTGACCGCTTTCACCGAAACCTGCAGAAATAATGATAATCGAGCGTACTTTTTTGGCTACGCATTGCTTCACAGCTGTCCAAACAAACTCAGCAGGGATGCAAATTGTAACTTGATCGACTTCCCCCGGTACACTTGCCAAATCCGGATAAGCGGGCAAACCTGCAATTTCCGTTGCCTTGGGATTGATAGGATAAATCGGTTCAGTAAAACCACCATCACGCAAATTGCGGACAATAACTTGACCAATTTTGCTTGGATCAGTAGAAGCACCGATGACAGCTACTGATCGGGGTTGAAAAATTGACTCGACATTTGACATAATGATATTATACCACGGCAAAGATCATTTTCAGTTCAAGTCGCTATCTGATTTGCCAAAAAAGTTCATCTGTGATATAATAAAGGAATGTTAGAAGACTTTATGATCGCTTCAAACGGAGCCAATTTGATGGCAACTGGCAGCGCCACTCTGACAGCTACGAGCGCAGCGACGCTCAACGCATCTGTGACCACCAGACAAATTATCTTTCTTGTAGCCTTGATTTGGGAGCTAGTTTGGAAAATGTTGGCTTTGTGGCGTGCGGCGCGCAAAAACGACAAATTTTGGTTTGTGGTTATTTTTGTAGTGAACAGTCTTGGTTTGCTCGAAATTGCTTATTATTTTTATCTTTCTCGCATCGATTGGTCACACGTGAAGAGCAAACTTAAGCTGGACGTAATCGCCAAACGCTGTCGTCAATTTTTCTCGCGTGATTGAGAGGTAAAATCACGACTAAAAAACGAGAAGTATTTATGCAAGTGAAACGGGCACGAGTGAGCGGTTTTTGTGGAGATAACGGAAAGTTTGGAGTTTCCGGCGCTATTCGTTTGGCACAAGAAACGGCACTCGCGGATCCAGGACGCGTGTACATCGTGGGCGATTTAGTGCACAATCACCACGTCACGGCGTGGCTGGAAAAATCATACGGTTTGCATTTTGTCAGCAAGCTTGACGACGTCCCCGACACAGCCACGGTCGTGATCAAAGCCCATGGCGCGCCGCCAGATTTTATGGCAGCAGCCGCACAAAAAAATTTACATTTAATCGATGCCACTTGCCCGATGGTGAAAGCGGCACAACTGCTAGTACGCCAGTATGTCGCTGCTGGCAAAAAAATTATTTATGTCGCCTCCAAAAAAGATCACGACGAAGCTATTTCCGTTTCTCGCCAGGTTTTAAGCGGTGTTAAAGTTGTCACTTTAAACGAACTTCAGGATTTAGAAATCAAAAAGCCGCAAGAGACTGTTGTCTTAACACAAACCACACTTTCTGTTTTGGAAACCCGTGCTCAATTTGCCGCTTTGCAAAAAAAGTATCCCACGCTCACGATCAGACCGCACCTGTGTACTGCCACCACTCAGCGTCAAGAAGCGGTATTAGAACTGGCAGAACAAGTTGATTTGCTGATTGTAGTGGGTGCACCACACTCGAGCAATTCCATGCGTTTGCTTGAAGTCGCCGCCAGCACTGGTCGCCCCGCATACGCCGTCAACGATGTCAGCGAGCTGCAGCGCTCTTGGTTTGATCAAAGCATCTATACTGTGGGTGTGATCGCTGGTGCGAGCACGCCCGCGTGGATCACTGACGAAGTGGTGACCACCATTCAAGGATATCACCATGACTAAAAACATTGTTCCACCGCTATTTTTAATTGGTCTTGGTCAGGATTCACACGTTTTAGTTGCGACCAAAAAACCAGACGTGCATCTCCATCTGGCGGGTTTGGCTTTTGCTTGCGGTTTGCGCTTGCAAGCTCGCTCCGACGGCGATGTCATTTTGCATGCGCTTTATAACGCCCTTTCGACTGCTATCGGTGGCGGCTCGCTCGGACCTGTGGGTGATCAGTATGTCGCCCATGGCGAAATAGATTCACGTCTTTTTTTACAACATGTTCTCAAGCGAGTCCATGCTCGTGGTTATCGAGTCAGTAATGTGGCTATTAGCATTGAAGCCGCTCGTCCCAAACTTGAAAAATATTTCCCCATGATGAAAAATTCTCTTGCCGAGCTTTTGGACGTGGCGCCATCAGCAGTTGGTCTGGCGGTCACCAGTGGCGAGGGTTTGACTGCTTGCGGTCGCGGCGAAGGCATCAGCGTCATTGCTACAGTTTTATTAATTCACAATTAAATTCTCATGTCAGATATCACGCTTTTTTCACCAGCTAAAATCAACCTCGCTCTTTGCGTTGGTCAGCGCCGTGATGATGGCTATCACCATGTAGAAACAATTATCCACCGTTTGCCTTTTGGTGATGACCTTAGTCTTGATTTTAAATCTGACGCTAAGACTGATACATTTGTTTGCAATGATCCCACTGTACCTACAGATAAATCCAATCTCCTTTTTAAAGCAATCAACGTTTTACGCCAAGTATGCTCCGTTCCGCCAGTACAGATCAAACTGCACAAACGTATTCCGCTGGGTGCTGGTCTCGCTGGTGGCAGCAGCAACGCGGGAGTGCTCCTCGCCGCACTGGTGGATAAATTTGCTCCTAACATGCAATCAGCATCTTTGCGCTCGCTCGCTCTTCAAGTCGGCGCTGACGTTCCTTTTTTTACTCAAGACCAGCCTTGTTTACTCGAACACAATCACGGTGTGGCGACTCTCCGCTGCGAGGCTCTGGGGGGCGGCCCCCCCCCGAC
>CAYQLH010000004.1:15844-31892 GCA_964418385.1 uncultured Pseudomonadales bacterium
GAGGCTCTCCCCACCCTCCCCCCCTGCCAACTCGCACTCATTTGGCAAAATTTCTCCTGGGATACGCGCACACTTTATGACGCCCTTGACAATTTCACTTTACCTGTCAGTGATTGTCTCGCTCGCGTCGCCCACGCTTTGCGTGCTGGCAATCTGGAGGCTTTGGCTGGCAGCCTGGATAACGATTTCACCGCGCTCGCTTTTCAACGTCACCCGCCGCTGCATTCTTTGCGTGAGCGTCTCTTACGTCTTGGCGCTTTGGGCGTCAATCTCACTGGTAAAGGTCCTACTTTTTATGCACTCTTTCCGCCAAAAAGTGACGATTTAGAGACAAAAATTAAAAACCTAGGTTTTGCTTATCAAGTGTTAAAAATAGAAAGTGACAAATGATTCAACGTAAAAATACTCGTGCCGTTCAAGTTGGTTCAGTCCAAATTGGTGGCGGCGCTCCTATCAGCGTGCAAACCATGGTTAAAGTTGACTCACATGACGTTGACGCTTGTGTTCGTCAAATTCTTGAGTACGAGCAAGCCGGAGCCGACATTGTCCGCATCGGCTTTTTGGATCTGGCAAGCGTCCGTAATATCGCCGCTATCAAATCGCAAGTCCACGTCCCCTTGGTAGCTGATATTCATTTTGACTATGAATTCGCCTTGGAAGCGCTCAGGCAAGGTATTGATAAACTCCGCCTCAATCCCGGCAATATCGGCGGTCGCGCCCACACAGAAGCCGTGGTTGCCGAGGCCAAAAAGCGCCAAGTGCCGATTCGCATTGGCGTCAATGCTGGCAGTTTACAAAAGGACATTTTAGCCAAATATCACGGTCACCCCACGCCAGAAGCGATGGTGGAGTCGGCAGCGGCACACATCAAAATTCTGGAAGATCTTGATTATCGCGAAATCGTGGTGTCGCTCAAAATGAGCAATGTCGCTTCAGTGATCGCTGCCTACAGGCTTTTTAGTGACCGTTTTGACTATCCGGTGCACGTCGGTGTCACTGAAGCCGGTCCAGGTCGTTCCTCCACGGTTAAATCCAGTATTGGCATTGGCACGCTGTTGCTTGATGGCATTGGTGATACCATTCGCGTCTCTATTACGGGTAGCGGCAGTGAGGAAGTGCGTGTGGGTCGCGAGATCCTCAAACACCTCGGTTTAAAATCCGAACCCATTTTGATTTCTTGCCCCACTTGTTCGCGCACCCAGTGGGATTTGCTGCCTACGGCAGAGCGGGTACAAGCCTATTTAGATCACGTCCAAAAACCACTCACAGTGGCAGTCATGGGTTGCGCGGTCAACGGTCCTGGTGAAGCTCGCGAAGCCGATCTTGGTATCGCTGGCGGTAAGGGTATGGGTATTATTTTTGTTCGCGGACAAGTGGTGGCCACGGTGCCTCAAGAGCATCTTTACGATGAACTAGTCAGTTTAATTGACCATTGGGAAAGTTAAAACCACGCGCAAAAGTTCACCTCGTTTGACGTTTGTTAAACAAATGTTTAACAAAAACCAGGCGTCAGCATGAACAAACAAAAACAACATGTTATCAACTACGACGTTTGTAACCTAAAACAAGCTTTCTTGTTTGCCGTTGAGCTTAGTTTTAGTTCTTTTGCGTTGGTTTTGTTTTACTGACAATTCGCGGTTTGGATTTTTGCCAGCTTTGATCCAGTTTTGGCGAATTTGTTTGATTTTCCAAGAAAAAAGTTTCGCTTTGGAACGTGCTTGTGCGTCAATAACAAAACTTAAAGCTTCGTCAATAATTTCTTTACGGGTGCGTTTACAAAGACTCAAATAAAGTTCCTTATGACTTTTATCGTCCAGAATTTCACACAACTGCAAGGCGCGTTCTTGCTCAGGTGTAGAAACATATTTATTGACTTCCATCGCACTGACAGTTTCGCCAGAGGCATCTTTTTTAAGATAGCGACTCGTATCAATAGCTGTGCCCAGTCTTTCTAAAGCCATGAGCGTACCTCTCTGGCCACTGCTGGGAAAATCCCGGATTGGAGCGTTTTTAATTCTTCTGGTGAGAATTGAGTCAAAACGTAATCAAGACCGCGGATGGTGCGCTCACGACCGCGAGCATCAGTGCCGATGCGCACCTGGTAAAAATCAGTGCTGTGTACGTGCTGCTGCACACTGGTGACCCCGTTGTGCGTCCGCGGTGGTCGCCGGACAAATTTATATTCACCAAAAACAATATCTAAGTCATCATAAATCAGTAAAAAATCATGGTTAATATCGATTTGATAGAAATTTGCCACCGCCGCCACCGCCAAACCGGAATCATTCATGTAAGTCGTGGGTTCCAAAAGTATAATTTCTTGACCATCAAGGCTGCCGCGACAAATTTTACCATAGAATTTTTTTTGCTCTTGAGGAGCAGTCAAACCCCAAGTGCCTGCTAAATACTCAATTGCCAGCCAACCCGTATTGTGCCGCGTGCGGGCATATTTTTCGTCCGGATTGCCCAAACCGGTGATCAGTTTGATATTCATATCTGGCATCTTATGTCAAAAATTAGTACTTGTCAAGCCTCAGTTTTTGGTATACAATAGTGAGCGATGAAAAAAATAGCCGCGTTTGTAATCACAAGCATTTGTTGTTTATTGAGCGTTAATTTGGCGTCAGCAAATAGTCGGCTGCAGTCTCGAGTCTTTAGCTCCAATCATGCCTATTCCACGGCGTCCCAAATTCAAAAATCTGACCTGACGATTGCTCTGAAACCTTCTACCGCGGTGCCTGACTCAAAAATTGAAGTCTTTCTTTATGCGGTGGCGCCCACAGCTACCGCCAGTGATGGTCTGGCTGATTTTAACGCTTTTGACGCTGCTTACATCAGTGTAGAGTGTCCCCGCTCTATCCCCGGTTCTTTTGAGTTTGGCGCTCCGCAAATTATTACCGCTACCAATCATTCCCAACTCTCTTACAATGGTGGTTTCTACCACAAAATCATCTGTCCATACACTGGCGACGGTCGGCTTGAAAACGCTGATTTTGGCTATACCAATGATAATTTCCTGAAAATAAAAAACGTGATCAACCCCAAAAATGACCCCAATCTTCCCAATACGCAATTAATTCGCACACCCATTTGGGTGAGTTTCCACGCCACAGCGACCGCCGAAATGAATATTACTTCCGCGCGTAGCGTCAAAATGCTGGCTACTATTGAACCCCAAATCAGTTTGTGGATCGAAGGTTTACCCAAAGGCGGGCGTTATTGTGATCAGGTGACTACGGGTTCATCCACTGGTAAACTTGCCGATTTTGGCAAAATTGGCAACACCTATTTTAGTGACGTCGCGCAAAAACTTTCTGCCACTGCCAATATTGCTCATGGCTACGTGGTCACTGCAATCCAAGATGACCAAATGCGCTACGTTGACGATACCAGGAAAGTAGTCTGCAGTGGTAATGGCTATGGTCGTGATGATTGCATTCCCAATCTCAAAATTGACGGTTTGACATCGACCACCATGAGGCTTTGGGAAAATAAAGACGATATTTGGATTAACGACGAACCGCGACGCGGTCTTGGTTATACTATGGAAAATGTTATTGGCAAAGATAATATCTTTGATTGGCATCATGGTTACACTTTCTTTGCCGACAAAGAAAATGATGAAGATCCAGTGCCGATTATGACCAGCAAAGAAGGTCGCTACGGCGTTAACTACATTTGCTATCGCGTCGTGCCAACAGATGAAAATATTGTCGGTAATTATGCTAATAATATAACGTATACGCTGACAGCGAATTTTTGATTATGTCAAAACTTAAATATTTAGCCACATTGATACTAACCGCCTTTTTAATGACTGTGCAGACAGTCAAAGCTGATATTCACTCCGAAAACTACACTTTTCACGAGCAGTACGCCACCAGCAGTGCCACGCAACTGCACGCTTATGTGACTGATTTTATTGACCTTTACCCGCCAAGTGAATTTTCATTGATTCAACCAAACAATTTTGAAATTACCAAAAATCCGCGCGTCACTTTTGTGTGGGAAGAATCACATGATGAAAAGCGAATCACTGATTACAATTTCCACCTCAATATGACCGAGAGCCTTGGTAGCAAAGAGTCATTTAGTTTTCATGCAACCGTCCCCAACTTAGGCACTGGTGAAACCAAAGAATATCGCTATTGGTACAGCGATGGCAAGTATCACCTTGAGCCTAAAACCGATTTACCAGAAGGCAAGTATAGTTGGCATGTCACCGTCACGGATAGCCAAAATACAACTTCAAGCGTTTCCTGGAATTTTACCTATTCAATAGCGGAATCATGCAAAAAGACCAGTCAGCTTGACAAGGTGAGCGTCACCAATCCTAGCGGTGATGCTATCGATACGCTCAAACCAGCCATCATTCTCAATTTCCCGCAAGGGAGTAGGCCAGTCCGCATGGACGTCATTATAGACGGTAGCGAAGTTTTTTCTGGCGTGAGTCTTGATAGCCAAACACAGCTCAACTACAGTGTGGTCGCTAGCGAAACCTCAGTTGTTTTTCAACCATTCAAGGACTATTTGCCAAAGAAAACAGGTGACAATAGTTATCAAATCAAGCTCGTGATTTACGATGGCGATGGTTGTAAGCGCGAAATCGAAGTTGGCGCTTTTACCGTGGGACCGTTGGCTTGTTCGGCAGAAGCCTTGATGGCGCATCTGATCACTCCAGCAAAAGACTACACATCCGCTAGTGCGGCGGATACATTTGTGTGGGAAGTTTGTTCTCCAGCAACAGATATTAACTCGCAAACCTTCACGCTAAATGACCAAAAACTGTATACGCTCAATAGCACCAGTACTGATCACAAAGATTACACCTTGAGTGTCAGCAAAGTCAGCAAAAGCAATATCTGCAACGCAAACGGGACTCGATTTACCTTGAAGCTGAAAAATCCCACCAAAGTAATTGATTATAACAATCCAGCAGATAAGAGCAGTTGGAATCGTTGGCAGATCACGCTGAAAGGTTGTCACAAAGAAACAACTACCAGTGACATTTTCCGCTTCCGCTACGTGCCAGGCAGCATGGGTACTTATTACTGGTGCAGCAATACTTCTCAGTGTACGTCAGGCAGTTTGGCTGAGTGTATCGCATCTGGCAGAAAGGCTTGCTATATCAATGATGAAGCTAAATGTCTGTCCAATGCTGAATTGGATTGCTCTGACAATCCACCAGATGTGAGTTATTTTTGGTGCAGTAATAACAGTCAGTGCAACAAAGGTGCATTGAGTCAGTGTGGAGTTTCAGGTAAGAATTGCTATACGGAAAACTCTGGAGCCAATGGTTGTCTAGAGCATGCCCACTACGAGTGTAGTAATGAAGCTACATACTACTGGTGTACTACCACTCAGACTTGTGCCAGTGGCAGCTTTACTGATTGTCAGAATTCAGGTCACAAATGCTATCGCCAAGATGGTGCTAGCTATACTTGTAGTGCCGCGGTGAGACAAGACTGCGCTTCGGGCGGACCAGCCAAACCCACCAATCCATTTGATAATATTCCTGAAGAGAAAATAGATGATGTGATCGAGATCATTGAGAAGCTTGATGATTTGGGGCTTGACCCAGAAGAGATTGCGGAATTGATAGAATTCATCACCGAAAACGATATTATGGTGGACGATGAAGTCGTTGATTTCATCGACGAGTTGGAAGACTTAGGTCTTGATCCCGATCAAATCATAGAAATCATTGAATTTCTGGGTGAAAACGATGTGGTGATTGACGATGAAGTCGTTGATTTCATCGACGAGCTTGATAAACTTGGTTTAACTCCAGAGCAAATGGCGCAGATTATTGAGTTTATCTCTGAGCACGATATCAAAATCGATGATGAAACCATTGGTTTCGTGGAAGAACTTGACAAATTTGGCCTCACACCGGAGCAAATGGCAGAAATTATCAAGTTTATCGCGGAAAACGATATCACCATCGATCAAGAGATTGTTGATTTTATTGATGAATTAGGCAAGCACGGTATCACACCGGAGCAAATGGCAGCAATTATCAAGTTTGTGGCAGAAAATAACATTGTAGTTGGTGATGATACCGTTGATTTGATTACTAAGTTAGTGGAAGACGGATTGACTCCCAAGCAATTGTCTGACTTGGTGGATTATCTCAACGATCATCCATTCCAAAACAACCCGCAGTACATTGAAAACTTGAAAAAAGAATTGGAGAAGATGGGTCTTGATCCACAAACCATTAATGATATTATCGATTATCTCAAACAACACGGCAGTGATGGCGTGGACGACGGCATTGCAGCCTTGATAGATTTCCTTGAGAAAATGGGACTCGATAGTGACCAGATCCAATTTGTCATCGAATATCTGCATGATCATCCAGATTTGAAGCTCACTCCAGAGTTGGGAGAGCTGATCAAAATGTTGTCCGATATGGGCTTGGATGCAGAACAAATTAAGGAGCTTTTGGAATACTTACTCAACCACCCTGAGCTCCAGTTGACTCCAGAACTGGCAGAGCTGATCAAGATGCTCGCCGAGATGGGCTTGGATACCAAGCAAATTCTGGAGCTTTTAGAGTACTTACGTAATCATCCCGATCTCATCCTCACGAAAGAGTTGGCAGAATTTATCCGTAAACTCGTTGAGCTCGGTCTCGACATGGAGCAAATTAAAGCGATTCTCGATTATATGAACAAGCACGGCGGCTTAGCGATCAGTGCTGAACTTTTGGCGCTCATCAAAAAGCTGAAGGAAATGGGCTTTACCAACGCGCAGATTATTGACTTCTTGAAGTTTTTAAATCAGAATCCTCTTATTGGCTTGCCTGCGGAATTGCTCGCTTTAATCGCTTTTCTAGCTAGTCTCGGCTTGACCAATGACCAAATTATAGCGATCATCAGATGGCTGTCGTCTCATTCCATTACTGATATTAACGAGTTTATGGCCAGTTTGCGGGAATTCCTCAAAAGCTTAGGCTTGACCAATGACCAAATTTCCAAAATTCTCGCTTATTTATATGCGCTTTTTATGCGCGGTGTGCGTTCTGGTAGTATCTTTGGTGAAATTCCAGAATTTATGCCCAACTTCCTTGATTGGTTGGCCGACTTGGGCGTTGACAACAAGATTATTGCCACTATGGAGGCGCTCTCTACGCAAGTCTTCCCCTTTATCTCGACGCTGTTACTGATGCCGTTTGGAGTAGTCACCATCTTCTTCCCGTTACCACGAGGACGAATCTTTGATTCCAAGACTGGCAAGGGTGTTGCCAATGCTCTAGTGATTGTGCAAAAAGACGGTCAATATGTCAATGGCACGATTACGAGCCGTACCGGATATTGTGAGGGCTTTAAATTGCCTCCTGGAAAATATCAACTGGTAGTTTCTTCGCTGGAACATAAGTTTCCCAGTCAAGCTCAGAATTTACGCGACAAACATGCGACTAAGAAATCATACACCGGTAAGGATATTGAAGTGACTTCAGAATTTTCACCACGAGTCACCTGCCAAGTGCCAGTGGATCTGGATTCCAAAGCAGCATCAGAGTCAGACGCTGACGATCAAAATGCAAACACCACCTGGCGAACCAAATTATGGTCAGCCTGCAATCGTGTTTTCAATCTGGCGAGCTCACTTTGGGGGTTGTCATTCTTGGTTGTGTTGGTGTTTACCATGATTTATCCCATCTGGCTCAACATTTTTGTCTTGGGAATTCATTTGGTCGGTTTTGTCAGACGACTGACTTCTAGTATCCATCATGTCAATCTCACTGGTCGCTTGGTGGATAGCGATGGCGCACCGCTTTCCAACGTTGAACTGGCGATCACCCAGGTGGCATACAATCGTCATGCTGGCACCACGATTACCAACAAACAAGGCTATTTTGAATTCTATCTCAATCCGATCCGACAATACACGCTGACCACCAACAGCCGTGAATTTGTCGAACTCGAAGGTGTCAAGGATAACATCCTGATTGATTACGGTCATGAGCGCAAAGTGGATCTTGAGTTAGTTACCAGGAACGCTGACCATGAAAGCTAAACGGTTATTTGTGCTTGCACTTTTTGTGTTTGCCTGCACGTCTACTGTGTGTGTTCCCGCTGCCCAAGCAGAAAAAACAGAGGATTACCGTGCTTCGTTTTCCTGGCAAATTGACGACCGCGACGTTGCTTTGAGTGTGGATCATTTTGCTGTGCGCGTAGATGATCAAACTGTATTCGTCAATCTCCCCAATCAAGAAGCTGACACTGATGATTATGCCCTGATGATTGATTATTCTACCAATCGTTATGTGCTTATTTTTGATCAGCCGCTGGCAGTGGGCAAACACGAATGGCAAGCAGTAGGGATCAACGATCGCAACGAAGCTATTATCTATTTACCCGGAGAAACTTTTACTGTTTCTCCAGCCAACCCCCTGGAAGAGGGTGGTAGTTTAAATAAACTTTTGACGCTGGCAACGCAAACGCTCAAACTTTTAGCGCAGACCTTAGTCGGTTTAGGCACCGTGGTTTTCTTTGTGATTTTCATCATTTTGGTAGTGACAGATCTAGTGTTTTCGCGTGGCCAATCACTTTTTTTGTCGCGTTTTGGTCGCACTCGCGCTCACCGTACTGGTTTTGTTTTTGATGCGCACACCAATCGAGGTGTACCTTTTGCGCTCATTACTGCACAAGGCATCAGCGAACAGGGCGAACAAGTACAAGTTACCAGTGTCACCGATGTGAATGGCAAATACGATTGTATCGCCTTGCCTCGTGGTGAGTATACGTTGCAAGTCAGTTGCGAAGGCTTTCGTTTTCCCACGCGTGTTTCACGACCCAACGCGATTGTGGCTGAAAATTTTTACAAAGGTGAGCCGATTCACGTCATCACCAACGAGCAGTTGATTGATCCAATGATTCCGATGGATAAGCTCACCGCCGGTCAAGAGAATGCTCACGTAAGTTGGCGGACTCAAGTCTTGCGTACTCTTTGGATGCGCTGGCAGCGCCTGCGTCGTTTACAACCATATTTTGAAGTCACGCTTTTAGTTGCTTCGATCATTGGTCTTTTCTTACACCCCAATTTAATTTACATTGTAACCGGAGTTTTTTACGGTGGTTTAGTGATTGCTCGTTTGTGGCACGTTTTGCGTCGCTCCTCTCTCAATGGTCGCGTGGTGGATAATAACGGAGCGCCAATTCCGGGGGCAGTGGTAGAAGTTTATCAAAATCTTGGTGATGACACAGATGAATCGCGACATGCAATTTTGGGTGTCGCTGATGACCAAGGTCGCTTCAGTCTCAATCTGAAACCCGGTGAATACCGTGCTCGCGCCAAAAAAAACGGTTATGTTTCGCCCAATAGTGCTCGTACGGTAAATTCTGATGAAGTGATTACCATTACCGGTCAAGCACAAAATTTAACGCTTAAACTGATCAAAATGCCGAAACTAACTGAAGATTTCTTTTTCCAGGATGACGACAGCGCCAAAACGCCAAACGTCGCTCAACAACAACCAGAGGCAACTGAAACAATCCCAACGAACGCTTAAAACACTGAGCAGGATAAGGGAATCGAACCCTCCTTTCCAGCTTGGGAAGCTAGCGTGCTACCGATGCACCAATCCTGCATTTTCAGAACCGCTCGTATTATAACACCATCAATGTTTTTACGCAAGAGTCAATCTAAATTAAACTTATCGGTGCTATCAACTGCGTTGTTTTCATTATCTAACACCATTTCGGGTTCAGCCGTTTCATCAACGTCATCACGATTAATATTAAGCAAGCGTTGTCCTTCAGGGCTTTCGATCGGCACAAATTCTACAGTTGCTCGCGGTTCGCTTACAATGAGCCGTTGTCCGTCCCAAGCGTAGTCACTGATATCGTCTTCTCCCGTACCGGTGTACATGCGTGTCTCATCAAAAGTGAAATCCTCACGATCACCCATAGCGTCGACATAACCAGTACCATCGGCATTTACCCACATTCGCGCCCACATGCCTGCACGGGCTTGTGCTTCTACATCGATGACATTATCATCTCTAGTCATATAGACTGCTATATAAGAGCCTTCAGGAAGAGAGCGTTGATTGGGTATGAGTTGTGCCGACGGCGTGGGCAGGGCAGAGGGTAGGGGAGAAGCGGCAGTCGGTTGTGGTGAAGCGACTTGAAAAGCCGGTAAAGAATTTTTGTTGACAGACCAAGTCACAACGGCTAAAACTACAGTTGCGGCCGTGCCGCCAATCACCCACCACATCGGTAACGCCGTGTCTATAGGTAAAGATTTTTCCGCATGTACCGGAGTTTTTCTCACCGTCGGTAGCGACCACTCATAATCATCAAATCTAGTTGCGGTCATGTTTTCCTTTCAACTTCACCGCCCATTATAACATCATTTGCTTAAAGTCGCTAGTTCAGCATCGATAAAAATTTCCAGCTTGCCATCCAAAACACCCGCTGTGTCTGAAGTTTCCACGCCCGTGCGCACGTCTTTTACTAGTTGGTATGGGTGCAGGACATAATTGCGGATTTGTGTTCCCCAACTGGCTTGAATATTGGTACCTTTAAGAGCGCTCAATTCCTCTGCTTGCTGTTGCTGCTTCATCACCGCCAAGCGAGAACGCAAAATTTGCAAAGCGCGTTCTTTGTTCTGTGCCTGCGAGCGTTCTTCGCGACAGCGTACCACCAAGTTTAACGGAAGATACGTCAACTCCACCGCAGTATTGACTTTGTTTACGTTTTGTCCACCTGCACCGCCAGCCCGTGTGAAATGCCAAGCCAGATCGGCTTCATTGAGCTGAATTTCTTGGTCATCATCGGCCAACACCGGTAACACCTCCACCAAAGCAAAAGACGTTTGTCGTAAATTATCAGCATTAAAGGGTGAGAGTCGCACGAGGCGATGAGTGCCAGCTTCATATTTCAGTAAACCGTAAGCGTGGCGACCAGTCACTTCGTAAGTAATACTTTTAATACCCGCCTCTTCCCCTCGTGATTCGTCAATCAAAGTAAACTTCCAACCCTGTCGCTCAAAAAATCTGGTGTAAGCGCGAGCCAACATACTTGCCCAGTCCATCGCTTCAGTGCCGCCCTGTCCTGCATGAACTCCAAAAATCGCCGGTTGAACGTCATATTTGCCAGTTAGGTATTCATTTAATTCCATTTTTTTAACCACTCTGATCAAATTAGCGCCAATCCGCTCCAATTCTTTGGCATATTCTTCATTGTCTGGCTCATCGCGCACCAAAAAATCAGCGGTTTCCCACTCTTCTAAAAGGTTTTGCAATGCACTTATCTGCTCACCCTCATCACGTGCTTCTCCAAGACGGCGCATGATCTCACCCGCGTCGGTACGGGTCCAAAAATCAGGTTGCAAAGTTTGTGCTTCTAACAATTTAATCGCGCTGGCGGTTTCTTCGGCATTATACCGTGCCAAAAGTACTCCTGCTTTCTGGCGATACAGCTCCACCTCATTTATTTGCGACATAAATTACATGTATTGACCGCGTTCCACGAAGTCTTCTTCGTCACCCACGACCATTAAGCGCTTGCCGTACAAAACTTCCATAATGAATGGATCGCGGCGCTGTTTGCGAAATTTAAACTCGTTCACATCAAAAATTGCAAAGTTAATTTCTCGACCCAAGGCTTTTTCCTCGTCCTTGATCAATGCCTCCAATTCAGGTACCACCACTTCGCCAATTACCAAAATATCCAAAGCCTCACTTTTGGGCAGACGATTAAAAAAGGATGGCGTGAAAACTACAAAATCAAGCTTCCCCAATTTACGCTTGAGACGGCGAATTTTTTTACCAAGTCCATTTTCTTTAAAAACAATTTGCTGTAACTCGCCAAAAAACGGATAAGCCTTGTTGGCGCGATAATATTGACGATTGCCTCGCTCTTCACTCAAAAGAACACCGTTTTTGGTCAAATGTAAAAGTTCACGCCGTACCGCATTTATTTCTTCGTCTATCAAGCGCGTTGCTTCGCGAACGTAATAAACTTCACCGGGATTGAGCAAAAACAAACTCAAGACCTTTACCCGCACCCTACTAGTCACTAAATCTTGCAATTTCGCCATAATTTCCGTTTCTGTTTACATTTTGTCACAACGGACATTTTTATTATTATACCACAAAATTCACTAAAGTGACGAGCAATTTCACAAAATTTGAACAATTTGGCAATTTTGCACGTATCCGCTTGTGATGTCTGCATCCGGCAGATTTACCACTGAATTTCACTTTCGCCGTGTGCGCGCAAATAGTCATTACATTTTTTAAAATGTCCACAACCAAAAAAACCGTTATAAGCGGATAAAGGCGACGGGTGCGCCGCTTGAAGCACTAAGTGTTGAGAGTCATCAATCAAATTTGCTTTACTGCGCGCGTCGCGTCCCCACAACATAAATACCAAGTGCTCGCGCTCGCGAGCAAGCATTTCTACTACGTGCATAGTAAAAGTTTCCCACCCGTGTCCACGGTGACTGCCGGCACGATGTGCTTCCACGGTGAGAGTGTTGTTTAAAAGCAAGACGCCTTGAACTGCCCACCGTGTTAAATTGCCATCACGCGGCAAAGGCGTACCTAGCTCATTGTGTATTTCTTTAAAAATATTTTGCAATGATGGTGGCATCGCTACTTCGTGTTGCACGGAAAAAGCCAAGCCGTGAGCTTGGTGCTCACCGTGATAAGGATCTTGACCCAAAATCACCACTTTGACTGCATTCAAATCTGTCGCAAAAGCGCTAAAAACTTGATTTTTTGGCGGGAAAACGGTTTTGGTGCCGTATTGCTCATGTACAAAAGCAGCTAATTCTTGAAAATATGGTTCTTTAAACTCTGTTTGTAAAAACGGCTGCCACGATTGATGCATTTTATTCCTCACATCCCACTAAATCATATTTTTGGTATAGTTCGTCCTCACTAAAACCTTGTGCCGCGTAATACTCGCGTGTACCCACTGCCGAAATTACCCGCACGCATTTCCGGCCGTCTGCTTTAGCGATTGCCTGCGCTCGCGAGATTAATTTTTTGCCCAAACCTTGATGCTGTGAGCGACTTTGACCACGCAATTTTGCCGCAGCGCCGTAAACATGGACTTCACGTATCATTGCGTTAGCGGGGAAATCTCCAAATTCGTCTGGAATTTTACCAAAAAGTCGCTCAATCTTTTCACGCTCTGGCAGCGAGAGACGCAAAAAGCCAACCAGCTTTTCATCCGCTGTCACAAACTGCAAAAAGTATTCTCGTGACACGCTCGTTTCGTATTGGTATTCCACCAAGTGCAAATCATCAGCACTCACTTGCCCGCCGCGGATTTCGCGTGACCGGATTTCACGCACCTTGACGCCTTGCCGCGCCAACTCATCGTCCACCAGTTGGCGAAAATTGGTGCGTTTATTGCCACTTTCAATATCATTGGCAGAAAAATCCCTTATCATCCGTGAAATCCTCACATATTCTGGTACCAGCTTCATTTCGGCAGTCAAAACCTGCAAAAGTTGTGCGTGCGTGTACGGCATCCATTCGCCTCTGGTAAAATACTCATAAAGTTCGCTGCTACGGATCAGACTGCACGGATAAAGTTTAATTTCGTCTGGTAAAAATTGCGGGTCAGTGACGAAATTTTTGAAATCAGCAATATCTGCTTCGGGCGTGGCGCCTAAAAGATTGGCCATAAAATGAGCGTGAATTTTAAAACCATACAAACGTAGAATTGCCACCGCGCGCGCAATTTGTGCCGGCGTGATCGCGCGTCCGTTGCGTCGCAAAATTTCTTCATTCACTGATTGGACGCCAATTTGCACTTTAGTTGCACCCAATTGACGATAAGTCCGAGCGCTTTCTATGGTGATACAATCCGGCCGTGTTTCGATCACCAAACCCACACAGCGGTGTTGAGCCTTTGAGTTTTCCCGCTGACGCGCGGCAAGCTTTGCCCAATTACTTTGTTGCCAGCTGCTTAAACGTCGCTCGCGCTCGCTGCGCAAAAAGTTTTCTTGCACGTACTGATTATATGAAACTGTGCCACTGGTTACTTGCGCTTGCGCTTGCGCAAAACGTTTTTGGTTGATTTGGGCTTGGTTGCTCAAAACTGCTTCTCTGCTTGCGAGTTCATGGTCTAATTGCTCATAAAGTGCCATGCGCGTTTTTACCCGCTCCCGGTGCCGCCCAAACTCATTCAAAGCGCGGAAAACTTCATCCACGTACCAAATTTGATATGGTTGCTGATATGCATCCCAGGTCCCACCCAAGATGATAATCTCCACTTTGTCCAATGGATGTCCCATTTCCTGCAGCGACTCTAGACGATTGGTAACTTGCAAATACGGATCGAAGTAATTCGCCTCCGCTCGTTGCGCTCCGGGCTCATTGGCGAGGTAGCTTTTGGGCATGCGCACGTCTGCCGGGCAAAAAATGCAGCCGCCAGGACACGGCCACGGTTTGGTGAGAATTGTCACTGTTGCCACTCCAGATAGAGTGCGAATTGGCTTCACTTGCAGCCACGCGCGGATTTGCTTTTGTCGCTCGTGGTACAATTTGCCAAAACTTTCTGCACTGTCCAACGCGGCCAGAATTTCTGACTTGGTGTAAAACGGTTGCGCGCCCGCGCGGCGAAAACGATGTTGCAAACGCAAAAATTCAGTCCCGCTTAAACTTTCGCGGGTACACAGTTCATCAATCAAGCGTGATAAATTTTCATCCATGTGCCATATTTTATCACAATTTCATTCGGTTTCGGTAGTATAATAAAAGGTATGGATCAAAATCAACGTCAGCGACTGATCACTCTCAATAATCACTTTTACGCTCTTCATGCTGCTGATTTCGCGCGCACGCGCGGTCGGCCCTGGGCTGGTTGGGAACAACTCCCACTCCCAGACTCACCAACTGTCCTTGACGTTGCCTGTGGCAATTTGCGCTTTCGCGATTTTATCCGCGTGCGTTTTCCTGCGGCCAGCTATCTCGGTATCGACGCCAGTGCTGCTCTCGCATCTCAAGGTAATCCCGCCGCTGGCGAATTTCTCGCGGTCGATATTTTGCAATCTTTGCTTACTGGTCATGATTGGCGGCACGAGCTGTCTCGGCGTGATTTTAATTTTATTTTTTGCGGTGCTTTTTTGCATCATGTGCCAGGAGATGATTGGCGGCAATTATTTTTGCACCAACTAAGCGAACTCGTGCCTGCGGGTGGACGGTTGGCGGTCAGCTTTTGGCAATTTTTGGACGATTCGCCTCAGCTCGTCGTTGAGGATTTGGGTGCTCATGATTATTTACTTTCGTGGGGTCATTCGCACGCGCCGGCACGCTTCGTCCATCATTTCACGGATAAGGAAATAGACAATTTGGCGGTCTCCTTATCGTCGTTGCAAGTTATTGCTGACTATCGTGCCGACGGTCACACTGGTCGTGCCAACCGCTATCTCGTGTGGAAAAAGTTAAAACAGTAAATACTCATTTTGTAACATTTTTTCACCACTCACGCCTGGAAAATTGCAATGCTGCACGTGCAGCATTAATAACTTCACCCCTGCCAGAGGGGAGGGAGTTAAGGCGAATTGGGCGCTCGCGCCGCCGCCAGCAGGGTCACAGTTTCGCGCTTTCAATTTCCCGCTTGCATTTTCGCTTTTTGTGGTATAATAGGAAACGCTAAAACTTATGTGATACAAAGGGAAGGAGCCATCGTCGCTTTTCAAAATTTTCAAAAATATAATTCGATAAGGTTTTTTCGTTCATCGTGTGAGCCATTAGGCAAGTGATGTTGCCCGGCAAAATTATGCACACGATGCAGGTTCTCCCTGTCGCATAGGTTTTAGCAGTCGGGCGAGGGTTTTAACCCGCATCGCTTGCCTATAGTATTAGCACCACTTTGGCAGGCATACCCGGCGCAAGAAATACACAGCAGTCAGGAAGGAATACGATGTCCAATCGAGGGCTAGTTTTGTGCGCGTTTTTGGTGCTCGTTTGCAACGCGCCAGTGGTCAGCATTCGCGCTGCTACCACGGCCATTTCTTCCATCGCCAATGGCAAAAAGATTAAAGTCAATGGCATCCAATTTGTCAAAATCGGCAG
>CAYQLH010000005.1:0-7408 GCA_964418385.1 uncultured Pseudomonadales bacterium
GCTTACGTGGGTCAACCGGTTTTGATGCCGACGTCCACCGAAACCAATGATGTTTTTGGCTTGATTGAGAATATCGGTAATAATTTTGACAGATACTTGGTTTTCATGGGTGCTGGCAACAATGCGATTGCTTCTAGCTTGATAGGTCAAGCGTACGCGGAAACCATCAACGGTAACTACGTACTTGAGGTAGTGAACGGTCAAGTGGCGGCTTTGGGTATTCCGGACGCTTTCGCGATTTCCGATGCTACCAAGACATTGATTGCCGCAGTGACGGCGCGCTACAACTTGGCAACGGTGCCGTTGCGTTACATCAACTCCACCAGAGAAGATGACAACGGTTACGCGGTGGACGTGCGCGCGGTGGGCAATGCTGGCGAGTTGCGGGCAGCGGTGATTGGTTTGGGTGAATGGACAGATCGTCCAGCGACCATCGTCGCGGCAGAAGGTGCGAACTTTGGCATTTATTTCCAAGGTGGCGGTTTGAACGCGATCGACGCTGCTGCTGATTGGAGCTGCAATGATGTCCGTGACAACTTGGGTGACTTCGGTGGCAATTACAGCATTTACACCATCAAAGATGGCGCCGAGACTGAGTACAAAGTGGTCAGCGGTGTTTTCCAGACTGCTTGCCCGGCGAATACCAATAGCAACCCAGGCCCGACTGGTGATCCCAATGATCGCCATGCCAGCGGTGACAATGTGCCGAACGAGGCCAAGCCACAGGGTTGTGGTAAGACCAAACCGGTGGGCACGCCAGATCTTTTCCAGATCGAGCGTAAAGGTGACAAAGCAACCTTGTACTTCACGCCGGTGAGCGATTATACAGATCGCTATCACGTGACCTTTGGTAACAGCGCTGGTGATGAGCGTTATGGTGGGATCGCGATGCAGGTCAGCGGCGAGCAAAACCGTGGTGTCTTGGCGATCGACATTGCCAATCTTAACCCAGCTCAGGAGTATTCCTTCAAAGTAGCACCGGTGAATGATTGCGCGGTGGGCGAGTGGAGTAACTGGCTCACAGCCAAAGCGGTGAACAAGTTTGCCCAAAAAGGGGTGAAGACTTTCCGCTACACGGGCAAGTAAAAGCTTAGAAGCGAAAATACGGACCGCCCCGTAAGGGGCGGTTTTTGGGAGCTTGACAGGCAGGCGAGAGTATATTATAATATACTGGATGTATAAGTTGGTAGTGACTGAAGAATTTGACAATTGGATAGCGCGAGTGAAAGATCGTCGAGCAGTTGCGGTTGTGCGTAATCATTTGGACAGGATGGCGGCAGGAAATCTTGGGGTAACGCGTCAAGTGGGTGGGGATGTGTATGAAAAAAAGATTAATTATGCAGGCGGTTATCGTTTATATTATTTTTTGGCGATTGGTCATCTAATCGTGCTATTGTGCGGTGGGACGAAGAGGACACAGGAACGAGATATTAAAATGGCGTTGAAATTAAGAAAGGAAATTTATGACAGTAAAGCTGATTGAGTGGGATGGGTCGCGGCATATTCAGAGTCAGGAAGAATGCGACGAATATTTACGCTTGGCAATTGAAAGCGGTGATTCGAGATTGGTAACGACGGCACTTGGTAATATTGCCAAGGCGAAAAAGCGTCTTGGCTTGGTGGCGCAGGAGACTGGCTTGAACAAAGCCGGTGTATACCGGGCTTTTAGCGGGAAAGGCAACCCGACTGTAAGTACCTTTTTCAAGGTGGCGAATGCCTTGGGGTACGGGATCAGTATGCATCGACTGACGCCAGAAGAAATGAAGCGTTTTACCGCGAGTTAGTCTGGTAGAGTATATTATAATATACTTTTTTGCCGTTACATTTTGCCGGCAGAGCCGAAAATATCAATTTTTTCTTCCACGACTGTTTGGATAGCACTGCGACCAGCGCCCAAGATGACACGCAGGTCTACGCTGTCTGGATTGGCGTCGATTTCTGCTTTGACGGCTTTGAGAAACGCCTGGCGCAGATCGGTGTCGATATTGATTTTGGCGATGCCGCGGCTAATGGCTTCGCGCAAACTCTCGGCGGGGACGCCGCTGGAGCCATGAAGGACAAGAGGGGTGGTGGGGAGGGCAGCGTGGATGTCGCTGAGGCGCTCAAAATCGAGTTTGGGCTCGCCGTGGTAAACGCCGTGGGCGGTGCCGATGGCGATCGCCAGTGAGTCGCAGCCGGTGTCGTGCGCAAAACTGACCGCTTCGTCCACCTTGGTGTAGCGGGCATCTTGCTCATCCACAGACACGTTGTCTTCGGTGCCCGCGAGGGCACCAATTTCGGCTTCCACGGTGACGTCGCGCTGGTGGGCGTATTCGACGACGTGGCGGGTGACAGCGACGTTATCTTGGTATGGGAGTGCGGAAGCATCAATCATGACGTTGGTAAAGCCAGCATCAATGCATTCGCAGGCGAGCTCAATACTCGGGCCGTGATCAAGGCTTAAAACGATGGGTAAATCCGTATTATCGGCAAAAGTATGGACAAGAGCTACCAGTTGTGCGAGGCCAGCGTATTTGATGGCACTTTTGGAAACCGCGAGGATGACTGGTGAGCGTTTGACCTCGGCAGCGGCGAGAATCGCTTGGATGGTTTCGAGGTTGTTGATATTAAAATGGCCGATGGCATAGTGATGGCTAGCGGCAGCTTGGAGGAGAGTAGCGGTATTGGTAAGCATAAAACCTTTCTTTTTTTTGTTTAAAACCATTATACACCCGGAGCGAGCAGTTGGCGTGACAAATTAACGCTGTCAACGAAAAACCCCGCCGGAGGCGGGGTTGGCGAAGTCTCGAATAAAATTATTTGAGTTCGACGACACAACCAGCTTCTTCCAAGGTTTTCTTGGCAGCTTCGGCGTCTTCTTTTTTGACGTCTTCGAGGACGTTCTTGGGAGCTTCCTCGACGAATTTTTTGGCATCGCCCAAACCAAGATCTGGTTTGAGGGTGCGCACGGCTTTAATGGCCGCGATTTTGTTGGAACCGCCGTCTTTGAGCACGACGGTGAATTCCGTTTTCTCTTCCGCGGGAGCGGCGGCGGCCGCGCCTGGCATGGCGGCGCCCATCATTACGGGAGCAGCAGCGGAGACGCCAAATTTGTCTTCGAGGGCTTTGACCAACTCGGAAACTTCCATTAAAGAGAGTTTCTCGATGCTGGCGACGATATCATCAATATTTGCCATAATTTCCTTTCTGTGCTTAATATTGCCTGCTTTTTACTTTTTAAATTAACCTTCTTTTTTCGCAATAGCTTGGAGTGCGTAGACAAGATCGCGCACTGGTGCTTGTAAGACACCCACCAGATTGTCGCCTGGCGCTTTGACGGTGCGAGCGAGCATGGAGAGTAAGTCTTTCTTGCCTGGAATTTTGCTCAAAGCTTCGGCCTCGGCGGGAGTCAAAAATTTGCCGTCAAGGTAACCGACCTTAACCGTCATTTTTTCTTTATCTTTGATGAAATCATAAGTGGTTTTAACGGCGCCGACTTCGTCATCGTAGGAAAGCACGAGGGCGTTCATGCCGTGAAGGGCTTCGGCGACCTCTGGTTTTTTGTCAAAACAGAGGTTGATCAATGTGTTTTTGGTGACAAAAAATTCACCACCACTTTGCTTGAGATCGCGGCGGAAAGCAGTGAGGTCGTTGACTGGAGTGCCGGCGTAATCAACGATGAGGACGGATTTGGCCGCGTCGATTTTTTGCTTGGTTTCTTGTAAGTTTTGCTCGTTTTTGCTACTTGGCATGTTTTCCTTAATAAAAAAACTTTGGTCGCGCCAAAGTCAGAAAAATAAACTTTTTCCTCGGCGTGATTTACAGGGGCGAAAGCCCAAAACGCGCTGTCTTTGGAGCAATTGGGAGTATTATATCACACTTTGGGCAAAATGCAAGAGGCAGTTTGGGACAGTCTTGACAAAAACGCCGATGTATGGTATAATTTTGGCTCTTTAACAAACCAAAAATCCCGGTGGAGGAGGTTAAAAAAATGGCTAAGTGGGCTAAGCGTTTGACAGATACGAGTGCGCTCGTAGCGGTGGTGCAGCCAGATTGGATCAGGTGGTGCCAAGTGCCTCAGTGGCAAGAACCGTTGGGGCGGGTTTACGTGACACCACGTCCGGTGACGGCTGTAGAGGCGGCAGTTTTTACGGTTTCTCCAGGTTTGATGCGCCATTTGTTGGTTGGCGTGTTGGCTGACGTCGAACTCCCATTTTTGATGGACGAGTGGGAGTATGACCGCTGGTGCGATCAGATTGGCTTTGCGCCGCAGGGTAACCATTGGCCCGTGGAGTATTTTGACCCCGCGGTGTTTGCTGGTCCTGGAGATGTGATTTTGAGCTTGGGTGCGGAGCGTTGTAAGCTTTGGGCAGTGACAGCGCAACGTCCTTATCACTATCACTTGGCATAGGAAAAGTGGTTTGAAAGATTTTAAGCCTTGGAATGAATTCCGAGGCTTTTTTGTTTGATCTTGACAAACAGGCAAATCGCCATATATAATTAAGGTTGTATGGGAAAGGAAGCTATGATGTCGATCGGGGAGGTGAAACGCAAAGCGCGCGAACGTTTAAAGGGTAAATGGATTGATGCGATGGCGTTTGTACTTTTGTGGTTGACGGCGGTGGTTTTTTTGCAATCTTTGATACAATTTCCCTTTTCGTGGCATTGGTGTGTGTGGAATTTTGTGTTTTTGGTGGCGAATATTTTGTTTGGGGGATCGTTTAATTATATTATGGCTTTATATTTTTTGCGTTTGGTGCGGGGGAAACGGAGCAATTTGTCGGTTTTTCGCGAGATGTGGACCAATTTTCCGCAAAAGCTAGCGGTGTTTGTGTATTACTTGCTATTTATTTTGCTGGGGACGTTTGTGACGGGTATGATTGTGGCGTTTGTCTGTACTGATGTGGTGATGCTTGGTTACGTGGTGATTGGTTTGATGTCGGCGTTGGCGTTTATCGTGGGGATTTATTTTGCGCCGGTGTGGTTTGTGTTGGTGGATGATCCCAAAATTGACCCCTGGGACGCGATCAAGAAATCGGCGGCGATGATGTTTGCACATGAGGGATTTTGGGTGCTTTTGATTTTTAGCTTTATTGGTTGGATGATTTTGGCAGGTTTCACTTTTGGTCTGGGTTTTGTGGCACTTTTGCCCTATATCATGGCCACACACGCGGTTTTTTACGAAGAAATCAAGCCAACACTGCTGTCGCAATTGCGAGGAGCAGGGCGGAAATTGAGTTTGAAGGTCAAAGTCGTGATCAGAGAGGTCTAATCGAAAAAGCGATGAAAACAAGAGTGGAACTGCGCCGACGAGCACGCGAGAAACTGCGAGGCAAGTGGTGGCAAGCGTTGGCGTTTGTGGCGGTGTGGCTCATGATTTACTTGGGTTTGTGGTTGGTTGTGGAGCTGTCGTTGGAATACTGGTATCTGGTGGCTGGTGGACGCATGATGAGCGTGGTGGAATTGCTGGTGAATTTGGTGATCGCGGCGCCACTTTGTTACGCCTTGTACGCGTTTTTTTGGCGCTTGGCGGAGCGTGGCGAGATGAATTGGAGTGTTTATAGCGAAGCACTTGAGGGGGCCAATTTTGTGCGCGGGTTGGGTTTGAGCCTGGTAATGAGTGCGGTCATGGTAAGTTACGAATTGGCGGTCCAGTATGCTTTGGGGCCGACTTTGGCGAAGGCCAAAGTTTTTGCTGGTACTGAGCCACCAACTTGGGCACAAGTGGCGGCGGATCCGTTTGCGATGGCGTCGCTTTTGGGCTTGCTGATTGCTATACTCGGGTTGGTGTTTTTGAGTGTAGTTTTGTTTGCTCAAGTGTATTTTGTCTTGGTGGACGAGCCAAGAATGGGCGTCATGGCAATTTTGGGACGCTCGTTTAAACTAATGTGGGGTCACTGGTTGGAGTATTTCATGCTTTCGCTTTGGTTTTTTCTGGCAATGGTGGTGGCCGGCTGCCTGACGTGCGGGGTGGGTGCGATAGCGTTGACGCCATATGCTTTGACGACATATGCGTGTTATTTCCGGGAGGTAAAACGTGATCTCCAGGTGAAAGGCAAAGGAACCAGCCAGGCAATATAGTGAAACAGACATTAGTGGTGAGCGAGGAGAAATAAAATGCGATCAACCAAGAAATTAAAGCAGTACGCCAAGGACACTCTGTCAAGCCGTTGGATAGGGGTCACAGCGGTGGTGTGGTTGTGGGAAGCGATTTTTTTGGTGCCGGCGGTCCTGGCACATCTGGAGCAGCAACGTGGAGAGAGCGTGAGTTGGTTTTATTTGCTGGTGATCGTGGTGGCAGCGGGTCCCTTGACTTACTTGATGTATCGTTTCTTTTTTAGAATTATTAATCTGGGGATTGAACACAGCAGCAATCATCTGGTGCGGGTGGCGGGAGTGTACGTGCGCAGTGCGATTGGTCTGGCGGCGGCAGTGGTGGTGTTGTTTTTGGCGACATTTGTGATTGATACGGCGGCGCGTTGGATTCCGGTGGGTTTGAAAATGCTGGATATACCGCTTCAATGGCCCAAATTGGCTTTAATGCAATCTTTGTGGCGGCAGCCTTTGTGGTGGCCGTTGACGGTAGTTTTGAGCGCTTTTGTGCCTTTGAGTTTATCTCAGGCATGGCTCGTCTGGATTGATGAACCGCAGACAAGCATTGCGGACGGATTTAAGCGATCGTGGGTGATGATGAAAGGGCGTTGGGGCGATTATTTTAACACGATGACCAGTTTTAATTGTGTCCTGGTGGTGGTAGTTATGGTGGCGGTCTTGCTGGTGTGGTATGCGGAAAAAACGCTTAAAACAATGTTTGGTCTTGATGTGGGTTTGTGGACGTATGCGGTGGCTATCGGGATTACGGCGGGGCCGTTTTTGGCGTATTTATACGTTTTTTTGGTGGCGTATTACATTGATCTGAAAGTGGAAGTGGGGCAAATTCAGGCAAGCGAACAGCTAAAAACCGTGTCAGAGTGGAAGGAAGAACCAAGACGGACGACGCAAGAAATCGCGGCATCATTGGCGGAGTCGATCGCACGCAAGCAGGCGGCGTTGGCGTCGGGGCGACCGGTACGAGAAGCAGAGACACAAGCAAATATGCCCGTGAATGCAGTGACACCAGAGGTGAATTCTAGTACTTCAATGGAGGCAGAAACGGCGGGGGCGCCAGCGTCAGTGATGACAGTGCGAGAAACGTCACCAGAGTCAGAACCGATTTTACCACGCTCGGGAGCGTCCACGCGTGAGACGATGGACGAGTTTATGAGTTAGAGACGTTTTGGTGAGTTGTTTGTGAGTCGTTTGTACTCACAAAAAATTCTTGTGAGTCGTTTGGACGCCAACCAGGCGTAAATTTCTGTTTGTGTGCGGTTATTTTTTGGGAAAATTACGGCTTGGTGAGTCGTTTGTACTCCACAGGGAGTACAAACGA
>CAYQLH010000005.1:7418-29315 GCA_964418385.1 uncultured Pseudomonadales bacterium
ATTTGTGGTATTTGCTTGTAGTTAAAATTAAAATACTAATGACTCATAATATTGAGGATCTTTTCATGTACTATTTGCCAACTAAATATCTTCTTTAGTGAAGTGCCTATTTAAATTTTTTACCCAATTTTAAAATTGGGTGGGTTTTTTTTTTGGCAAAATTAGGGCTTGGTGAGTCGTTTGTCCCCCACTGGGCGTACAAACGACTCACAACAAAAGACGAAGAACACGCGAAATTGGCGAATTTTTTGGCTGGATGTTGCGTTATAATACATCATATGACAAAAACGTATGATCACCAAAAAATCGAGAAAAAGTGGCAACAAGCATGGCGCGAGCAGGATTTGTACCGGACGCAAGACGATGAGAGCAAGCCCAAATATTATATTTTGGATATGTTTCCGTATCCGAGTGGGGCGGGGTTACACGTGGGTCATCCCAAGGGTTACATTGCCACCGATGTAGTGGCCAGGCAAAAAATGATGCAAGGCTTTAATGTTTTGCACCCGATGGGCTGGGATGCGTTTGGTTTGCCGGCGGAAAACTACGCCTTGAAAAATCACGTGCATCCGGCGGCCTCGACGGCGGCCAATGTGGCGACTTTCAAGAAACAATTGGAAATTTTGGGTTTTACTTATGACTGGAACCGGGAAATAAATACCACCGATCCTGAGTATTATCGCTGGACGCAGTGGATTTTTTTGAAGATGTATGGTAGTTATTATGACGAAAAGCTGGATAAGGCGCGGCCGATTGAAGATTTGATGGAAGCCAAATACGGGACGCGCGATTATTACGCTCTTTCGAGTGAACAGCGAGCGGCGATTGACAAGGAACGTCTGGCATTTGAGGAATTTGCGCCCATTAACTGGTGTCCTTCTTGTAAGACAGGTTTGGCCAATGAAGATCTGGAAGACGGCAAATGTGAGCGTTGTGGCTCGCAGATCGAAAAAAAACCGCTGAGACAGTGGAATTTGCGGATTACCAAATACGCTGATCGATTATTGCAAGATTTGCGGGAATTGGATTGGGAGCCGTTTATCAAGACAATGCAGGAAAACTGGATCGGTCGTTCGGAGGGAGCACAGGTGAAATTTGCCTTGGAGACGAGTGGAGCACAACTAAAACGCGATGATATTGAAGTTTTTACTACCAGAGCGGATACGCTTTTTGGGGTGACATACGTGGTAGTGGCGCCGGAGTGGCTGGAGAGATGGTGTGAAAACTTGAGTGAGGTTGAACCGGAAGCGGCGGCTTATGTCCAGGCGTGCAAGCAGAAATCGGAAATTGAGCGCAGTGACGAAACGCGCCAAAAAACTGGTGTTCAATTACAGACAATTATGGCGGTTAATCCGATTAATGGTGAACGCGTACCAGTTTGGGTGGGTGATTACGTGTTGGGAGATTATGGTACCGGGGCGGTGATGGCGGTACCAGCGCATGACGAACGCGATTTTGCTTTTGCGCGGCAATATCATTTGCCGGTGAAAGTGGTGATTCAGGCGTCAGATGCACGTGAGGATGGTTTTGGCGGCGCCACTGAAGGACCGCTGGTGCACTCGGGGCGTTTTGATGGTTTGCAAGGACGTGAAGCCAGGGCGGCGATAGTGCAGGAATTGTGCAAAAATCGCGAGCGACCGCTGGCTCTGATGTGCGTCAATTACAAATTGCGCGAATGGGTGTTTTCACGTCAACGCTATTGGGGCGAGCCGATACCAATGATTCACTGCAAAAAATGCGGGAATGTGCCGGTGCCAGAGGAAGATTTACCGCTGAAGTTGCCAGAAGTGGAGGCTTATGAACCGTCTGGTACAGGTGAGTCGCCGCTGGCCAATATCAGCTCTTGGGTGGAGGTAAAATGTCCCCATTGTGGCGCTTCGGCGCGGCGCGAAACTAACACCATGCCACAGTGGGCGGGGAGTAGTTGGTACTATTTACGCTATCTGGATCCGCACAATGACCAGGCGCTGGTGGATCCGACCAAAGAGAAATACATGATGCCAGTGGATTTTTACGTTGGCGGGGCGGAGCACGCGACCAGGCATTTAATTTACGCGCGATTTTATCACAAATTCTTGTATGATTTGGGTGTGGTATCGACTAAAGAGCCATTTGCGAAGTTACAGCATGTAGGGCTGATTTTGGCGGAAGACGGGCGAAAAATGAGCAAACGCTGGGGCAATGTCATTAATCCCGACGAAGTCGTACGGACATACGGAGCGGACGCGATGCGCGTTTACGAGATGTTCATGGGTCCTTTTGGGAGTCCAACTGCCTGGAGTATGCAAGGTTTGGTGGGGGTACGGAAATTTTTGGTAAAAGTGTGGGCTTTGCAAGAGAAGGTGGTTCAAGAATTACCGCAAAATATGCGGGAATACACGCCGCTGTTGCAGCAAACAATCGCCAAAGTAACGAATGACATTGGTGAATTTAAGCTCAATACAGTGGTATCGAGTTTGATGATTTTAACCAACAAATTGCACGAGGCGGCGCAAATTGACGTGGCGAGCTTTGAGACACTGCTGAAGCTTTTAGCGCCGTTGGCACCGCACATTTGCGAAGAACTGTGGGCGAGTTTGGGACATCGCGAGAGTATCTTTTTGAGTGGCTGGCCGGAATATGATGCGGTACTGGCGAGGGAAGCGAGCGTACGCGTGGCAGTGCAAGTTAACGGCAAAGTGCGAGCCCAGTTGGAGTTGCCGACAGCACAAGTGAATGCTAAAACCGCAGTATTAACGCAGGCAAAAGCACTAGACAAAATAAGAAAATATATCGATGGTCACGAAATCGTTAAAGAAATTTATGTGCCGGGACGGATTGTAAACTTGGTAGTGCGCTAAAAAAATCGCAAATAATTGAATTATTATTGGCAAAAGCGAGAGTAAAATCTCGCTTTTTTGATGCTTTTGTAGTGGGATTGTGTGCGAAAGATATAATGTGTTAATGTTGATATTATAGGTCTTTTTTTGAGAGATTGTTAGCAGACAACACGTGAGACTGCTAATAAAATGTTGAGAAATTTTTGATTGATGATTCAGGTAAAAAATGATATTTTTAGTGAGGTGTTTGATTGATTAAAGTAGATTAATTTATTATTTTGTCACTAATTATAGGTTATATTGGCGAAGAGGCGAGAAAGGCGAAAAAGTGGGGGTAGAGCATGGAAGAGTCGAGAGGAAAAAGCGTGGGGTCAAAAATCGGTGAGACGATCGCCTTTTGTCAGCATTTCCGGTGGCAGGAAGGAGGCAATTGAAGCTGTGCAGGGACAACTAGCTTGATATTTTAAAGTGCTTTCAAGGGCGAAAATGTTTGAATTTTTGGTACCTATAAGGTATAAATTGAGGTTAATAAATTGTGAACAATTTGATAATTATTGCAGATTTTGCGGTAATAATTTAACGGTTAAATGGATCGAGTTTGGCGCTTGATGGCGGTGGAGAATTGGGGATGACACGACACGAAACGCTGCCGCGGCATTGTTGCTCAAAGTGAGCACACACGCGATTGAGCACTTCATCTTGATGATTTTCGCTTTCGAGGTAAATGCAACCGTAAGTGAGACCAGTTTCAGGATCAGCACCCAAAAATGGTTCGGGGAGAGCATGAGTATGCAGCCCGAGACGGATTTTTTGCCCAAGACGATATAGATTTAATGAAAAATCCAGTTGACTTTGCTGGTTACGGCCGCGAAGCTCGATTGTATAACGCTGCATAGTTTCCTGGACATAGGCTTATTATATCAAAAAAGAACATTTTGTCAAGGTGTAGCAGGCAAAATTAAAATTACCGCATAAAATGCGTTAATTATTTAGGCGAGAGTTCAGCTGCTAGTCGCGGCGGCGGCCAAAAAATTGGAGTAAACGCAAGAAAAGATTGACGAAATCCAGATAGACTTGCAGAGCCATGGGGACGACGAGACGATCGCAATCGTCGCCTGCAGTTTCGCTGATTTGTCTGATTTTTTGATGATCGTAGAGCGTGAGTCCCATGAAGATGATGATCCCAAAAACATTGACCAACATATCAAGAGTATGGCTACCAAGGAAAATGTTGACAACGCTGACGATCACGCTGGCAATCAAACCGATGAAAAAAATGGTCGAGAATTTGTTTAAATCTATGAGGTGAGTGCGGCCAATGGTTCCCAACAAGATAAAGAAAAAAGCGCAACTGACGAAAGTGATAACTAGGCTGCCGAGGTCATAATAGAGGAAAAGATAAGCGAGAGTGAAACCGTTAAGCAGTGAGTAAACGCCAAGACCCACAAGGGCGCTGGTGGGGGAGAGCTTTTGGCTGGCGCGTGAAAGCCAGATAACAAGTCCAATTTCGATGATAAAAACGATGATCATGGCGGCAGGGCTCAAGGAAAGAACAAGCAGACTCGTGTGACTAGTGATCCAGGCGGCAAAAGCAGAAAGTCCCAAGGCACCGGCGAGACAGGTGTAGACTTTTGAGGAAAAAGTTTGAAAGTTTTCTTGCATATGGCGTATTATAGCATCAGGGAGGTGGGATTTCAAGAAAAACGTTTGCAAGCTGAAGGTTATGTTTGGGAAGTGCGAGTAGCTGTGACTTTTTGTTGTGTTGATTTTTTCGATGTTTCCTGTGTTTGTTTTTGAGGATCTTTGTAGGCATATTCTTCCAAAGCGAGATAGAAATCATAGACGACATCATGTTCACCACCATTTTGCAGCTCTGATTTGTAGTTGTTGAAGTCAGTTTTGATATCAGGGATATTTTTGTAGAGAACTTCGAGATAATACTTAATTAAGTTTTGGGCGTTGGTGACCACTGGCGTCTCGGTGATCCAGCGACTCATTTCGTGACGTGCGTGGCCGGTGCTCAAAGCAGTTTTGGTGGCAGCTAGAGAGAAAAATGTTTGAGCTTGGGCATATTTATCGCCAGTTTTCATTGCATGGTTGTCTTCGCCTTCTGGAAGTTCTTTGTTGTCAGCGACGTGATAGGCAATGTCTGAGAGAACAGAAGCTTGGACGATGAGTTCAAGTAAAACCACTCGATTGAATTTTTCCTGGCATTCTTGGAAAGTTTTTTGTTGAAATTCTTTAAGTGCAGGATCGTTTTGACGATTTAAAAAGTGAAAGACGGCAAGTTGGACAACGTCGTCTTTGTCGAGGGCGATGGTGAAGCCAGGGACATTAAAAGCATGGTCATATCCTTCTACCAGGTCACAATAGACGTCTGGTAAGGGTGTGTTTTCGGTAATATTTTTGAGGGCGTGGTTTTTGTGTTCAAAAGGCAATTGACTGTCTTGGCCATCGTGAAGGGTGACATCGAGACCAAAGGCAATCACTCTGTCTGGTGAAGGTGCGGTCTCACCAGGTAAGCAGATGACATCAGTGTGATGAGCGATATCATCATATTCAGTGGCAAGTTTGGCTTTACTACGGTAGAGGTGAGGAGCTGGCAAATCTTTGCCTAAATGCGATTTGTTGTCGGCAAATAAAAGACATTCGTTAATGATTTTGGTAATCAAAACCTCGGAAATTCGAGCTACTTCGTTGGTTTCTTTAATTTCCTGTTTGCTGCGACCAGTGTAGGGGTCAGATTCTTTGAAGTCTCGGCGTCGTTTGGCGACATAAGCTTGGTCACTTTTGATTTGCTCGGCGTTGGCTTGGTCAATTTCGTGATTGCCGGTGCGTAGGTAAGCCGTAGGCGTGCGCAATTCACGGCTGAGCTCGCCAAAACGCTTGCTGTGAAGAATATCATAGATGCGTGAATCTTTGTAGCGATCACGTTCGCGGGAATCGATAACTTCTGAACGATGAGAGAAATTTTCCAACATGGTCTCATCCTAGCATACGGTGGCAGTACTGTCAAGAAGAAAAAGGGGTCGCTTGGCGACCCCAACTGCTATTTTTCCGAGTGAGAGCGACGCTTCAAGCGCACGTTCACTCTGAAGAACTCCGGAATGGCTTTGTCTCGATCGAGATCTTGATTGACTAAAATCTCGATGAGCTGGTGGCGACGGTGACGCTTCTCGCGCAATCGCGCCGCCTTTTTCTTTCCTTCTTCTTCTGACTGGCTAGCGACAATGTCTGTCACATTGCACCATCTCCTTTCCATTTGGCAGTTAATAGTTCATATTATATCATATTATAGGCTTTTTGTCAAGTCCGCGAGAAGTTAAAATTATAAATTATAAATTGACGGGAAACTTAAATGACTTGTGTGTCGGGCACAAAAAGTGATCCCCAGCCTGGATTCGAACCAGGATCGACAGGGCCAGAACCTGTAGTGCTGCCGTTACACCACCGGGGAGTAAATTTGTCCGAAAAATCGGTTTAAACGCGCAATTTTAAAGAATTGTGGTATAATAGCGTCTATTGTACCACAAAAATCGAGTTTTTACTGTCCAGTTTTGCAAAAAAATGAAAGGAGCGTATGGCGCGGCGAGTACTGGTGGTAGAAGACGATGAAAATTTAAGTTGTCGGATAGTGGGTATTTTGGAGAAAAATTTGCAGTGTCAGTGTGACCGCGTGGGTCGAGTGACGTTGGCGGCCAATTTGTTGGCGGAGAATGAGTACGAAATGGTGATTTTAGATCGCGTTTTGCCTGATGGCGATGGGATGACACTGGTGCGAGGTCGGTATGGGACATTGATGCCCAGCCAATACATGGTTTTGAGTCAGTGGGGCGATGTGCAAGATCGCGAGACTGGTTTGACACACGGGATTTTTGAATATTTAGCCAAGCCTTTTTCGCAAGTGGAGTTGGTGGAAAAAGCCAAACGACTTTTGATCGCCCACGGCGCTTTTGCTGATGATTACGTTAAAATTGATAAATCTGTGTATTTTTTGCCACGGAAGGGCAAACTGGTAGTGGATGGGCGTTTGACCAGATTGGGTAAAGCTGATGCCGATTTATTGTCGTTTTTGGCGAGCAATGGCGTGGTGACGGCGCGCCAGTTGCGAGAGCAGATTTGGCACAATGAAGGCAATTTGACTGATAACGCGATTGCGATTCGGATTTCCAGGTTGCGGCGGAAACTCGGGCGGCATCGTGATCGGTTAATTTCACATTATGGAATGGGTTATCAGCTCCAGTTGGCGGCCAGTGCGATGATTGACACCAATATTATTTGAGGGATGATGCCCCACCAAAAATCCTTGGTAGAGTGGTGAAAAAGTTGATGGGCAGCGTAAAAGGGTTTAAAAAGCCAACACGGCTGGTGAAAAAAGAAGTTGCTGGCTTCAATAATATCTGGGAAAATACCCGCAAGAGCACCGATCCAAAGGTGAAGATTAAAATTGGGAGGTGCTTGGCGCCAGATCAGGGCGATGATGAGCACAGCGGCGACAAGATCGACGGCTTCGTAGCAGAGCCCGCGGACACGGGAAAAATGATAAATTTTCATGGCCACGCCGATGTCATAGTGACGGACAAAATCAAGGGCGAAATGCGAGGCCAGGCTTAATGGAATGTAAACGAGAGGATGGGGGAAAGTGGCAGCAATGTAGGCGCCCATAGCGGCGTGTGCAACTGATATCATGGGTGTATTATACACCCACTGACGGCGATTTGGCTGGCAAATGTAAAATGAACGGTAAGTGCTAGTGAAGAATAGTGATGATGGGTGTTGACAATTTTGACAATGCGAAATGAGATGCTAATTTATAATTAAAAATTGCTGACTTTTGTACGTTAAAGTGTGAGAAAAGTGCATAAATATTGTTGAGCAATTTTGCGTGAATAAAAAAGTGTCCAGATATGTCCTATAACATAATCTTTGCACAATAATGCATAAAAATCCTGTTGAATAGGATACTTTTTTATAGGTTCTAAATTAGTATCCTATAAATACCTAAAAAACCCTTGACAAAGTGACCGATAGGTGTTATAATATACGTAGTTCTTTAAATCACACAAAGACAAAAAGAGCATTAATCGATCAGAAGTGCACGACCTGGTTCGTAGCCTATAGCGGTCAAACTGCTACTATCGGCCGGGTGGTTTCACTTCTGAAAGACTAAACGCTGATCGCTTCCTGACTCGTACATTTGCGTCCTGAGATAAGCCTGGACGGTATCGATCAAGCAGCCATAATCAGCCGTAAACGCTTTTGGAGTCAGATCTGAAGAATCAGGGACAAGAGGAAGGAGTGTGCATGACAAATGCTGACCGCTGAGTCAGCGTCACACGCGCCGGGACAGCCTCTTGGTTTTTTCCCGATTTGAGTGAGCACTTTAACAAAGTTAATAAGTAGTTTATAGATTAAAGGTCTATAGATATAGATACTATGCCATAAATTATAAGGCATTTAGAAAGGGGCCTGGATGTCCAGTCAGGTCAAAAGGTTTAAAGTGGGTGAGCAGGTGAACTATCCCCATATTTTCTTTGGGTCGCAGGGAAAACACCAAGTGGTGAGCGATCGGTGGCAGATTAAAGCCATTTTCCCAGTCAGCAGGCTAGCGTTGATTTCGCAGCTGAGCAGTGGAGCGAGCATTCATGTGGGTTTGGATAAATTGATGATTTATAACTAAATTCAAGCCGTAAACAAGTAAGTTTGAAAGGATAAAAATGACAAAAATCGTGAAAATGAGTAAAGAAGATAAAAAAGCAATTAAAAAAGAGGCGTTGATCGCCAAGCAAATAAGAAATGTAATTATAGGTAAAATATAGCAGCCTATAAAGTGACAGTCCACGTATTGATACAGCCCGTAAGGGCTGTTTTCGGTTTAAGCTGAAAGCCAAGAGAGGGCGTCTTGGAGATCCGCGGGGAGCGGGGCGGAGAAAGTGAGTTTTTCTCTGGTGACCGGGTGAGCAAAAGTGATGCTGGCGGCGTGGAGAAATTGGCGCGGGCACCAGAGTGGATCCAGATGAGCTTTGCGGCGGGGCAGGTAAGCGAGGTCGCCCACAAGCGGATGACCGCGGTGGGTCAAGTGGGCACGAATCTGATGAGTGCGGCCGGTAAGCGGTTGAGCGGTGAGAAGCGTAAAACCTTGATAGATCTGGGCGAGGCGCGCCGCTTTGAGATGAGCGGCGGCCGCTGAAGGCATAGCAGTGAGTCTGGCGGCGTCAAAGTGATGGTAATAGCTTTGAACTTCGTAAGTGGTCACGGCGGGTCGACCGAGGGGCGAGACGCCCATGATCTGGCGATTGGTGGCTTTGCGGGCGAGAGGGAGATTGATACGCCCTTGCTGGGTTTTGAGTAGGCCGTGTACCAGGCAAAGATAGGTTTTGTGAACCTCGCGCGCCTGGAATTGCTGCAAAAGCGCCACTAAGGCAGTGGGATTTTTGGCCCACAAAATGACGCCGGAGGTGTCTTTGTCGAGACGGTGGACCATGCCTTGACGGAAAGCAAAAACCGCTGCTGGTGGGGCGGTGGCATCCGGCGGGGTGCCGGTGGGGATATCTGGAAGGTGGAGATAGTTGACCATTAAATCTTGAAGTGATATCTGGTGGTGACTGGTGGCGCGATTGACGATGAGTCCCGCGGGTTTATTGATGACCAGTAGAGCGTTATCCTCAAAAATGATGGGTAAATCGGTCATTTTTTGGATTTCTTTTTTACTTTGGGACGGCGGCGGGCGAAAGCGTGGACATAAAGGCAGAGCAGATCAAGCAGCAAGACGGAGAGATAAAAAATCCAATCGAGGCTGTAGCTGGCGAAGTGATAGCGCACAGGGCGATAATTGAGAGCAAAAAGCTCGTAAATGGCGTAAATGGCGGTGAAAGCGAAAAAGACGAAGCCGCTTTTGGCTTGAGAGCGTGAACCGCGGTACCAATTGTAAGTACGATAGTTTTTTTCCAGATATACCAAGAAAAAGTAAATAAGAGTAAAAAAAGCAGCGGCGTAAAGTTGGGCAGGGTAAACGCGCATGGTGGCGCCAGGGAAAACGAGTCCCAGGGGTGAGAGAGTGTAGTAGCCACTGCCGGAGCCGTCAAAAAAGAGACCGACGTGATACAAAATGAGAGCGAAACAGACGCCGCGTACCCAGTAATCAAGAAGCTCAAGGTCAGTAATTTTTTGAAAAGCAAGCCAGCGCCAAAAGATAAAGCCAGCGGCAAAAATGCTGCAAAATATTGATACACCAGGATAATGCAGGATGTCGAGCCAGTGCCAAAACTGCCAGCCAAACTCGTGAGCGTGGACGGCGATGTGAAAAAGCCGACCGCAAATGACGCCTAGAACGCTGCTCCAGAGAAGAGCGTCGAAAATTTCAAATTCTTTGTAGCGAGCCGACTGATGCAAGAGTCGCCAAAAAACGAAACCTGCCCAGAAAATGGCGGCCGCGACAAAAAGCGGGAGCGCGTAGATTTGAAAAATGCCGACATTGGCAATCACTGGCCACATAGGAGTATTATACCATAAAAACAGTGCAGAATTAGCCAAAGCGAGTGGTGTTTGCCTGGAGAGCACGCCATTGACCCAGTGTGAAATCACTGCCGTGACCAGGGAAAACACGGGTAGTGGCGGGGAGTTTGGCGAGAGATTTTAAGCTTTTGGTTTGCTGGGAAGTGCTGGCGTAGGCAAAATCAGTGCGACCAACACTGCCATCGGCAAAAAACAAATCACCAGAGAAAAGATACTGGCTGCGAGGCAAGTGGAGAGCGGTTAGCCCTGGTGTGTGACCGGGGAGAGGCATGAGCGCGGGTTTTTCTGGTAGCGAGGCGAAAATTTTGGGGAGAGCTTGAGGGTGGACAATGAGGTTGGCAGGGACCACGGGGTCAGCGGGGAGACCGGTGAAATGGGCAGCGGTGGCTTGGGCGCGACGATAGAGGGGAAAATCGTGGCGGTCAAGGTAAATGGGACAGCCAAAATTGAGAAAAAGCGGGAAAACGGCGCCGACGTGATCAGTGTGACCATGGGTGAGAAAGATCAAAATTGGGTGTAATTGTAATTCCACCAGACGGTCGCTGAGAAAATCGCCGTCAGCTCCAGGGTCGATGATAAGAGTATTTTTGGTGGTTTTATCAGCGAGAAAATAGCAGTTGGCGCTCATGGAACCCGTAGGATAAGTGTAAAGCTGCCATGGAAACGGTGTTGACTTTGGCATCAAATGGCGATTCCCAAAATTAACTTGGAGGCGAAACTAATAGCGGGAGTAATCAGGTAAGACGCCAGAGAAGTGCCGCCAAAAAGCGGTAAGATGATGATATAAGCGACCAAAATGCCAAAAGAGCGATTAAAACGATCGTAGGAGCGGCGAGTGTCGGGGTTTAAAAAGCTGCGGACGATATGATGACCATCAAGCGGGTAGACTGGTAAGAGATTAAAAACGCCGAGGCTCAAGTTAACGGCAAAAAGGGTGATCATGAAGCTGGCAAGAGGGTGAAAATGCCAGGTGAGAGGCAAAAAGCGCCAGCCAAGACCGGCGGCGAGGGCAATGAGCAAATTGGTGACTGGTCCGGCAGCGGCGATGACGGCGCCATCTTGGGCGGGATGCTGGAGATTGTAAGGGTCAAATTGTACGGGTTTACCCCAGCCGAAACCGGTGAGAATGATGAAAATTGTACCTAAGGGGTCGAGGTGGACGAGGGGATTGAGGCTGACACGGCCTGCCAAGCGGGGATTGGGGTCACCGAGGCGATCTGCGGTGTAGGCGTGGGCAAATTCGTGGCAGACCAGGGCGATAAGGATGGATAACAAGGAGAAAATGACGGGGAGAGGATTGTGAATAAAAGCAGCCAGGCGGCGGGGGCCAGTGCTAAATTCGGTCAAAATGAGGAAAAGGAGCAGATACCATAAATAGCGAGAACGATTGGTTTTTTGCATTTCAGCCTTGTATTATACCACATTTGTGGTATAATATGGCTTCTGTTTAGAAATAAAACTGAAAGGCAAAATGGCACAATTTACAGTAAAATACCCGCGGGTGGCAAGCTATGGGCACACGGTGTCGCACGCAAAAAATCGTCGCAACCGGGCGTACAAGTATAACCTCAAGACCGTGACTCTGACCAATAGCGATGGTAAAAAAACGCGGATGAAAGTGCCAGCGCGTTTGATCCGGACGATGAAAAAGCACGGTTTGGTGAAGGATTTCGCCAAAAAGGAATAAACGATTGATTTGAAAAACAAATCGCTCCCGCGCAGGCGGGAGTTTTTGGAGGCGTATTCCAGATGTTGCGGGAATACTGCGGTAATTATGCGGAAATAGCGATAGATGTGAGTCGTTTGTAAACCCAGTGGAGTACAAACGACTCACAAAGGTCGTTTGAGGCGGATTTTGGCGAGAAAAAAACCCCCTGAAGGGGGCTGCGTGCTGCTAACTGTTGGTGAGACGGTGCCAAAACCGACTCCACCAACTAACCTTTTCCCCGGTGGAGACCGCGATGACCTCGTGCTGGCGGTCATACTCGACTGCCTTGCGCGTCAGGAGACTGTGCAAATGCTTCTCCCAGTACACGAAGGGCAGTTCGACCTGCTCCGGGTAAGGCAGGAGGTCGCTTAGGTTGTCCGCTGGTGCCGACAGTCGTGCTAGTACCGGCAACTCTTTGACGCCAAAGCCGGCTAGCTCCACGTACTGACCGTAGCCAAGAGTGCGGAGCTGTTTTACCATGGTGTGACCGTAAAGATAGGCCATGTCCTTAGTGAAGCCGGCACAGCCGCGGAAAAGCCGTTGGGTGGTGGTGTACGCCAGCCCGGCAGTTTTCCGCTGATCGGCCTTGGGGTTGAGTTCCAGGCGCCTGTTGAAATTGTCCTGGAAGACGGCTCCGAAGTCGCCGCCTTGGGCGATGATATCCAGCCCAAGGATGGCGTACGGCAGCGGCTCAGAGGCGGTCCCAAAACCAGCGATTTCAAATTCTTCATCGTTGGCTTTGGCGAGCCCCTCGTAGAGGGTCTCATTGTCCGTCTTCATGATACCGCCGCCGAAACCGAGCAACTGCCAGCCGTTGGCGCTCTGGCGCACGTGCGCCGAGACTTCATGCGCGAGCAATGACAAAACCTGCTTGCCCGTGTAGAAATTCTCGGGTGCGTTGTAGCGCGCAGGCACCACGATTGTGGGCCTGCCGCTGCTGTTTTTGTCGCGGACGTCGATCGACGTTGCCTCTGGTGTGATAACAACATCGATGACTTCTCCCAGACCATACTGGGTGAGACCCCAGTAGAGCGCTGCCGCAATGTTAATCGCGCTCAGTAGTGGGCGGCAAAGCAATTGCCGCTGTTCGGCGGTAAACTTACCTTCTACGGCCACGGGCGCTTTTGGTAGTAACATTCGCTGCCATGTCTGGTGCGCTAGGCTGAGGGCGCTAGTGCTTAAAGCGCCATACTTGCTCTCCACGGCCTGGCGAACACGCGGCTCGTCACTATCGGCGAGTCCTTCGATGATCTCGATGGTGTCGAGATCGTCGTCAAGCTTGCTGACGGCGAGCGCGCAGCCAAGCTGTCCCTCGAGCGGAATGTCAGTGGCCGCGATTTGCTTGACAGCGACACGTATCGCCTCCAACTGTCGGCGGATGTCGCCAATGTCCAGTGATTCGTACCGGCGGTAGCGGAAAACTGGATTGGCGACCTGACTGGTGTTAAAGCCATGATCCTCGAAGGCCTTGAGAAACTTTTCGCGTTCCTCGGCGGCGTTGCGGGGTTCTACCGCCTCCACGGGGTTGAGCAACCGGGTGAAGGTGTGCAACGGCTGAAGTGTTGCCTCCAGCTCCGGAAAAAGTAGTCGCTTTTTCAGATCGGCATCGAGCTCGACTTGAGGCTGGGCCTTTTCCCGGATGAAGTCGGCGACCTCTGGTAATAACGCGCTTTGCTTCATTACATATCTCCTCCTTATCCTGTTTTTTTTAAAGAACAACACGCTGCTGACGATTGCAAATGCAATAGTTAGCTACTGAGATTATACTACATTATAGGGTATTTGTCAAGGTATTTAAAAATTCTAAATTAGAAATTAGAAATTAAAAATTTCGTTGTAACGCTAAAAATCACAAAATGCCCTTTTGAATATCGGACCAGGTTTGAGTGGGGCGGCCTTCGAGCTTGGCAGTGTCGATGATTAGACGACCGTTTTCTAGGTGAGCGGAGAGGAGTTGGAGACGTTTGAGGCCATGAGCGGTATTGACTTGTGTCCAGGCGTGAGGCCAAGGCGTGTAAGCACGAATGGCGGCGTCGATGTGAGCGGCATATTCAGGGTTGTCGATTTGTTCCCAGGGGATAAAGGCGTCATCTTTGCTGATTTTGGGGGCAAAAGTGGGCGTACCCGTTTGCGGGGTGAGCGTGAGGTGACCCTGAGCGAAATCGTTGAGTACGCTTGGTAGAGCGTGAGCAGCGAGGGAAAAAGCGTGATCGTAATAATCTTGCGCTGTCCAGGCGGGATCAATGGTAAAAGGGATTTGGGCGAGGAGATCGCCGGCGTCCATTTCGGCGGCGAGAGTGATGAGAGAGACAGCCGTTTGCGGCTGGCCGGAAAGGATGGCGTATTGACCAGGACTGGCGCCGCGCCAGGCAGGAAGAGCGGAAGGGTGGATGTTGACGGCGAGCTGGCGGGGGAATTTGATGAGCCAAGCCGGGACATAGTAACCAAAATCGACAACAAGCAAAAAATCAACAGGTGCGAGTTGGTTTTGCAAAGCGGCAGGAATGCTTTTTTCCAGGTAAAAAACTGGTAAAGCGTGGTCGGCGGCGAAAATATCGGCGGCGTTGGGCGTGAGCCGCTGGTGACGGCCGATGGGGCGGGGGGTGGGGGTGAGGACGCCAGTGCAAGTAAAACCCGCTTTAAGAAGCGCTTGAGCGGCTAAAACACCGTATTTGGTGCTGGAGGCGAGGTAAAAAGTGAGCATTAAAACTCTCCGCCAAATAATTCATACAAATCACGGACAGTGATGCGCTCGAGCTCGCCGGCTTCGTTTTCTAGATAGAGAGGTTGATTTTGGGTGAGGGCGTGATCAGTAAAAAGGCGACCGTCTAAGTGATCGGCTTCATGCTGGATGACGCGGGCAGCGAAATCGGTGAAGCGTTCGTGACGGTGGGCGAGACTGCCAGTACTATCGAGCACGTCGTAATCAAGTTCAATACTGACTGGGCGTAAAACCGGCGCGTAAACGTGGGGAATGGAAAGACAACCCTCGAGATCGGCTTGACCGTCGGCGCGAGAAGTGAGTGCTTGTTTTTGATCATATTTTGTGATCGAAGGATTAATAAAATATCTGTATTCCGGTATTTCTGGATTTGATTTTTTTGGTAAATTGATGGCAATGAGGCGAATATTGGCGTCGAGCTGAGGCGCGGCCAAGCCGACACCGATATCGGAGTGGATGAGTGTGGCTTGGAGCTGGGTGAGGAGGCGGCGTAAAGCGCGGTCAGCTCTGGTGACGGGGGTGCTGGGTTGGCGTAGCGTGTAGCTGGGGACAGTGACGATTTTCATGATTTTTCCTCCTGTAAAGTGCCACTTTGGGTGGCGAGGCGCTCGATTTGGGCACGGATGGTGTCGCGTTCGTCAATAAACTGGTAAATATAGCGATAATGGTCGGAAGCGGCGGCAAAATCTTTTGCTTCTTCGGCTTTTTTGGCGGCAGTCAGACGCGCGTCATAATACAGGGGACGCAACTCGAGAGTACGAGCGAGATAAGCGGCGGCAGCTTCGGTTTGACCGAGTTTATCGAGCACGAGAGAGTAATAATACGTCAACTTGGGGTCAGTGGGAGAAAGCGTGAGGGCGGTTTCCAGATCAGTGCGGGCACGTTCCCAGACGGAGGAGTCAATGGTTGCGAGCGAAGAGAACATCTGGTAGCGGGTTTTGTAAAAGTTGATATTGTGGGGATTGAGTGCGAGTCCGGCATCAGAAAGAGCGAGGGCGGCGTCGTGATAATAAGTGCTCCAGGTGAGATATTCGTTTTTACTGTCATTGTTACTTTCGCTGGCGGCTTGCTTGGCGAGCGCTAAGGCGTATTGAGCGTAATAACTGGCAAGTTCAATCTGGTACATGGCCTCGTGGGGGCGCAAGCGGACGGCAAGATCGCAATGAGCAAGCGCTTGGCGGGCGCCAGTGCGAGAAATCAGACTTTTGCAACGGGCGTAGTTAAAATCGGCGTTCCAGGTTTGCCAAACCTGGTGAAGGAGGCTGAAAGTAATAATGCTGACGGTGATTAAAGTCACTTTTTGCCAGGGTTCGTGAAAACCAGTCACACTGCCGGTCACGATGACGGGGCGATAGGTGGTGGCGGCGATGGCGAGAAAAACAAAAAGTAAAACTTGGACGCTCACGGTGCTAAAACCAAAAAAATTGGTGATAGAAAGGGCAAAAAGGGCGGCACTGACGCCGATCAGGCGGTGGGCACGCTCCAGATAATGGGTATCGCGATGATTTTTGAGCAGGTACACGGCGGTGTAAAAGCCGAGCCAGACAAAAATACTCAGATAAGTCGCGAGGCCAAAAAGTCCTGAATTAGCGGCGAAATTTAGCAATTCATTGTGGGCTTTGTTGTAGAGATAATCCCACTCGCTGGTCCAGTTGTGATCGGTGGGGCGATAGAGGTAATAACTATAGGCAAAAGTTTCCACGCCGGTGCCCAACCAGAAGTGATGGCGCCAGATGTCGAGGGCGCCACGCCAGACAATTTTGCGGATGTCGCCAGAATCGGTGATTTTAACATCGATGCCTTTGAGGTGAGCTGGTAGTCCCATTTCAAGTGTTGGTTCTTGTGCCTGGAGGCGACTGGTGAGTTCACGCCAAGAGGGTGTATATTGGGTGCCACAGATAAGCGCGGGAACAAGGAAAATCGCCAAAATGGCTGCCAGGAGTTTGATTTGACGGAGAATTGCAGTTTTTGATTGGTGTAGCCAAGAAATCATGATTAAGACCAGTGTGAGCGCGAGACCAGCGAAAAAGGCGAGAATACCAGAGCGAGATTTGGTAAAAAGCAGACTGCAAAAATTGAAAAAAATGCTGGCGGGAGCGAGATAATTGAGGAGATGCGTTTTGCGTTGACACCAGTGACTAAAAGCGATCATTGTGCCGAGGCCAATAACAGTGACATTGTAAGCAGCGAGCCAATTGGGTTGGCCCAAGGTGGCGTAAACGCGGTTTTGTACGTCTTGTACCCAGCAAGCGACGTTGAAATGCCCTTTGATGATCAAGCAACTGAGGGAATGACCGAAGTGCTCACCAATAGCGTAAAGGCTGACCAAGATAGAACTGGTAAAAAGCACGGTGAAAAGGCGGCGGCGGTCGCGAGCGGTGAAGGTGTGGATGTAGGCGTAGTAAAGCACCAGATAGCTGAGAGTCGAGTAGAGGCCACCGTTGAGACGGGTGTAGTAGCCAAGCAGAGACGTGCGCGGGTGGAGCGAAAAAATGGTGGTGACAACTTGCGAGAGCAAAAAAGCCAGCAGGGGGAGATCGAAAACGGTGCGTTTGGCGATGAATTTTTTGGCGGCGACCATACGTGCCAGGCAGAGACCGCCAATAACGCTAGCAAAAGCGTAAACAACGAGCATTTTGTTAAATTCAAAAAGTTCGTCAGAAAGCCAGCAAAAAACGAAGGGAATAATCCCGACAAGTGCAGTAAGTAAACCGCAGATCAGGCGGCGCAAGCGTTCGTCCCAATTGGTCATGGGTGGTATTATACCACTAGAAATTATAAATAAAAAATTAAAAATTAGAAAAGTAAGTGGAGGTTCTTTTAAAAAATTAGCAATTATAAAGGGGTATGGAGAGCGCAAAGTGGTTTTTGTGAGTCGTTTGTACTCCACAAGAAGCTTTTGGACGTCGTTTGTGAGTCGTTTGTACTCCACAGGGCGTACAAAATGGCAAGCGAAGAGGGGTTTTGCGTGGCGGTGGCAGGTGTAAACTGACCGTTGACAAGGTTGTAAAAAAGTTTATAATGATGTTTGTCGAGAAGTCGATTATGGATAAATAAGTGAACGAAAGAGATATATGGCAGATGTAGCACAGATTTCGCAAACACTGGAAGATCAGAGTATTTTTGATTTAGTGGGCGATACTGATGGCACCGCAGAAGAGCGCGAAAAGTTCCTAGATGAGTTACAAAAAGTGGTTTGGGATGATTTCCTAGATAACGATGTGGAGCTGCTTTTGACGGAAGAAGAGCTGACGCCCTTGGAAGAGATTGTTTCTCGCCCAGATACCAATCAGTTGACAAAACAGCAGGAAATTGTGAAATATCTGGAAACAAAAATTCCTGATCTGGAAGAGATCATGATGGAAAAAGCGCTCAAGCTCAAAGAAGATCTGCTCAACGAGCGGATTGCAGGCATGGAACAGCTTTATGCAGGCAAAGCGGAGGTGCTCTCACACATTGCTGAGGCGAAAACTGCGATTGCGACGGGTCGCTATTACGACGCGATCGTGCATTTGTATGAGGCGGATACGCTGGGTCAGCCGAAAGCGGCTTAAGCGAAAAATAAAAGCAAGACTTTGGGCGCGTGAGCGCCCTTTTTGGTACGTTTCCAGATAAGCGATATACGAAAAAAAGGCGAAATTTGACGAATTTTTTTGGCTGACAGGTGGCGGACAGCGGTGAAAAAATGCCTTTAAGAGCGTGATAATTTTGGTGACCAAAATTTTCCTACAGGGACCAAAAGGTAAAACATGAAAGAATTTGAAAGAATTGTGTGGATAATGGTGGTAATGCAAAAAATTACAGACGAGCAAAAATACACGTGGGCACTTTTGGCGTGTGCGGAGGGTGGGGTGGGGGCGGCGGAGTTGCGACGCCTGCAGTTATGGCTAGATAATAACGGTTTGGCAATTGGGGATTTTTGGGAGCGTTTTGATGAGTGTGTACGCCTGGCAGGTTGGAAAGAAAGCAAAGTGGAAGCAGTACGGGAGTTGCGCCAGGAGTGGACGGTGGCGAAGTTTGCTGAGTATTTGCGTGAGCACCAGATTAAAGTGACTCATATTACCGATGCCGACTATCCGGTGTTGCTGCGGTTTATTCCGGATTTTGCGCCAGTGCTTTTTTATCAGGGTGATTTGGCGGTGCTTTCTCGAGCAGCATTGGCGGTGGTGGGGACGCGACAAGTGACAGCGTACGGCGAGACTGTGATCAAGGAGCTTTTGACGGCACCTCTGGACGGGGTGACGATTGTTTCAGGAATGATGCACGGGGTGGACGCGCTGGCACATCGGCAAGCTTTGGCGCGTGGATGGCCCACGGCAGCGTTTTTGGGCTACGGATTACAATTATGCTGGCCACGCTCGGTAACGGCGCTTAAGGGGCAAATTGTGGCTAATGGCGGGGTAATTGTGAGCGAGTTTGCGCCGTGGTGCGAGCCGTTGCCGTGGCGTTTTCCGGCGCGCAACCGCTTGGTGGCGGGGGCGAGCGCGGCGACACTGGTGGTAGAAGCGGCCGCTAAGTCTGGGAGCTTGATTACGGCGCAGTTGGCGTTGGATTATGGACGCGAGGTGATGGCCGTGCCAGGCTCGATTTTTTCTCCTTTGAGTGTGGGCTGCCTGGAGTTGATCAAAAAAGGGGCGCTACCGGTGGTAAGCGCAGCGGAAATTGCGGCTGGTTTGCGCGCGACGAGTTTGAGCATGGTGGGCGAGAGTTACTGGCAGACGTTGGGAGTGGCAAGTAGTGGCGGGTCATGTCTGGCACCAGCGGCGAGCAAACCGACAACGGTGAAGACCTTTGTTGACGCTTGGCAAGAGAAAGTTTACCGGCAGTTGAGCGGGCGGCCTTTGGAAAGCGAGGAGTTGTGCCGCGCTTGCGGTGGCGAGGCGGAAGTGCTGGCGGCGTGTGGATTACTGGAGCTGGCGGGGGAGATTGCGCGTGGAGAGGACGGCAAGTGGCGAGTGACGTCAAAATGAATAATATTAAGTTGCATTTTATTGGTTAGTATTTTTAAAATGGTCTAAGAATGCACTATGTCAAAAACAATACCTAATAACTATGCCTTTATTGATGCCAATAATTTGCACCTGGGTTCACGTAGTGAACATATCAGGATTAATTATGCAAAACTGCGTTTGCATTTGCGGAATCGTTTTCATGTTAGTAAGGCTTTCATGTTTATCGGTTACGATCTGCAACACAAAAAACTCTACCAAAAATTATGTAATTGCGGTTTTGAACTTGTTTTCAAACCTATTGTTCCTATTTATCGAGCTGGTACGGTGGTACTTAAAGGTAACGTTGACGCTGAACTTGTACTGTGGGCAGCCGCTGTGGAATATGACCATTATGATCAAGCAGTGGTAGTTACTGGCGACGGTGATTTTGCTTGTTTGATAAACTTTTTGAGGCAACGTGGAAAATTTCGTCGTTTGATAACGCCATCACATAAGTTTTCTACATTGCTTAAGTGTTATGGTAATGATATTACTACTCTTAGCAGTATCAAGCGGAAGATCACCTAAAAAATCGACGGGCATTCATTGGTAGTCGAAACTGGCCAACTGAGTCCCGTCTTGGTGATTGGTTGTATTGTATCACATTTTTTTTCTTTGTCAAGCGGGTATACGAAGTACACATATTTTTGAAGGACATCAACAAACAAGCCTTGGAAGGCGGCAGACAACCTTCATCGAATCCATCGGATCTCGCTCCACCAATTTTTACGAGCTTCAAGGCTTTAGTTGTTAAAGTATTTGCATTGTAGCACGGGGTGGCGTTTTTGTCAAGCGCAAGGCAAGGAAAGCAGAGTAGCATTGGGTTACAAACTGTCCAAATAAATCGATGGGTGTTCATTATGGTTAAGGCGACCGTCTGCAAAACGGTTATCTCCGCAAGAGGTTTACGAGTTCGAATCTCGTCGCCTCCGCCAAGAGCGTAAAACTAGCAAGCGTTTTTCAAGAACGAGTGAAGTATATCATAGTTTAGCTTTTTTGTCAAATTTTTCGCCTGGATTTATGGGTATAAACAAAAAAAGCGGGCCGACTGAAAAAATCCAGACAGCCCGGAGTATTCGTTAAGAATGAAAGTTAATTAAGTACTTCATCTCCTTTCTCGATAGCTTTTTGTATCAGCTCATGCGCGCGTTTTTCTAGCGCAGCACAGTCGGAGTGGTACAATGCCACCATCTTTCTTTCTTCCTCCAATTCTTTCCTTCGTGCGGGAATTCTGCTTACGAATTCTTGGAATTCCTGCCGAAGTTCTGGAGGTAAAACTTTTGCGGCGTCGGTGATATGGTTGAGCCTCCCCTCTGAAAGGCTCTCCCAGTACGGCTCTTTGCCGTAATACTCTGTGTCGCCGCATCTGCCCTTATAGACGGTGTGCAATGTTTCTGTATCCCTTGTGAGCGAGTACTTTTCTTCACAGGGATCTTGTGCGAGATAAATGTAAACCTCGTACTTCTTTTTGCTTCCAAGCCTGACGGTCCAGTTTTGCGCGTGGCATGTCGAAATACCGCGCGGCTCCGAGCAGGGGAATGAATAGCTCCTTGTTTCGGAGCAAACGTTTTCATGCCCCTTATCGGTGAAACTGTACTCAACAACAATATCAAACGCAATAATGCCGTTTTCAATTGTTATTGTTTTTTGCCATGGAAAGGAGGCCTTTTTCAGCTTCCTTTCTACTTTTAAATCCCTGGGATGGTATTCGACCCATCCCTTTTCGACGTAGTCGGACCGAGACCCGAAGCTCATGGTACGATAGATGATACCGTCTTCTGCCCGATATTTTGGGCAAAAGCCGATCCACCTTTTCGCCATGTCTCGTGCCTCTTTGAGTGTTATTTCATGAGCGTTGGACGCAGTCGATGCTGGTACGTCTTCGTACCAGTTGAAATCAAAACCACGACCGGCTTTGTCGGTCACGTACACGCCATTGCTATACTTTTTCGCCAAAAACAACGTTCCCATTTTAAATTCCTCCTTACCCAAAGGGTAGATTTTTTTGAACCCAGCAGGCCACGACTTCCATCATGAACTCTTGGGTTCAAAAAATCTCCAGAAAGAATTTTGAAACGAAAAAATGTTTGTTTGCTAACTTCCACTCTTTTAAAGAACCTGCCATTCTGCACAATCCACTGC
>CAYQLH010000006.1:0-27543 GCA_964418385.1 uncultured Pseudomonadales bacterium
ACTCTTCCGGTACTTGCGCGTGTTCTTCCGGCAAGTTTGCCAATACCTCTGGTGCTACTACCGTCGGCATCGCTACTGGCACTTGTCCCTACAATAAATGTTCTGGCACCAATACTACAAAAAGTTATGTGACTAGCACCACTTGTACTTGTGCAGCTGGTTATTTCTCCAACAAGTCCGGTGGGACCACTGTTTCTGGTTTGACTGCCGCTTGTTCGTACAAAAAGTGTGGTACGGGAACTAAGGGTGAATATGTGAACTACTCCACTGGCACTTGTATCTGCGATACCAACAAATTCTCTAATTCCTCTGGTGGTACCACCATCGGTATTGCCACCGGTGCCTGCAATTACAACAAGTATTGCGTTGGCACCAACGTCACTGTAGTTTATGCTGGTTCTCCACCAGCGCATTGTAATTGTGTTGGCGGCTATTCTTCATCCAACACTAGTAATATTATCACCACCACCAACGGCGGTAATTGCCCCTACGAGACTTGCAATGGTCGTGTCTGGAATTTTGACTATACTGGAGGAGAGCAAACGTTTACCGCGCCAACCGCAGGCAATTACAAACTAGAAGTCTGGGGTGCAAGAGGAGGAGAAGCGCACAATCATAGTGTTAGCGCAGGAACCGGATGGGATGCTGGAGGTGGCTATGGTGCTTACAGCGTAGGCGTGACCTCAGCAACTGCAGGCAAAAAATACTATATTAATGTTGGCGGTCATGGTACAGACAAAGAGAGCAATAGTTCAAGTGCCGCCGGCGGTTATAATGGTGGCGGTAATGGCGCTGGCGAAAGCAATGTTTGTTCACAAGGTGGCGGCGGCGGTGCCACCCATATTGCCTTGCGCAGTGGCTTGTTGAAGAATTTATCAAGTTACAAAAGCGATGTCCTCATTGTCGCCGGTGGCGGTGGCGGTGGTTTTACCTATTATGCTAGTGGTAGTTATACTTTCTATGGTTATGGTGGACACGGAGGAGGTATGGAATCTGTCAAACACGGCAGAGATTATTTACTGCTTAACAGCTCAGGACCATCTGTGGCTACACAAACCAGTGGCTATGCCTTTGGTCAAGGAATGAGTTCAAGTACATCATTAAACACCGGCGGTGGCGGTGGTGGCTGGTATGGTGGTTATTTAGAAAATGCTAGTGGTGCTAGTGGTGGCTCTGGATACATTGGTAACTCGCTTTTGCTTTCTGCCAATGGCATTACTAAGCACATGAGTTGTTACGGTTGCACTGCCTCCAATACAGCAAGCAACAAGACTCTATCAAACAGTAATCTGTCACATGGATATGTTCCTGATCATTCTACCTATAATCATGGTTATGCGCGAATCACTCAAGTGACTAATCGGAATGGGTATGTTTGCGATACGCCCACATGTCCGAGTGGTTACTACTATTCAAATAAATACGACTCATGTTTTCGAGAGGACAGATTTACACAGGAGGATTACTCTGAAGACTTTCAACCGCACCTAGGCATATACGAGTGGCATTTTGTGGCTCCTGTTGCCGGTTTATATAAACTCGAAGTTTGGGGGGGTGCTGGCGGAAGCAGCTATCTCAATGGAGGGTATGGAGGGTACGCAGTGGGTATTGTGTCGTTAACTGCGAATAATACGCTATATATCACGCTTGGTGGCAACGGTGCAAGTATCACAAGCGGTAATAGTGGAGGCCAAGGAGGCTACAATGGAGGCGGTAAAGGTGGAAACGGTGCAGACGGCTTTAATGGCGGTGGCGGCGGTGGCGGTGCCACCCATATTGCCTTGCGCAGTGGGCAACTTAAGGATCTTTCTAGTTACAAAAGTGATGTTTTAATTGTTGCTGGAGGAGGTGGCGGATGCGGACAACACTCGTCTGCAGGCCACGGTGGTGGCTATCAAGGTACTAATAGCGCCACATACGGAGGGACAACTATTGCGGGTGGGAGTCAAAGTTCAGGATATGGGTTTGGTCGTGGACAAGATTCAGGAAATTCAGGAGGCTATAATTACGCTTGCGAAGGACATGGCGGTGGCGGTGGTGGCTGGTATGGAGGCTATTCAAGTCAAGGAAATACGTACGGAACAGATGCCTGCGGTGGCGGTGGTTCGGGTTATATTGGAAATCCCAAGTTGATTTCAGCTGGCGGTATTACCAAACATATGACGTGCTATAACTGTGCCACTTCAACAGCTGCGGATACATACACAATCTCCAAAATGTGTTTGGCGAATAGTAACAATCAAATTGATTGCGCATATACAAACGTTGGCTCTGGTCTTGGTGGTATTGCGCGTATTACTCATCTCGAAGTGCCTTAATTTTTGCTCTTTTTTTACTTATTACCTGTGTGTACAAAACTCCCCCGCAAGGGGGAGTTTTGGTATACGCGTCAGCACCAGTTTCAAGCAATTCACACTCAAAATATAATCTTGCAATTTGTTGCAAATTTTTACAGTGTATGCCTGGAAAATTGCAATGCTGCACGTGTAGCATTGCTTGCATACCGGCGATGCGAGCGGATGCTTTTGAGAGCCAAAAATCCCCGCTGGGCGGGGATTTTGAAATTCAAAATTAAATTGGTTTTTACCGCTTCGGCGATTGACGTTTGCGGCGAGCCTTACCACCAGTGCCGATCTTGCGAGTCTCGCGCATGCGATCATCGCGAGTGAGCAGCGTGGTATCGCGGAAAAGTTCACGATAATCGGGATTCATCTTAACAAGTGCCCGCGCTAAACCATGTGCCAAAGCACCGAGTTGACCGTTTTTGCCGCCGCCACTGAGCTTAACTGTCACGGCATAGCGACCCAAACAATTGGTGGTGGCAAAGGGTTGATTGTAAAAACTGGCAGCGTTGGGAATGCTTTCAAAGTAGCGACCGGCAGCGACGCCATTGACAATGAAGTCGCCAGGGCGCGGATACAAGCGCACGCGCGCCGTCGATTGCCGACGCCGACCAACGGCGGCCACGTATTCTCCTTTGGGAGAATTCATCTGCACCGTCGTGCGACCAGATTTAGCTGGGGCTTTGACTTTTTCTTTTTTAACCACCTTTTGGGCTGCTGATTTTTTGTTTTTTTTGATCGCCATACAAGGTCACCTCTTAATCTTTAATAAAATTCTTATACGTATGCTCAGCATCTGGGAAAACTTTCAGCCGCGCGAGGCGTGCATCACGGAGACGATTGGCGGGCAGCATCCCTTTGACGGCAGTACGAATGATTGCCTCTGGATCGCGCGCTTGCAAGGTCGCAAAATTTTCATGCACCAAGCCGCCTGGATAATTGGAGTGGTGAGTGTAAATCTTTTTGGTCGCTTTGGCGCCAGTGACGATAATATGAGAAGCGTTAATAAGCACAATGTAATCCCCACCATCGATATGAGGCGTATAAGTAGGTTTGTGTTTGCCCATGAGCTTGGTGGCAATTTCTGTCGCTAACTGACCTAAGACCCGATTTTGACCGTCGATAAGCAGCCAGTCGCGTTTGACGTCTTCGCGGCGTTGTGATTGTGTTTTTTTACGTCGTATCTGCATAAATTATTTCCCTCTGCCACCGCCGCTCGCTGTGGAACGATTAGCTGTTGTGCGGCGAATCAGACCGCCGAACTTCCCCGCGGCTTTAGGCGCTTTACTTTGGTCAGTTTTAATTGCTTGGCGTGCTTGCTCATCGTTGGCATGACTATCATTTTTGGCGGTTGTCTTTTTGTCGTTACCAGAGACAGAAGCAGTGGTTTTTTTCATCGGCGGTAAAACTTCCACCAAACTCAAGCGATAAAGGGGCGTATTGTCGCCACGACGATTGCCCACAAACGTTAAACGAGTAAAACCAGATTGCCGGTTGGCAAAAACCGGTGCCACGCGATCGCACAAATTGTTGACCACATCACGACGACCAAAAAGGCGATGCAATTGACGCCGGGCAGCGAGGTCGCCTTTTTTGGCGCGCGCAATCGCACCGTCGATCAAACGCACGGCCGCTTTGGCTTTGGGCTTGGTGGTAATGATTTCGCCATGCTCCAAAACTGCGATCGTGACGCCTGTTAAAAGCGCACGTCGAGATTTAGTATCACGGTTGAATGATTTTTTACTCACACGATGTCGCATATTACTCCTCCAATTTCACACCGTGGGTGGCCAAAGCTTCTTCGATAATACCGATACTCTTGGAACCGAGGTTTTTCACCTTGGCAATGACGCTCTTTTGGGTGCTCAGCAAATCGTAAACCGTCTTGAAACCGGCACGGCGCAAAGCGTTGCTCAAACGAGTAGGCAGCTCAAGCTCTTCCACGGTGAGCAACATAATCTTGGCTTCCTTGGGATCAAATTTACGCTGGGCGAAATCTTGTTTGCTCGGATCAAGAGCCACAGGATCGAAAATTTGGGTGAACTGTTTGGCCAAAATCTGAGCGGCTTGCTTGACTGCGTCAAGAGGAGCAATCGTACCTTTGGTTTTCACGTTGATCAACAAACGATCGTAGTCTGTTTGACGACCAACACGGGTTTCTTCCACCGTGTAAGACACAGTCGCCACGGGCGAAAAAAGTGCATCGACGTCAATTTGACCAATCAAAGGCTTGGCTTTTTCAGCTGCCAGGCGATAACCGAAACCACTTTCGACTTCCATTTCCACATTGAACGGCTTGTCGGTGACAATTTCGGTGATCACCAAATCTTTGTTGACAATTTCAAATCCCGCAGGAGCGGAAATATCGCCAGCAGTGACCACTTTGGGACCGGTGACATTTAAGGTCATAGTCGCTTTTTCATCGGTGTCACCTTTCACCACGACTTGCTTGAGGTTAAGAATGATATTGAGCAAATCGTCAGTCAGACCGTCAATACCGGTGTACGGATGATCAGAATCGGCAAATTTAACGCTGGTAATGGCACTGCCCACAAGCGAAGTGAGCAGGACACGACGCAAAGCGTTACCGATGGTGTGACCATAACCTTTCATCAAAGGCGAAATTTCGATCACGGCATGGTCGGGGCTAATTTCTTCAAAAAGTTTTGTCTCGAAGGCTGGATTTAGAATTTCGTATTGACTCAAATCTCTCATATAAACTCCCCTCTAGCGAGAATAAAACTCCACAATCAACTGCTCATCAATATTTTCCATCGTGTTCTCGCGCTTGGGCAAGCTTGCCACCTTGATGACGCCAGCCTTAATTTTTAACCACTCCAAATCTTCGATTTCGTTGTTTTTGATCGCCTCCGAGATTACCTTGACGCTACTGGAACGCGGCGCGAGCGAAACGACATCGCCGACGCGAACGCGGTAAGAAGGAATATCCATTTTGTGACCGTTAATCTGGAAATGAGCATGATTGACCAATTGTCTGGCGGCAGCGCGTGTAGGCGCAAATCCAGCACGATAAATCACGTTGTCCAAGCGGCGTTCCAAGTAAGACAAAAGAGTCATACCGGTATTAGTTTCTTTGCTGGCGGCTTCTTTGTAAAGACGCACTAACTGTTTTTCGTTCACGCCATAAAGCGCTTTCACTTTTTGCTTTTCTTTAAGCTGTAAGCCGTATTGCGAAAGCTTACGGTGCATTTTGGCGCCATGCTGACCTGGTTGCTGGAGCAAACGTTTGCTAGTTTTGGCAGCATTGGTCTTCAGCGAAAGGTCTTCGCCAAATTTGCGAGAAATTTTAATTTTTGGTCCGGTATATCTTGACATACGTAACTTTTCCTTAACGATTGTGTTTAGCTTTGCGTGAGCGCGTGCCATTGTGCGGGATCGGAGTACGGTCGACGATCATGCCCACTTTCATCTTGGTGGTGCGCAAAACGTTGAGGACAACGTCGCGTCCCGGACCAATACCTTTGATGTAAACGTCAATTTCGCTCATACCGAAAGCTTTAGACTTATTGAGAGCGTTTTCTACGGCCACTGTCGCCGCAAATGGCGTCGACTTGCGACCACCGGAAAATCCTGATTCACCGGTGGAAGACCAACAGAGAACATTGCCTTTATCGTCGGTGATGCTTGCCAGGGTGCTATTGAAAGTGGCACTGACGTAAAGACGACCTTTGCTCACCAACTTGCCGGCTCGTTTGTTGAAAGAATGATGATTACGATTTTTTCTCATATTTTATTGGCCTTTTTTATTCTTGGCTTCTTCTAGTTTGGCGGCCATTTCCTTGGTCATAGAACCAATAGTCTGGCGTTTATTGCCACGCACTGAGCGAGAGTTGGTGCGAGTGCGTTGTCCTCGGACTGGAAGACCAGCAATATGCCGGAGTCCGCGGTAAGAACGAATCCGTTTGAGACGATCGATATCGTCAGCGACCTTGCGTTTGAGATCACCTTCGATCAAATATTGATCCAGGACGGTCTGAATACGACCAATTTCCTCTGACGTGAGATCACGGGCGCGTTTGTTTTCGTCAATATTGGCGCGGTGAACGACTTCGCTGGCGACCTTAGGACCAACGCCGTGAATATAACGCAAGGCAAAGGTAACTATTTTTTGTTCTGGAATATCAACACCTGAAATACGCAACATAAACTGAACCCTTAACCCTGTCTTTGTTTGTGCTTCGGATTGGAGCAAACCACACGCAAAACGCCTTTGCGCTTGATAAGCTTGCACTTATTGCATAGTTTTTTGACCGATGATCGCACTTTCATATTTCTTTCATAATTTTATCCGTCAAGAATTGGTATTATATCACAATTTATCAAAATTAACAAGTAGATTTACGTCGAAGTTGTTTTTGTGGACCGATAGGTAATTTTTGCCTTTGTTAGATCATATTTTGACACATAACCTTTGACGTGATCTCCAGGCATAACGCGGATCCGGTAAAGTCGCATTTTCCCAGCAAGCGTGGCCAGGAGTTGCTTGCCCACCAGCGGGGTGACTGGAGACGTGGTCACCGTCAAGCGGAAACTAGTATTGGGCAAACAATCGTCGATGACCCCTTCAAAATCAAAAAGGTCAGGGTTTTTTTGTTTGTCAAGTTGAAAATTTACTTGGCGTTTAGCCTTTTCTGCACGTTTGTGAGCTTGAACTTTTCCCATAACAATATTCCTTATTATATCATATTCATGCCCTTTTGTCAAGAGCTAAATTTTAAATTTTCTCCGGAAACGCCAAATTAATTTTGACAGTCCCTGAGTGCGACGGACCATTAGATCCGCCCACCAATAATGAGCTTCACGCTGGAAGCGGCGGTGCAAACGTTTGAGGGCAGCGCCGTCAAGTTCTTGGTGCGAAAAACCAGCATTTTCCCAAATTTTTGCCTGGACAATGAGTTCGTAAGTTGCTTGGAAAAGGCTCAAAACTAAGCCGTGATTGCCTTCAAGCAAACCGTCATCACGAAAAGCGCGACGCCAAAACTCACCAAAAAAACTTTGCCAGAGGTCTTCAGGTGTGGGCGCTTCCCTATCGGCAGCTTGAGCAGCAGCGGTGGTGTATTTAACCATGCGAGCCAGGTATTGGTCGATGTGTTGATAGTTGTGGTGAATGATCGCTAAGTCCGGATCGTTGGCAGGCAGACGCGCGGTTTTGCCGGAAATTTCTGGTTGCGAATGCACACCCTCACGCCAGTGAACGCGATCCCGTCGCCACAGACGCAATTGATAATCAGGATACCAGCCGGTGCCAGTAAAAAAGTAACCAAAAATCTCATTGCGCCTGGGGAAATAATATGCTTGTGCCGGCGAAGTGGGCGCTTCGGCATCGACGATTTGCCGAATGCGGCGTGCTAATTTTTCTGGAAACTGCTCATCAGCATCGATAATCACCAGCCAGTCACCAGTGGCACGGTCAAAAGCGAATTGCCTGGCGGGGTCGGCATAGCCAACATCGGGATTGGGATATTGGTAAACTTTCACTGCCGGAAACTCGGCGGCAATGCTCAACGTTTGATCGGTACTAGCCATGTCCACCAAAACAATTTCGTCAGCAATGTCTTGTACGCTTTGCAGGCAGGAGCGCAAAAACGGAGCCGCGTTTTTGGTATTAACAATCACCGACAAGCGCGACATAGGAGGCTTTACTCTTTCTTGGCTTTCACGCGTGCCGAAATGCTAAATTCCCACTGATCGCCGTCAGAAGTGTCAAAGCTGGTGGAGCCGGTGAGTTGGTGGTAATTGATCAAGTGGCTGGAAAGAGTTTCCTCGATTTCCTTTTTATTTTGCGCCAGTTCGGCAATTTCCAGCTTCAAATTGACAACTTCTGGCTGATTGAGCGCTTGCGACTTTTTTTGTTTGATTTCGTCGTTAAGCGCTTTTGCTTTGGTTTGCGCTTCGGCGATTTCGGTGTTGTTTTCGAGACTGCTTTTGAGCATTTCTCGTTTTTGTTTAAGCTTTTTGCTCAAATAAAGAAATTCGTTGGCTTTGCTTTAAATCACACCTTGCAAAGCGTAAAGCGTCTGGGCTATTTTATCCTTTTTTGAAACTTCGTCAGTTTCAGCTTGAATCGACGATAGAGCTTGATTGGCTAAATCTTCTCCAGTTTGTGGCATATCTTTACCTCCGTTAAGACTAATTTTTAATATTTACAGGCTTGTTCCACTAAGCGGTTGCAATAACCCCACTCATTATCATACCAGGCGACAACGCGAACAAGGTTGTCTGCGATCACATTGGTAAGCGAAAGATCCACGATCGAAGAATAACTCAAGCCGACGATATCCGAGCTGACGATGGGGTCGCTCGTGACACCGATAATGCCGCGGAAAGCACCGGCAGCCGCTTGCGTAAGTACTTGATTGACTTCTTCGATGGTCACGTTGCGGCTGGCAAGGAAAACGATGTCCGAAAGTGAGCCCGTACGCACTGGCACCCGAATAGCGACGCCGTCAAATTTGCCGGCGACAGTGGGATAAATACTGCCTACAGCTTTGGCGGCGCCAGTGCTGGTGGGCACAATATTGATGGCAGCCGAGCGCGCTCGACGCAGATCACGATGAGAGTTATCTTGGAGATTTTGATCATCGGTGTAAGCGTGGACGGTGTTGAGCAAAGCTTTTTCAATACCAAAAGCCTCGTTTAAAACTTTGATAATCGGTCCCACGCAATTGGTAGTGCAAGAAGCATTGGAGACCACGGTGCTTGCCGGATCGTAATCTTTGACACTGATAACCGACATGTCGACGCCTTCGCCTTTGGCAGGAGCGGTGATAATCACGCGTTTGGCGCCACCCTGCAAGTGGAGTTCGGCTTTCTCTTTGCTGGTAAAAGCCCCTGTGGACTCGATAACGGTTTCTACGCCATACTGCTGCCAGGGAATTTGAGCGGGATCGCGCCCTGCCGAAACCGGAATTTTGGCGTCATCAATGATGAGATAGCCGATTAACGGATTTTCTGGCGTGGCGGCTTTGGCATCTTGGAGCTTTTCCCAGGAAATTTTCATCGGCAAGGGACCGTAGTTACTGTCGTATTTAAGCAAATGCGCCCAACCGTTCACATCCATCGAACCAGAGGTATTAATCAAACCTAAAGGTGCCGGTTAGCCTTTGGCCAACCACACACTCACAGCAGTTCGACCAATACGTCCAAAACCATTGATGCCGATTGTTGCCATAAAAATTCAAGCTTGAGAAGCTTCCTTTCTTCAAGTGGCTAACTTTTAAATTTGCTCTCTCCTATTGTAAACCAAAAATGAGTAATTTTGGCAAGCAATTTTAAGCAAATTTGGTTTCCACGTCGTCACTCATGACGGTCCCGACAGGTTCGCCACAAACGGCGCGCAAGAGCGCATCGCCTTCAAAAAGTTGAAATACTTGGGTGCGTAAATTGTTATCCATGGACATCGAAAGCGCGGCGGCGTCCATCACTTGCAAGCGATCTCGCAAAATATCGGTATAGCTTAAAGTCGCGTAACGTTTGGCGTCTGGATGCGTGACCGGATCCTTGTCATAAACACCGTCCACTTTGGTGGCTTTCATCAAAACTTCGCAGTGAAGCTCCAAAGCGTGCAGTGCGGCACCGGTATCGGTGGTGACGTAAGGGTTGCCTGTGCCCGCTGACAAAATCACAACTCTCCCCTTCTCCAGATGGTGGATCGCCCGTTTGCGCAAAAACGGCTCCGCCACGCTAGTCATGGTGAGCGCTGATTGCAAACGTACTGGGACGCCGGCTTTCACCAGCGCGTCTTCCAAAGCCATACCGTTCATGACGGTGGCGAGCATGCCCATATAGTCGGCCGTGGCGCGGTCGATGCCATTTTTGGAGCCAGAAATACCGCGGAAAATATTGCCACCACCAATCACAATCGCAATTTGAACGCCCAGGTCGGCAATTTGTTTGATTTTTTGAGCAAGAGTGCGAGCGGCGGCAGGATCAATGCCATATTCCCTTTTTCCCAGAAGAGATTCTCCGGTCACTTTGAGCATAATCCGGTGATATTTTGTTTGCTGCATGGAGCCTTTCGCTTACTTGCTTTTCGCTTTGGTTTTAAGCCAAAACTGTCGCGCTTTGTCAGCCGCCAAAAACGGATAATAAAGCGCTTGATTGTACACAAAATCATAAGTGGGGAAGTTTTCCACCAAAGTGGCACCGTAACCCTCTTTGAAATGGTGAAAACCGTACCAAGGGCTCGATTTGTTGGGGTTGGGCCCCAGCGCCCCCCACATGTCAAATGAAGTCGCACCGTGTTGTTTGCCGTATTGAATGACTTCCCACATCATGAGATTGGAAGCCATCACTTCGCGGTGCAAAACCGACGAAGCGCCATACGGATAATAAAGCTTGTTGTTGAAAAGGAAAACGATCCAGGAAACAATCACGGTATTGTCGTAAACTGCGTGGAAAATCTTCATCATTCCAGTGCGACCGATCGCGTGCCAGAGCTTGCGATAATAGTCGGCATTGTGAGCGTGAAAGCCTTTGCGAGTGGTCGTTTCTTCGAGAAGTTGAATAAAACTTTCCAAGCCGTCAGTGCTGGTATCGTCAATAATTTGGACGCCTTTTTTGATCGCCAGGCGGACATTATAGCGAGTTTTGGAGTGCAAATTGGCAAAAAGCTCGTCTTTAGAGCGCGTGAGATCAAGCAAAAACGTATAACGAGTAAAAATATTGCGGCTTTTTTTGCCACCGCGCTGGACAATAAAATCATTGATGGAATCAAAAGCGGAATTTTTCGTGTCCACAGGACTTAAAATATTGGGCTCAACTTTGATAAACAAAGCGTTGTTTTTTTTGGCGATTTCGCGCATGGCGTTGATCTGTTCTTCATCCGGCATCGGACCCTTGGGCAAATAGCCCACCGTGAAACCGCCGGGAATATCGTGGAAAGTAACTTGAATAGCATTTTGGAGTTTATTACCATCAAAAAAGCCGATGCGTTCAACTTTTTGACCATTTAGTTTTTTGAACTCGCCCCATTCCCAAGACTGGAGTGGATGAGTGACAATGCGATTGTAAATTTCTTTTTCTTCGAAGGCAATTGGTCTGACTATCATAAACTTCAGTATTATACACCCGATCGCGATTTTTCAAAAGGCTAAATTGGAAATGTGGGTAAATGCTTAAAAGTTTTTGCGGATAAGACCCATAATTTGACCAATTACCTTGACGCGACCAGCATAAATGGGCATGCTTTCAGAGTCATACATTGGTTCTAAACGAATCCGCGTGGCTTCACGATAATATTTGTAAATCGCCGCGACGTCGTTTTCCAGGGTAGCGACTACTGGCGTGCCGTTAGCAACGTCGTGTTCTTCCTCGAGAATCAAGTAATCACCATCGGTAAGGAGATCTGGCGTCCAGTTGTCGCCTTGGATTTGGAGAATAAAGGCACGTTTTTTACCGCTGATAAGTTCTGGTGAAACGCGGAAAGTCTGATCAGTGCGGACATTGGGAGTCAGTGGCTCGCCACGGCGCAAGAAACCCGCAATTGGCAAATCCACACCTTCCGTCAGTTTCAAAAAGGTGCGATTGGTCAGCTCGATAGCGCGATTTTTTCCTTTGGAGCGCCGGATGAGATTTTTGTCTTCCAAAGCTTTGAGGTGCTCGTGAATTGTAGCCACGGAATTCACATTCATCGCTTCCGCAATTTCTTTAAGCGTGGGCGCAAATTCGTTTTTTTGGATGTACTGACAAAGATAATCGTAAATTTGCTTTTGTTTTCTGTACAGAGTGACTGCCATTGGCACTTTCTAGTTATTTCATATTGTTACTAATTTTATATATATCATGCGGCGTGGTTTGTCAAGTATGAAAATGAAGCGATACACGCGTACTTTTATATTTTAACCCAAAATTGCACTAAAATAAGACGAATTTTGACCAAAACTAGCGCAGAAACGGTGTAGCGAGGGCACTAGAATGGTGGAAAACATGACGACCCTGATTGCTTTGACGTTTGCCTCTTGACAAAATAGACATTTTATGATATAATATAAGATACTTCGCTGCCAAAAACGTTTTTAAGGAGGCAAAACGAGACGAGGACTGCCAAATGGAGGTCGCGAACAGGTACTTTAGTGGTATAATACCCTCATGTCAAATGAGAGTCACAAACCCCGAAGGGACCCAGCTGAGCATCGGTTTTATCTGACGACGACTTTGCCGTACGTCAACGCTAAGCCGCACTTGGGTTTTGCCTGGGAAGTGGTAACGGCGGATATCATTACCCGCTATCACCGTTTGCTTGGTGAGACAGCATTTTTCAATACTGGCACTGACGAGCATGGGCAAAAAATTTACCAAAAAGCCCAAGAATTGGGGATGAGTCCCCAAGAATATGTGGATCAAATGTCGGCGCATTTTGCCAATTTGAAAACAAGTTTAGAGCTGTCATACACACATTTTGCACGCACCACCAACGCACATCACGTTGCCGCGGCGCAGGAGTTTTGGCGCCGTTGCGAAAAGGCGGGTGATATTTACAAGAAAAAATACCAGACTAAGTATTGCGTTGGGTGCGAGCTGGAAAAAACTGACAGCGAATTGGTGGACGGACACTGTCCGCTGCATCCGCACCAAGAACTGGAAATTCGTGAAGAAGACAATTATTTTTTTCGTTTAAGCAAGTACCAAGAAAAGCTTTTAGATTTTTATGCACGGCACCCGGATTTTGTGCAACCGGTAGGACGGATGAAAGAGTTGTTGGCGTTTGTGAAAGCGGGTTTGCAGGATTTTAGCATTTCGCGCCTTGCAAACAAAATGCCGTGGGGCATTCCCGTGCCTGGCGACGAGTCACAGGTGATGTACGTCTGGTTTGACGCGTTGGTCAATTACATTTCCACTCTTGACTGGCCAGATGAAGACTCGGACGCGGACTACTTTTGGCCGGGAGTACAGCTGTGTGGCAAAGATAATTTACGCCAACAAGCGGCGATGTGGCAGGCAATGCTGATGTCGGCGGGTGTGGCGAACTCACGCCAGATTTTGGTCAACGGTTTTATTACCGTGGATGGGCAAAAAATGAGCAAATCGCTGGGTAACGTCATCTCGCCTGACGCCTTGGTGGAAACTTACGGCACAGAAGCGACACGTTTTTTGATCGCGGGGTTTCCGGTTTTGGGCGAAGACGTGGATATTACGGCAGCGCGGCTGCACGATTTTTACACGGCGCATTTAACTAATGGCTTGGGGAATTTGGCGTCACGCTTGGCAAAACTGGCTTCTACAGTGGAGACTGGCTGGGAACTGGAAATGCCCAAAGCGCTTTCACCAGAAATCCGGCAGCCGCTAGATAATTACCGCGTCCACGAGGCATTGCAGACAATAATTGATCACGTGGCACGCTTGGATGGGCGCTTGAGCGGCGAAAAACCGTGGCTACTGCCAGATGGCGTTGACCGGAAGCGCGTTTTAACGCCAATTTTGAATGATTTTTTGCAACTGGTTTTTGACTTGCGACTGTTTATGCCTCAAACAAGCCAAAAAATCGCTGGACATTTTCACCCTCATCAAATTATGCCTTTACCGCCACTTTTTCCGCGCTTGAAATTGGAAACAAAATAGGATGAAAATTTTTGACACTCACGTTCATTACAATTTGGAGCCAATTTTTGACGATTGGGAGCGGTATTTGCGCGCTGCTCAAAACAGCGGTGTGGCCAAAGCAGCGGTGATTGGGACTAATTTTGAAACTTCACAGCGGGCGGTCGAGTTGGCGGCAAAGTGCCCAGACGTCTTGGTGGCAGCGGTGGGTCTACATCCGGAAAATGCCGCACTCTGGCTAGCTACAAGCGATGACAGTGTAGAAGCAGCCACCGCCAAAATGCAGGCAAGCGTCGACCAGCTGCGACAATGGAGCCAGGCACAATTTGCAGCCTGGGGCGAAATCGGTTTAGATTTTTTCCGCGTTGATCGACAAGATCAGACTTGGGAGCGGCAGCGAAAGCTGCAAATCGAGCTTTTGCGCGCACAGCTAGAACTGGCTCGCGGCGGCGGTAAACCGGTGATTTTTCACGTGCGCGACGACGAAAAATTCTATGACTCACCAGAGGGAGCGCAACAAACCTTGCTTCGCGTGATTGAAGAATTGGATTTTTCTGGCGAGTCGATGATTTTTCACTGTTTTTCTGGCTCGCGCGCTTACTTGGAAAAAGTTTTGGCGCTGCCACGAAGTTATGTCAGCTTTGCGGGTAACGTGACATTTAAATCGGCGCACAGTTTACGTGAGTTGGCAGCGTTGGTACCAGCAGAACGATTGCTGGTGGAAACTGACAGTCCGTTTTTGGCGCCAGAACCCAAACGAGGACAATTTTGTCAACCGGCGTTTATCGCGCACACAGCGCGACTTTTGAGCGAAAAGTGTGGAGCGGATTTGGCACAAGTTTATCAAAATAGTCTTGCTATTTTTGGACAAGATGAGGTATAATAACGACACTTATGCGAATGAAAAGGTGGCTACCAATTTTGAATTTGGGTTTGATTGCCTCGTTCGTGGGCATAGGTTTAGCGCTGGAAGCTGGTTGGTTGCCGATGAATGTGGCAGCGGCTGACGGCGGGGCGGCTGCCAGTGGAGGCGCGACCGTAGATTATAATCCTTGTCAGCGAATTAAAGCATCTGCTGCATGCAACGCATGCATGGGTGATAATCCAGACAATCCGCAGGGTTTTTGGACTGGTATTGGTTGTATTTCCACCAATCCTGTGGCAGCGACGCGCGATTTGTTGCAATTCATGTTGGGTGTGGGCGGGTTGTTTGTGGTTTTTCAGATTTTAGTAGGCTCATTTCAGTTGGTAGTTTCACGTGGCAACCCACAAGCTTTGCAGCAAGCGCGAGAACGAATTACCAATTCAGTGATTGCGTTGCTTTTGATTGTCTTTTCGGTGACAATTCTAGAGTTTGTGGGGAAGACAGTCCTGCATATCCCTGGCTTTTTCGATGGCGTTGTCACTGGCAAATAGATTTAACTGCAATATAAAAATCCCACTCCAGCAAAGAGTGGGATTTGTTGTGTGCAAATATTTTTTATTTGGCTAAATAAGGAACAGTAATGCCGCCGCTGCCAGTACCGAAAGCAACAGTCATCACTAACTGGTAAAGTGCCCAAGTAGCAGCCAAGATCAACAGACCAATAACTGCTGCCGTGATCTTATTGCGCGCTTCTTCAACCTTACCACGATCGCCACCAGAGCTGATCCAGTTGACCGCGCCCATGATCAGGAAGAAGAGAGTCATGATCGCCGCCACAATAAACACGATGGTAATAATATTGCGTGCCACCGTACCAATACTGCTAGAAATTTTAATGCCACTGGAATTTTTGGTCGGATCCATATCTTTAAAAAGATTGGTAGCGTCATCCGCCATCACTGGAGCCAAGGCTGACGCCGTGGCGACTAAAGCTAAACCAGTACTGACGGCACATTTTTGCAACCATTTTTTCATGATGCCTTTCTTTTAATTTGTGGTATTTAAGATAATATTTGTTTTATTAAATACCTATTTGATATATTATACACCAAAAATGATGATTTTAAAAGCCAATTTAACCGATTTGCGGGTAATTTTGGCCAATTTTAAACAAAATATGAAAATTTATAGGAAAAAATTAGCAAAAGTTTACATTTTTTGCACGTTAAAGCAAAAAACATCTAACTACCGGAAATTGTGGGAACAGAAATACTTTCTGGTGAGCCAAGCGTAATTGTCACTATGAGATTGAAAATGGCCCAAACAGAGGCGATCATGATCAAACCGATAACTGCAAAAACCATGCGATCTCGCGCCGCTGCCACTTTGGTTTTGTCACCGCCAGCAGTAATAATGTTAATCGCACCCCAAAGCAAGTAGGCCAAAACTAAAATCGCGCTGACTACAATTACCAGAGTAAAAACTGAAGAACCAACGGTGCCAGCTTCTGTTTGCGGCTTGTAACCCGATGGCTCAAATTTACTCAAATCGTAGCTTTCGGCAAAGACTAACCTTGGTACCAAGGCAACTAAAGAAAAAATAGCTAATAACAAACGAGTTGCAGTTTTTTTGATCATCATACGTATTATACACCTTTTAAACAGCTTCGGCGAAGCAATTTGTGACTCAGCTGCCGTTGGTAATACTTTGGCGATATTGTAATGCTTCACCAATGTGAGCGGTGGTGAGCAATTGTACATTTTCTTCTTCAAGATCGGCAATCGTGCGAGCAACTTTGACGATCTTAAAATAGCTGCGAGCAGACAGTTGCCAGCGACTGACCGCTTTTTCTAAAAGTAAGCGCGCTTGTGCGGTTAAAGCAATGTTTTCTCTGACATGGTGACTGCTGAGCTGACTATTAGTTAACAATCCCAATTGGCGCCAACGCTTTTCTTGACGCTGGCGCGCGCGGATGACGCGATGACGAACTTGAGCTGACGATTCGGCTGATTCTTCTTGGTGGGTTAAATCGGCAACATCCACCTCTGGAACAAAAATTTGCATGTCAAGCCGATCTAGAATTGGCCCCGAAAGCTTGCGTTTATAGCGAGCAATCTCCTGGGGCGTGCAAACACAACGGCGTTTTTTACTACCCAAAAAACCACAAGGACAAGGATTGGTAGCAGCGATCAAAGTGACTTGTGCCGGATAAACGACATGACCGGTGGCACGTGAAATCGTGATTTGACCGGTTTCAAGCGGCTGGCGCAAAATTTCTAAAGCGTCGCGACGAAACTCGCCCAATTCATCTAAGAAGAGAACGCCGCGGTGGGCAAGCGAAATTTCTCCAGGAAGCAGATTGCTGCCTCCCCCGGCCAAACCAGCTGCCGAAATGGTATGATGCGGGGCCCGACAAGGACGGACGCTGACTAGTCCGGTTTCATCAAGCATACCGCAAACGGAATAAATGGTGGTAATTTCTAGGGCCTCTGCTTGGGTTAAAGGTGGCAAAATTGAGGGCATCGCACTGGCAAGTAAACTTTTGCCAGCGCCAGGTACACCAGAAAGCAAAAGATTGTGACCGCCGGCAGCGGCGATTTCCAAGCAACGTTTGGCTACTTTTTGACCAATAATATTGGCAAAATCCGTGTCCACGGTGGCAACCCCAGGAAGATAACGTTCACTCGGAGCAGGCGTGAGTTGTTTTTGTCCTTGGAAGAATTGCAAAAGTGTCAGCAAGTCCGCTACTGGATAAATCTCGATACCATCAACAATTCTGACTTCGGGTGCGTTGGCAGCAGGCAAAAAAACGCGTTTAAAACCTTGCTGACGTGCAAAATTGACTAGAGGTAGCGCCCCACGAATAGGACGTAATTTACCGTCAAGGGAGAGTTCGCCGAAAAAAATGTCATCTTGACTGGTAAATTTGGTTTCTAGCGTCAGCTCCCACAGGGACATCGCGATCGCCAGCTCGAGGTTGGAACCGCTTTTGCGCAGATCAGCGGGAGCGAGATTAATAATCGTTTTTTTGCATTTGGGGCGGACACCACAACTGTAAAGCGAATTGACGATTCTTTCTCGTGATTCTTCAACGGCTTTTTCCGCCAGGCCAATAAAAGTCATCACCGGTTTACCGCGAGAACTGTCGGCTTCAACTTCAATCAAAGTCGCTTTAAGGCCCTGAAGGGTGGCGCTCATGTTTTTGATTAGCATAAGCGCTATTATAGCTGACATAATTTGACAATTATTTCACGAGCATGATATAATCGGCGTCTATGGCTAATATTTTGCTTCAGTTTTTCGAACCACTTAAATCCGTAAGCCCGGTGATTTACACTTTAATTATTTCATTCGTACCTTTGATTGAGTTGCGAGGTTCAATTCCGGTGGCAATCGCGATGGGTCTTCCCTGGTATGAAGCTTATTTGTACTCCGTAATTGGTTCAATGATTCCAGCATTCTTCGTGATTCCGCTGTTTGATTGGGCCCTTAAGTATCTTGAAAAACATCATTTTTTGCCGTGGTTGACAGATTTTCTCAATAAACGCGTGGCTGCCAAAGCGCAACAAGTCGCCAATCAAACTTCACAAATTGAGCGGTCAGACCGCAAACAATGGCAAAAAGAGCTTTTAAAATTTTGGGCGGTGGTGGTTTTTGTAGCTGTTCCTTTGCCAGGAACGGGCGTGTACACGGGCTCAGCGATTGCTTCATTGATCAAAATGGATTTCCCAAAGGCTTTAGCGGCGGTCTTTCTTGGTGATGTGATCGCGGGAGCGATTGTGACTGCTTTGAGTCTGGGCGTGTTTTCACTTTTGTAAAGATGGTTACAGATACAAGTTGCGTGCAAAAGAGCGCAAATTTGTGGTACAATATCTGCTATCTATACAGTGAGAAGGATAGGGGGAGCAGATGAAAGTGACTGTAATTGGAACTGGGTTTGTGGGAGTGACGAGCTCAGCAGTGTACGCGAAGTTTCGCAACCAGGTGGTTGGTTTGGATATTGATGAGAAAAAAATCGCTAGCCTCAATAAGGGGAAAGTACCTTTTTTTGAGCCTAAACTGACGGAATTGTTGCAAGCAGGCATTGAAAAAAAGAAATTACATTTTACAACTTCGTACGAGGAAGCAGTCAGTGATGCTGATGTGGTGATTATCGCCGTGGGCACGCCATCACGCCGAGACGGCTCGATCAATCTTGATTACGTCAATGAAAGCGCCAAGCAAGCAGCGCCATATTTGAAAGAGGATGCGGTCTTGGCAATTAAGTCAACAGTATTGCCAGGGACACTAGCACAGATCAAGCCGATCGTGAAAAAAATATGTGACAAAAAAATTCACTATGCCAGTTTGCCGGAATTTTTGAAAGAAGGCACGGCGGTGGATGATACTTTGTATCCAGATAGAATTGCGATTGGCGTTGAAGATGATTTTGCCTGGGAAGTGTTGTCAAGGTTGCACGCGCCGCTCAAAGCGCCAATGGTGCGAGTACGCCCAGAATCGGCACAATTGGCAAAGTATGCTAGTAACGATTATCTGGCTTTGCGGATTGTATACGCCAACGTTTTGGCAGATGTGTGTACGCAATCTGGAGCTGACATTGACGAAGTTTTAGCTATCATGGGTCATGAAAAACGAATTGGTAGTCACTACTGGTATCCAGGTCTCGGCTACGGCGGTTCTTGTTTCCCGAAGGACGTGAAAGCTTTAGCAGCCTATGTGGACGAATTTGAATCTCCGGAGCGGAATTTGTTTAAATTTATCAACAAGCTTAACACCACTCGACCAGCAGACGTTGTGGAGATGCTAGAAACTCACGCCGGAAAACTCAAAGGCAAACAAGTGGCAGTCTTGGGGTTAGCATTTAAACCAAACACCGATGATCAGCGTGAAGCGCCGGCTTTGGCAATGATACCGTTACTTTTGAAAAAAGGTGCCAGCGTGAAAGCGTTTGATCCAATGGTAAAAATAATTGCATCAAGCGACATTGCTGCCAACGAAAATTACGAACAAGTAAAATCAATTAAAGCTGCCATTGAGGACGTGGACGTGATTGTGGCATTGATTGAGTGGCCACAGATTACAGAATATAAATTCAAAAACTCCACTGGCAAAAAAGTAGTTTTCTTGGATGCGCGCAATCAATTCATGCCAGACATGATTGAAAAAGCGGGTTACAATTACGTCGGCATTGGTCGGCAGACAGGCGAGCAATGAAAACAATTTTAATTACTGGCGGTACCGGTTTTGTGGGTGGGCATTTGCGTGCTTACTTGCGTCAGTCTCAGCCAGAAGACAAAATTGTTTTAACAGGACACAATCCGCAACCAAATCCAGACAAGCAAACAGAAGTCATCGCTCTCGATCTGACCGATGCCGAAAGCGTGACGGCGATGATTAAAAAATATCAACCGCAAGAAGTTTATCACTTGGCGTCGATTGCTCACGTGGCACGTGGTTTTGAGGATCCGGCGGAAGTGTTGCAAAATAATTTTCAAGTGACACTGAATCTTTTGGAAGCTATCCGTCTCCGCGCCCCACAAACACGGGTGCTTTTGGTGAGTAGCGCTGACTTATATGACCATACTGATCAACGGCCGATTGACGAAAACCGCTTGATTAAACCGCTTAATCCATATGCTGTTTCCAAAGCGACGCAGGATTTAATGGGGCAAGCCTACGCGGCAAGTTTTGGTCTGAAAGTAGTGATCGTGCGGCCATTTAATCATATTGGTCCAAGACAAAGGTTAGGCTTTGTGGTGGCGGATTTTGCCCACGCGGTGGCGTTGGCAGAAGTGGACGCAAAGCAGCGTGAGATCAAAGTAGGCAATTTGGAGTCCAGTCGCGATTTTACTTCTGTGCGCGACATGGTGCGTGCCTATGCCCTTTTAATGGAACGTGGGGCCGCTGGTGAAATATATAATGCCGGCAGTGAACGGCAAATTAAAATTGCTGATCTTTTGGAAATGATCATTGATCAGGCACGGGTGGAGGTAAAAGTGAGCGTGGATAAAAAGAAATTCCGCCCCGTGGATCACCCAATCATCGCTTGCAACGCTGGTAAACTCAAATCTTTGGGTTGGCAAGCAGAGATTGATTTATCAACAACTATTGGTGATATATTAGATTATTGGCGCGCGCAAGTTGCGACAGAGGATCAAGGAAAATAATTATGGCAAAAAAAGCAGTCATTACAGGAGTAACGGGTCAAGATGGATCGTACTTAGCAGAGTTACTTTTGGATAAAAAATACGAAGTTTTTGGTGTGGTGCGTCGTACCAGTGCGCCTACCACCGAACGGATTGAAAAGATTTTGAATAATAAGCATTTTCACTTGGTGCCTGGTGACATTACTGACACCGTTTCACTGATGACAATTATCCGCGATGTGCAGCCAGACGAAGTCTATAATTTAGCCTCTCACTCTTTTGTGCATGCCAGTTGGGATGAACCTCTAGCCAGCGGCGAATACACTGCAATGTCAGTGTCAAAAATCTTAGATGCAGTGCGTTTGTTTCAACCAAAAGCTCATTTTTACCAAGCGTCATCGTCGGAGATGTTTGGTAAAGTGCGCGAAGTGCCACAAACCGAATTGACACCTTTCTATCCGCGTTCTCCATATGGCGTGGCGAAAGCTTTTGGTCATTTTATCACCGTCAATTATCGCGAGTCTTATGACATGTTTGCGTGTTCTGGAATTCTTTTCAATCACGAGTCGCCGCGACGCGGTTTGGAGTTTGTGACGCGCAAAATCGCTCACCAAGTTGCTCAAGTAAAATTGGGTGAGCGTGAATACGTGGAGTTGGGAAATTTGGAAGCTAAACGTGATTGGGGTTATTCAAAAGATTACGTGGAAGCGATGTGGTTGATGCTGCAACAAGACAAGCCCGACGATTTCGTGATTGCTACCGGTGAAACACACACGGTGCGTGAGTTTTTGGAATGTGCTTTCCGTCACGTCGGTATTGACGATTGGGAAAAGCATTTTAAACACAATCCAGAATTCGATCGCCCAGCGGAAGTTGATTTGTTGATTGGTAATCCGGCAAAAGCGAAAAAAGTTTTGGGCTGGAAACCATCTGTCACTTTCGGCGGTTTGGTAAAAATTATGGTTGATGCTGAGCTCGCGATCTTGCAAGGAAAAGCGCGCATGTGCGATTTTTAAGCAGAAAGTGTAAACCGCATGAAAAAGAAAGTTGTCATCATTATTCCCACGTATAACGAAAAGGAGAATATCCAGATGATTGTGCCGCGCATTTTTGCGGCAGTAAGCGAAGCGCACAATTGGGACGTGCATATTTTGGTAGTGGATGACACTTCGCCGGACAAAACATACGAAACTGTTAAAAAAATGATGGTGCACCAGAAAAATTTGCATTTGCTGGTTAATCCGGAAAAAGCTGGTCTTGGCGGTGCGTATTTAAAAGGTATGAAGTACGCTTTTGGCGAATTGCAAGCTGATTATATTTTTGAATTTGATGCTGATGGTTCGCATGATCCGGAACGAATTCCGTATTTTTTGGCGAAACTGGATGACGGTTTTGATTTCGTCATTGGTGGACGCTACAGCAACGGCGGGAGCATCGATCCCAACTGGCCGCTTTTGCGCAAGTTTTACTCAGTGGTGGGCAACATTGTCATTATGATCGTGTTAACTGATTTCCGGATTCGCGATTGGACGAGTGGCTACCGCGCGATTTCACGGGCGGTGTATGAAGCAGTCGTGCCGGAAATGTCTGGAGAACGGTTTTCCGGTTATACGTGGCAAATTGGCTTTTTGCACAAAGCAGTACGCAAGAATTTTAAAATTTGCGAGGTACCGATTCACTTTGTGGATCGCAAAATTGGTCAGTCAAAGTTGGGTAGTGAGTACATCAAGAACACACTTTTGTACATTTTTAAAGCGCGTTTGGACGAAATTATCAATGCCCGCATTTGCAAACTTTTAGTGGCTGGTGGTTGCGGTGCTTTAGCGCAACTGATCAGTTTTTCTCTTTTGCGTGCCAGCGTCATGGCGGCGGAAAACTGGTTGCAAATTGCCAATATAATTTCAATCGAACTGGGGATTTTCACCACCTTTGTGATTAACAATTTGTGGACGTTTCGTGACCGTAAACTTGAAGACAAACAACTTATACCTCAATTCCTGAAAGTCAATGTTTCGAGTTTGGGTTCGATTGGTATTCAAGTACTCACGATGTGGCTGGGAAAGACACTGTTTGGTTTGGGCGAGATCTGGACATGGGTAGTGACAATCAGGCGTGAAAATATTTATCAAGTCATCGGTATTGTTTTGGGAATGATGCTTAATTTTTATATTTACAGTAAATTTATTTGGAAGGAGAAACCGACTTCATGACCAAAAATGCTTTTCTCCACTGGTATACGCGTTGGCACCAGTCGTGTGAAAAGTATTGGCGTGATCATTTTTGGGAAAGCGTGATTTGGTTGGTGATCGTCGCAATTGGGGTTTTTTGGCGCTTTTATCGTTTGCCAGAAACAATGATGTTTCAAGGTGACCAAGGACGCGACGCTTCCACGGTGGCAGCAATTTGGCGAGAGCACGATTTGGTATTTATTGGTCCAGTGACGAGCGTGGGTAACATGTATTTGGGCCCCTTTTATTATTATTTCATGTTACCGTTTTTGTGGTTGACTTATCCTAGTCCGATTGGACCGGTGTGGGCGGTAGGTGTGATTAATATTGTGGGAATAATTTTGCTTTGGGTGTGCGGACACAAAATGATTGGCGAGCGCACGGCAGCAGTAGCAAGCGGAGCATTGGCACTTTCGGCGGTGGCAATCGCTTATTCGCGCTTTAGCTGGAATCCGAATTTATCGGCGCCGGTAACAATTTTAGCGTTGTACTTCACTCATCGGGCGTTAACACGCTCACCAAAAAATTGGCTATGGGCGGCGCTAGCAGCGGGAATTTTGATTCAGTTGCATTATGTCAACTTAATTGTCGTTGCCGTGATGGGTGTAGCGTGGTGTTGGCAGTGGTGGAGCAAACACCGTGACACCACGTGGCAGCAGCGCACACATTTTTGGACCTTGACAGCAAGTGCTGCCGTAATTGGTTTGCTCACCATGGTGCCGTTGATACTTTTTGACTGGAAACACGGTTGGATTAACGTGGGTGCTTTGGGCAGTATTTTCACCCAAGAATCAAGTTTTGCTGACGGTAGTGCGGGAATTCTCTTGAGTTTGCGTGGTGTTTTTGGGCGGCTCGCGCATCTTTTTGCAAGTTTAACTTTTCCAGAATTAGAAACCAAGCTCTCGCCGACCGGTGTGAATGTTTACGGTCTGCGTGTCGCTTACGGTGTGATAATTTGTGGACTTTACTCTGTTTTTGTGTGGACTAGATGGCGGGGGAAGCAAAATCGCTGGTGGCGTCGGTTGTCAACAGAGGAACTGTGTGGACACTTTTTGTTGTGGACAACAATGATCATTTCGGTAGTAGCTTTGGCGTTTTATCGACATTCGGTTTTTGATCATTATTTGCTATTTTTCTTGCCAATAGGTTTAGCAATTCAAGCGACCCTATTGACGATGTGGCGCAGTCAGCGTGCTTGCTGGATCAGCGTGATCATTGGTGCGACAATCTTTTTATACTTTAATTATCCCAGTCATTTTTTGCAACCGCACGCACAAACGTATAAACGCACTTGGGAATTGACGCGGGAAATTGTATCCAGTTTGCCAGTGGGTGAAACTTTTGATTTTATTTTAATTGACAGCAATCGCGATTTATGGGGCGAACATTATCGTTACTTTTTTGACGCGCAGACAAAAGAAATTTTACCACACGAACGGTTTTTGGAAGCTGATAATTTCTTGGTAATTGACGAAACACACAGCGTCGCTCTTTACGATAATCCGAGTTATGAACTTGTGGTTTTTCGCAATCAGCCAGAAGCCACTTACGAGTTGATGTTGTCACACGACGACTGGCCGGAGGTGTATCGCTTTTTCCGGCAAGCCACGGACGAAGCCAAACCAAGCTTAGAAATGGACACGTATGAGCAAAACTAAAACGGAAACCGACGAAATCTTTTTATCCGTGATCATTCCCGCTTATAACGAAATGAATAATATTTCTAAAGGGGTACTAGGGAAGATTGCTGATTATTTGGAAAAACAAACTTATCTTTACGAAGTGATTTTTGCCGACGACGGTTCCACTGACGGCAGCGTGGATTTGCTAGAAAAATTCTGTTCTGAACATCCACGTTTTCGCGTTTTGAAATTGGAGCACGCGGGCAAAGGTCCCACGGTAACGTCGGGGATGTTGGCGGCTTGTGGCAAATGGCGACTTTTTAGTGATTTTGACCAATCAACACCCTTGAGCGAAATCGAAAAACTCTTGCCATCCACAGTAGATCACCAAATTGTGATTGGCTCGCGAGCGGCTCAAGGTGCCAAGCGCGAAAAAGAACCGTTGCACCGTCATATTATGGGTGTTGGTTTTAATATTTTAACGCAATTGATTGTTTTGCCCGGCATTAAGGATTCTCAGTGTGGCTTTAAACTTTTTTCTGACAAAGCCACGCGCAAGCTTTTTCCGAAGTTGCGCATCTATGCGCGCGGTAGCGGCATGCGCGATGCTTTCACTGGTGCTTTTGACGTGGAGATTTTATATTTGGCGCGACGCTATCGGATTCCGGTAGCAGAAATCCCGGTTTTGTGGCAACATCGTCCCACGCAAAGAGTGGCACCATTTAAGGATTCGTGGCGGATGTTGCGCGACATTTTACGCATTCGGTGGGCAAGTTTGACTGGCAAATATGACGAAAAGCAAAAGTCATAAAGTGATTTTGGTGGGAGTGCAAATTGCACTTTTGGTGCTTTTGGCTTTGTGGTCGTGGATTTTGGTGACGCCGGGTTTAATTTTTTCTCAAAACGCGTGGTATTTGCAAACGCAAACTTATCTGCAGGAAACGTTTTACGCCAATCGCCCGTTGATTACCATTGTCTACGCTTTAGTTATTGGCGCTTTGATGATAAATTACTGGCACCTAGTGCGACAGCAATGGTCGGCAAGCTGGAAACAGATACTTGGTTTGACCGCGGTTTTAAGTGTGCCACTTTTGTTTGCCTACAACGCTTTGTCTGCTGACGTTTTTAATTATTTATTTAATGCCAAAATGCTGGCTGTGTATCACGACAATCCGCACGTGCACACGGCCCTTGATTACCAAAGTGACACTTGGGTGCGTTTTATGCACAATATTCACACACCTGCCCCTTACGGTTACGGTTGGACGGCGGTCTCATTAGTGCCATATTACCTCGGGTTTGGTAAATTTACTGGTGCTTGGTTGAGTTTTCGTTTGTGCAGTTGGTTGCTGGTGCTGGCGACGGTCGCAAGCGTGTGGGCGATCGGCAAACGCGTCAGCGGTAAATCGATTGCGCAAACAATTTGGTGGCTGGTGTTTAATCCGCTTTTGGCGATCGAAATGGTGATGAATATCCATAACGATTTATGGATGATGCTACCAGCGTTGTGGGCACTTTACCTGCTGTGGCCGCAGAAAAAAAAGAAAACTTGGTGGCAAATAATAGCATCGATATTATTGTACGCTTTTTCGCTGACCATCAAATTTGCCACGCTTGCACTGTTGCCCTTTTGGGGCTGCCTGCTGATAATAAATTGTCAAGACTGGATCAAAATTCATTGGCTGCAAAAATGGAAACCATTGTGGAAGCGAATCACTTTTTTGGCGACAACGTATTTTTTTGACGGCTGCGCGCTGGCGATGCTTTTGCCGCTTTTGACAGCGCGTTCGCAACGCTTTCACCCGTGGTATTTAACGTGGAGTTTGATTTTTTGGCCGTTGGCGCGGCGAGATGAAATACGCCTTGGCGGTTGGATTTTAACGGCGTCAGCCTTGGCGCGATATATACCATATTTGTGGACCAATGGTTATTCTCAGACTCAATGGGGCGCAGAACAAGCAATTGCCCTGTTGCCAATTACGATTTATGGTGGATATTTGCTGTACACAAAATGTGTACAAAAAAACAAGCAGCCTAGCTTGGATGTATAACTGAGTAAACACTTTGTTTTAGTGTGTTCACGTTTTCGCCTGGATTTGTTTAACAAATGTTAAACACAGATTTATCGTAAAGACAATTGGTAAACACGAAAAATCTGTACAGTTTGCGTTCACAAAATGTGAACAATTGTGGAGATGACGGGGTTGAACCCGTGTCTGTAAATGATTAATCTTCTCCCTCTACCGCGATAGCCCAGCTTTTAATTGCAAGTGATTGGAAGTGGGCGAACAATAACACTTGCTTGAGCGACTCAAGACACAAAACGCAAGTACGCTCGATCTTGCGTGTTGCGTATCGGCTGTGTTTTCACCCGAGACGAGCCGACGATAAAAACTCTGTCTCGAATGCCTTTAACCTACGAAAGCGTAGTTTGCAGGAGCGAAAAAGCGGTTTGCAATTTCACCGGCGGTGTCAAGCAAACGGCTCTTCACTTTACTGGCGACTTTGTCGGCAGTTAATTGGTGATCGCTTTTGGCGTCTCGCGATCAAAGACGCGCGGCCAGAAAAAACCGATCTTTACATCAAAGCATACATCCCCATGTCAAAGATCGGGGTGATTGTAACACGGGCGGCGATTTTTGTCAACCGCTAAAACAATTACAGATTACAAATGGCAAAAAATGTTGGCGTTATATCGACTAATTTTTATTCGAATTAAATTTTATCTCAACTAATACGCCTGGAAAACTGCATTTTATCTCGACTAATTTTTAGTCGAAT
>CAYQLH010000007.1:0-19765 GCA_964418385.1 uncultured Pseudomonadales bacterium
GGCGGGTCGCATTGGTTGGTTATTCACGATGACATTGTGTGGCAAAATCAAACCTTTAATACTTTATATCGTCTTCTATCTGGTCGTTTAAGTAAAGCTGGAGCTTATGATTACGCTTGGCATCATGGGTTTATTGGAGGTAGTTATGATGAATTTAAAAAAACATATGAAAAGATGTTGAATGACGGATCTAGAGAGGAAACGGTTCACTCACTGCAGGAAGTGCTGGCCAACGTTTCTCAAGAATAGTTAATTATATTGTTGAATTTTGATTTACTCCGTGGAGCAAGCGGAGTAAATTTTTTGGCTGCTTTTATTAAAACGTTGCTATTCTATGTAAATGCCAGTAAACCGTAGGGAATATTTGCAAAATTTGCCCGCAAACCGTAGGGAAAGTTAAGAAAACTTTTTCGAGTCTGCTCGAAAAAGTTCTTGACAAACAAGCCTGACAGTTTACCTGCGTGAAAATTGGTAATCGATGACCTATATGCGCGACTGAAAGTCTGCTTTGCCTGGAAATTGCCCCTTGACAAATTAGCAGTCTTCTGCTAGAATTGCTAATACGTTTAAAATAATGAATGATATGTGACGGCACAAGCTGTAAATATCAGAAAATAGAAAGGACGACGAATATGTCAAAAATAATTGGAATCGATCTGGGAACGACGAATTCAGCGGTAGCAGTGATGGAGGGCGGTCACGCCAAAATTATCCCCACGGCAGAAGGACGCAATACTTTTCCTTCCATTGTGAGCTTGAAAAAGGGCGAGACAGCAGTGGGTGATGCGGCCAAACGCCAAATGGTGCTCAACCCGAAAAACACTGTGAACTCTGTGAAACGTTTCATGGGTCAAAAATACAACGCCAAACCAGTGCAAAACGCGATCAAGCACGTGGCTTATGATGTGGAAGCCGGTAAGGACGGCATGGCGGTGATCAGCGCTGATGGTCAGAAGATGACGCCACAGGAAATCTCAGCCAAGATTTTGCAAAAAGCCAAGGCTGATGCGGAAGCTTATCTGGGCGGTAGCGTGGATAAGGCGGTCATTACGGTGCCGGCGTACTTTGATGATTCACAGCGTCAAGCGACCAAGCAAGCTGGCGAGATCGCTGGCTTGAAGGTGGAGCGGATTGTGAACGAACCGACGGCGGCAGCGCTGGCTTACGGTTTGGACAAGAAAGGCAACAGCAAAATTGCGGTTTACGATCTGGGAGGTGGGACTTTTGATATCTCTATCCTCGAGATTGGTGACGGCGTTTTTGAAGTGAAATCTACCAATGGCGACACGTTCTTGGGTGGCGATGACTTCGATAACAAAGTGATCGAGTGGATCGTGGATGAGTTCAAGAAAGAAAATGGTAAGGATTTGAGCAAAGATCCACAAGCGCTTCAACGCGTCAAAGATGCGGCTGAGAAAGCGAAAATTGAGCTTTCGGCGACGATGAGCACGGAAATCAATTTGCCTTTTATCACCCAATCTGATGACGGCAATCCGTTGCACCTGACGATGACGCTCACGCGTGCAAAGCTGGAAGAGCTCACCGATGAGCTAATTGCGCGAACTTTCGAGCCGGTGAAAAAAGCGCTCAAAGACGCGAAACTGGAGGCGAAAGAAGTGAATAATATCGTCCTGGTGGGCGGTATGACGCGGATGCCAAAGGTGGTGGCCGAAGTGGAGAAATTCTTTGGTAAGAAACCAGAGCAAGGCGTAAATCCAGACGAAGTGGTGGCCATTGGTGCAGCAGTGCAGGCTGGCGTGATCGGTGGCGATGTCCAAGATGTGGTTTTGCTGGATGTGACGCCTTTAACGCTGGGCGTGGAAACTCTGGGCGGAATCCGCACACCGATTATCAATCGGAACACGACGATCCCCACCAGCGGCAATCAAGTCTTCTCAACTGCAGCTGATAACCAGACGAGCGTGGAGATCAACGTGCTTCAGGGTGAGCGTGAGATGGCAGCGGACAATAAATCTTTGGGTCGCTTTGTCCTCTCTGGCATTCCTCCAGCGCCGCGTGGCATTCCACAAGTAGAAGTAACTTTCGATATCGACTCGAACGGCATTTTGAAAGTTTCGGCTAAGGATCGCACCAGCGGTAAAGAAGCGAATATCACTATTTCCAACTCCACCAATCTTTCTGATGAGGAAGTGGAAAAGATGAAGAAAGAAGCAGAAGCACACGCTGAGGAAGATAAGGCCAAAAAAGAGTTGATTGAAGCGAAAAACCAAGCGTCGAGTGTGGCTTTTGAGATGGAAAAGCAAATGAAGGAATACGGCGACAAGGTGGACGAAAAAGATCGTCAAGCAATTAACGATAATATCGCGTCCTTGAAAAAGTTAGCGGAGTCGGAGAGCGCGACCAAGGAAGACTTGGAGAAGGCAATCAATGACACGATGACCAGTGCGCAAAAAATTGGTGAAGCGATGAATAAAGCGCAAGCCGAAGCGGCCAAAAACAGCGATGCAAAGCCAGAGGAAAAAGCGAAAAAAGATGACAACGCACAAGAAGGTGAAGTTGTCGAAGGTGAAGTCGTCAGCTAAAACTGAAGACAATGAGAAAAACGGCTGCCCGTAGAGGCGGCCGTTTTTTTGTGGGGAGGGTGGGGCGGGGCGAGATAAAAACCCGCTCTGGTGAGCGGGGTAAGTGAAATTTTAAAATCTTCAACTAATGACTTTGCCGCGATGGTGGTAAACAACACCGTGGTAGTGCTGACGGTCAGAAAAATTATCTGGGTGACCATCAACCAAAAAACGCAATTTCCAGCCCAAAACGTGACATAAATGCTTCGGGACGTCGTAAGTTTTGGGGATCAGGAAAAAACTGTCGCGACCACGCTTGTTGGCGAGGTAAAAGCCAATGGTGAGCGTGGGAGCGTGAAACGTGGTAAAATAGCTTCTGATCTGGCACACTGGACTGTCAGGGTGCAGCGCTCGAGCGCGACAGAGATCAATTTTGTCTGCAATGGCGAGCGCTGCTGTGAGCAAAGTGGGATGAGGACCGCCGTCACCATGGTAGCGAATCGCGTCAGCTACTTGGTGGCGGATTTCGTAAGTGCGCAAAAGACCGAGGCGACTCAAGAAATTGACACTGAGTTCACTGCTACGCTCCGCATGACCGTCTTTGCCGCGGCAGATACCCACATCATGGGTGAGCGCTGCGAGACAGGCCGGATAGAGTAAATCCGGTTGTCCGATTTGCAACAGCAGCTTCATGAGAGTACGGCAAACGCGTTTCATGTGCGCCCAACCGTGGTCAAAGATGTATTCGCGTGATTCCGGATGGGCGTCAAGTGTAGCTTGACTGTCAGCGGCAATGCTTTGCAACCAATGCCGAAAGCGACGCTGTCGGTAAATGACGTCACGGATGTGGGCAAATTCCCGCCAGATTTCGGGAAACTGTGGAACACTCATCTGGATCCCTCCTTTGGAAAATTTTAAAAGATCACAAGTGATACCGTTTATATCATATTGAGAGTTTACTGTCAAGCATGAAAGAGTCAAAATATGGAGTTTGTTTGGCAAAAAACCACCATTTATCAGCTAAAAATTGGTTTGGTGCGTGCCAGGGTTTGGTGGCGGAGTCGTAATGAATGATTTTGGCGGGTAAGGCGGCGCGGCGATAGGTTTGAGCGGTTTTGGGATCACCTTGTAGGAAAAGGCTCCACATGACGTTCCAGGGAGTGGGCAAAATTGTAGTTTGTTGGTAAAAAAGGCTGTTTAAAACGTCTTGGTCGACCAGTTTTGGGTGGCCGAGTTCGTCAAGTTTTTGCAAGGAGCGCAAAAGTAGTCTGGCGGCGCGCATTTTGGCAATATCCATAAGCATGACGCCACAACAAAAATAGGCGGCAAAAGGCATGGCTAAAGTTTGAGTGACATAAGTGAACATTTCTTGGTTGGATGGGTCATAATGACAGCGATCATTGCCAGCAGCGAGCATTTTATCTTGAAGGTCAAAATCAAAAAGATGAGCAATGTCTTCAAGAATAATGATGTCGCTATCGAGATACAAGATTTTGCGGTAGTGGCGGAAGATTTCGCCGATAAAAAAACGATAATAGGTGGCAATGGTGTAATAGCCCGTGAGGTGAGCGGCGAAATCGTAATCATATTGTGAGAGGTCGAGACTGACAAAACGAATGCTTAAATGCGAATGTGCGAGAACACGCAGGGGGAAACGACTGATATCGAGCGTGCCGTCATGTAAGATGCAGATATCGTAAAAACGGGCGGGGTCAGCGTGAGCGGCGAGAGAACGTAAAACAACGGTGAGATACGGAAGATAGTTTTGGTCGGTGGCAAAACACACGTTGACACTGTCGTTTTTAAAAGCGGGAGCAACCGCTGGTAAAGTGGAATGAGTGAGCTTGAGCATATGTTTTAGCGCTTGCTTTCGTGATAAACACCTTCGGTGTTGACACTCCAGATGTTGCTTTTATCGCGGCGGCGAGTGCGAATATTTTCCACGGCGGCGAAAGCGGTGCACATGGAGTGATCAATATTGTTGTAACGGTGCTGGCCATTGCGACCAATGCAGTAAAGGTTGTCGAGAGTATCCAGATAAGAGATGAGTTTGTTAATTTGGTGATAAGTGTCAAAGTAAGCAGGGTAAGCTTTGGGGACACGTTCGACGTGGGTATCAAGAACAACTTGAGGGCTCTCGATGAGACCGAGAGTGAGCATTTCTCGGATGGCAAACTCGGTGAAATCACTATCTGAGCGTTGCCATAAGTCGTCGCCTTCGCTGCAGAAATACTCAAGTCCGCACCAGACGGTATGCTGTAAATCTTTCACGAGATATGGCGACCAGTTGTTGTAAATTTGCATGCGTCCCAGGCGGACTGAGGTGTCATGAATGTAAATCCAATCGTCAGGAATGATATTGCCAACGGTGGGAAAACGAGTGTGGTTGGTGAGGGTGAGACGTGAGAGTAAAACGCCCACAGTGATGTAATCACGATAAGGCAAACCGGCAGCAATACTGCTTATTTTACTTGGTACATCGGGTAAACCTGCAACAAGGTCACACAAAGGCATGGAGCTTATTAGGTGGTCGCAGGGAAGAGTGTGCTCTTGACCGTGGTGGCGATAAGTGACAGCGTTGATATGATCGCCTTGACGTGTAAAAGCAATGGCGGGAGCGTTAAAAATCAGTTTACCGCCGCAATCAGTAAATTCCTTGGCTGCTTTTTCCCATAATTGTCCGGGACCGAGTTTAGGATAAGAGAATTCGTCGATCAATGATGCTTCCTGAGTAGGACCATTGGGACGATAAAGTTTTTGCCAGGCGTGCGCGAGAACTTCGCGGATGGAGACGCCTTTGACCCGTTGCGCGCCCCAGCTAGCATCTATATCACGGGGGTGACGTCCCCAAAGATTGGTGGTGTAATTCTCAAAAAACATTTCGTAGAGACGACGACCAAAACGATTGATATAAAAATTTTCGAGTGACGTTTCTGGTAGAGGGTGAACTAAAGCCTCTAAGTAAGAACAACCGGCACTAAAAGTGTCTTGCAAACCGAGAGTACGCAAGGTGCGCCAGCTAAGAGTGACTGGATAATCAAAAAAGCGACCGTTAAAAAGAATGCGTGAAAGGCGGTGTCGGCGAAGCATGACATCATCAACGCTCTCGGGATCGGGACCATTGGGAGCGAGGGTGACGGCACGTTTGAGCGTCAGATCGTCACTTGCGGGTGCACCTTGGCGTGGCAAAAGCTTTTCCCACCAGGAATTAACGGCGTCAATTTTGGAAAAAAGGCGATGACCACCCATATCCATGCGGTTGCCGTGATGAGTGACTGTACGCGAAATACCGCCGACAACGCCTGAAGCTTCTAAAACAGTGACGTCGTAGCCAACCTGACGGGTAAGCTCGTAGGCGGCGGTGAGACCAGCTGGACCAGCACCGATAATTACCACCCGCTCTTTGTGGTGTGTTTTTTTGGCCATTTGGGTGATTATATCATATTTTTAACGGTTTGACAGGAGTAAACTGGCGGTGTCCCACGCAAGGGAAACGCATTTGACGCGCAGAGGCATGGCGGCAGCACTTTTAAGGGCGGTGGCGTCGCCCAAAAGAGCAGTGTCTTCTGGTTGCAACTTACCTTGGAGAAGTCGGGTGAAAGCATCGAGGATGGCGAGGGCTTGTGAGCGAGTGCGGCCAATCAGCAGTGTGGCGAGGATTTCGGCGCTGGCGCGAGCGAGGGCACAGCCGGTGAGAGTGTAGCCGAGGGCAGCGATGCGATCACCATCAAAACGAATTTGCAGTTGTAAATTGTCACCGCAACTCGGATTGCTGGCTTGGGCTTGCGTGTCACAGATGTCTAATTCCTGAGCATGGAGCGGATGTTGGAAATATTCGGTAAGAATGTCACCGTAAAATGAGTCAGCGATCATAACCAAGCTTTCGTCTTACTTGTGATAATTCGTCCAAAAAGGTGTCGATTTCTTGAGGGGTGTTGTACCAGGTGAGACTGGCGCGGGTACTGGCAGGAACATGGAAAAACTCGTGAGCGAGAGCGGCACAATGTTGACCGGCGCGGACAGCAATGTGACGACTGGCGAGAACGGTAGCAACGTCGTGAGCGTGGACATCATCTAAAACAAAACTGACGAGCGCATGGTGTGTGGTGGCGTTTTGATCGCCCAAGATGTGCAGGTGAGGAATTTGTTTTAAACCGGTGATCAAGTGTTGAGTTAAATATTCTTCACGCTGACAAATGGCATGCCAACCTAGATTGGTGAGATAATTGAGGGCGGCGGCTAAGCCGACACTACCGGCAGCATTGACGGTACCCGCTTCCCAAGTATGCGGCAAAGGAGCAGGAGTGTAACCGTTTTCGGTGACAGTAGCGATCATTTCACCGCCCAGAAAGGCAGGTTCCAAAGTGGTGGCGAAACTACGGCGCAAATATAAAACGCCGCTACCCATCGGTCCAAAAAGTTTATGTCCGGAAAAAGCGAGGGCGTCGATATTTAAATGCGCAACGTCGAGTTCTTGGTGTGCGGCCAGTTGCGCGGCATCAATGATAAAATCGGCGCCTGCTTGATGAACGAGCTTGCCGATGGCATCGACATCAATGCTTTGACCAAGGACATTGGACATACCGGTGATGGCGACAATTTTGGTGTGGGCGCCAAGATATGAAGCAATGATTTGAGGTGTGAGTGTTCCGTTGACATCAGGGTCGGCATACACAAGACGACAACCAAGATCATGAGCAGCGCGTTGCCAGATAAGCAAGTTGGAGTGGTGTTCCAGACGTGAAATGAGGATTTCGTCATTAGTTTGGGTTTTTCCGGCGTATTTGCTGGTGAGCGCGAGGGCAAGATAATTGAGTCCAGCGGTAGCGCCGGGTGTCAAAATGATTTCTTCTGGAGTAGCGTGTAAAAATTTGGCTATGGTGTTTCGCGCCGTCTCAAGAGCGGTGGTGGCACTGGCGGCGAGATCATACATACCGCGAAGAGGATTGGCATTGGTGTGACGGTAAAATTGGGTGATTGCATCGAGAACACATTGCGGTTTTTGAGTGGTGGCGGCATTATCAAAATAAATGAGCTCTGGTTGGCTCGCGAGGAGAGGAAATTCAGCACGGCGTCGCAGAATTTCGTCGTCATTTAGTATTAAATTTTCCTTATTTATCATATTTTTTCTTTAATTTGATCAATAATTTTATTCAATTTTGTTTGCAGAATGTGATCGCAAAATTGAGCGCTGATCTGGCGTAGTTGCGATTGGGCATAAAAGGTTTTAGCGGTCGCGGCGTCGAGTCCGCGACTAGCTAGATAGGCAAGCACGTCATCACTGATACCACCACTGGTGACGGCGTGAGCGGCGTCAAGATCGTCTTCGCCAGCGAGAATTAAGGGTGCGGAGTGATTTTCCAGTTGATCGCCCAAAAGTAAAACTGTTTCTTGTTCACGGCCGAAGCAAGCACGACTACCAGGTAGATAATCAAGGGTAGGATGCCAATTTTTGCTGGTGCCATCGCTTAAAATGCCATTACAGGTGAGCTTGCTTTGTGCTTGAGGAGCGTGATGAGTGAGATGGGCGTGCCAGTAAAGTTTGCCGGGGGCTTGGGTGAGAGCAAAGCCAGTGTAAAAATTGGTGTGGACGCCTGTACCAGCGATGTTAAGTGGGTGAGAAACGAGACTGCGGCCGGTGCCAGCGTAGAATTCGCAAATTTGCACTTGAGCGCCGGATTCGAGCTCGAGTTGGTTTTCAAGGGCGAAAGTGGTTTTGGCCGGAGTGACGGCGAAAATCTCGAGTGTGAGTTGGCTGTCAGGTGCGAGTTTGCCGGTGATTTTGGCGAAAAAATTTGGTGTGTCAAGTAAATTTTGAGAAAAATCAAGGGAAATGATGCGGCGTTCGTTGGTGGCAAGTGATAAGTCAAGAGTGGCAGTTTCCATCTGAGCTGGGAGAGACACACCTTGAAGGTGAGAAAAACTCCACGTTGGTGTGGCGGTGGTGGCGATGATGGAAGGTTGAGTTTTTGTCATGAGGTGACTTTCTGGATATTTTGGCGATTGAGCTCAAGATCGAGAAGATTGTTCATTTCGAGGGCGTATTCGAGCGGCAATTCGCGGGTGAAATTGTCGGTAAAACCATTGATGACAAATTTTTGGGCTTGCTCTTCATTGAAACCACGGGTACGCAGGTATAAAATTAAGTCATCGCTGATACGACCCACGGTAGCTTCTTGACCAACGTCGCTGGCAGCAGTGCGAATATCCAAAACAGGAATGGTGTCAGCGCGTGAGTGCGAGTCGAGCAGGAGCGAGTGACAGGCGAGAGAAGCGCGGCTGCCGGAGGCGTTAGCGTTGATCTGTAGATGGCTGCGGAAGGTACACTCTCCCCCACCGCTGGCAATGGATTTGGCGATGCTGGTGGAAGTCGTTTCGGGAGCGGCGTGAACTACTTGAACTCCCGTGTCTAAGTGTTGGCCGGGGCCAGCAAAAGTGACGCTGGAATAGCTAGATTTTGCCTGTTTACCGGCTAAAATACTTTGTGGGTACAGACAGGTAGTGTGAGAGCCAAAGGAACCAGAAACCCATTCAATCGTCGCGTTGGCGGCAACAAGAGCACGTTTGGTATTGAGATTGTACATATTGCGTGACCAGTTTTCGATGGTGGTGTAGCGCAGCGTGGCACCGGCGCGGACAAAAAGCTCGACGGCACCAGCGTGGAGGGAAATAGCGTTGTAACGGGGAGCGGAACAACCTTCGATAAAGTGCAGACTGGCTTTTTCGTCCACGATGATTAAGGTGTGCTCAAATTGACCGGCGCCTTTGGTATTAAGGCGAAAATATGCCTGAAGAGGAATGGTAATCGCCACTCCTGGGGGTACGTACACAAACGAACCTCCGGACCAAACCGCGCCGTGAAGAGCGGCAAATTTATGATCGGTAGGTTTGATGAGAGTCATAAAATGTTGACGAATGAGATCTGCCTGAGGACCATGGAGAGCAGTGTCAAGATCTTCGTAAACAACACCATCAGCTTTGACTATGTCTTGAAGGCGATGATAAACCATTTCTGAGTCCACTTGCGCGCCTACGCCGGCTAAGAATTTTTCTTCGGCTTGTGGGATACCAAGCTTAGCAAAAGTGGCGCGGATGTCGCTGGGGACATCTTCCCAATTGGTCACTGGCGGTTTTTTGCGAGGAATGTAGGTGGTGATATCGTTTAAGTTAAGCTTATCAAGTGATGGCCCCCAAGCTGGCAAGGGTAATTTTTGGTATATTTCTAGGCAGCGAAAACGAAAGTCACGCATCCAGTCAGGGTCGTTTTTGGCTTGGGAGATTGCGGCCACCACATCTGGAGTAAGTCAAGTGGTCATGAGGCGCTTTATTGCTGCCATTTGGCGTAGCCGGGGGTTTGGATGTGAGCGATTAAATCGCGGTTGCCGGTTGTTACCAATTGACCGGCGGCTAAAACGTGCACGCGGTCAACTTTGAGGGAGTTTAAGATGCTGCCGGTGTGGGTAATGATGAGGAGACTGCCGCCAGTTTCGTCTTGGTAGTGGCGGAGATTTTCGCCTACTAGGCGAGCGGCATCGGCGTCGAGGCCGGAGTCAAGTTCGTCAAGAATAGCTAATTTGGGATGGAAAAGGAGGATTTGGAGGAGTTCCAGCTTCTTTTTTTCACCTCCAGAAAAACCGACGCCAAAGTTGCGTTCGGCGACGGCGGGATCGAAACCAAGCATGGAGAGGCACTCAAGCAGGTCGCGACGCCATTCCCAGCGGTGTTCTTGCTGGGCGCCATAAAGGTCACGGACTTGACGGATGTAATTGCTGATGGTTACACCAGGGAGACTAACGGGATTTTGCCAAGTAAGCAGGAGTCCAGCACGGGCCCGAACTTCTGGAGGCTTAGAAGTGATGTCTTCGTTGTGGAAGTGAATGCTGCCTTGGGAAATGTGATAAGCGGGTAAACCGGCGATGGTACCCGCGAGCGTAGATTTACCGGCGCCATTTGGACCCATGAGGACGACGGTTTCGCCACTTTTAAGGGTGAGATCGAGACCATGCAAAAGTTCACGTTCACTGGTGCGGACGTGTAAATCTTTCACAGTCAATAAAGCAGTCGGGTTCATAACTTAATATGGCATATTATACCATAAAATCCGGGCGTGAATGCAGTGAGTTGCGAGTAGCGATGGCAGGTTTAACGAGCGAAAAAATGATAAAAAATACTTTAAAATAAGCAAAAATTGCGTTTTGATGAAATAAGAATTAGAATATTTATTATTCTCCAGACTAAATTTACACGTAATATTATATTATAGGATATTATATTTAAATCTTGCCTGGAAAATTTGGTGAAAAATGAGTTAAAGACCTATAATATATAAATTTAAGGCTTGATTTTGGTTTGAGCCGGGGTGAATTGGCCAAAATTGCTCGTCAAAAGCGACAACTTGGTGATATAATAACGCCATGAAAGAGAAATTGAGTCGAGTTTTGGCGTGGTTTGACGAGTATTTTTTGTTTGTGGCGGCGACTTTTTTGGTGTTTTTTATTCCTTTAATGCCCAAGATTCCTTTGGCCGACATCTTACCTGGTTACATTGTCCGCTTGCGGAGTGAAGATTTAATTGTTTTTGTACTTTTCGTGATTTATCTTATTCAGATTTGGCGGGGCAAGGTCGACTGGAAAATGCCCACTTGGCAGCTGATTGCTGGTTACGTGGCGGTGGGTGCGATGTCGATTTTGAGCGGTCTTTTGCTTTTGAAAACAATTCCTTTTGAAGTGCCAGCGGGTGCGAGTTGGGGTTTGGGTTTGCTTTTGTCTTCTGGCGTGCACATCATGAAAGCAATGTTACATTGGGCGCGTTATATCGAGTATTTTTTCTTGGCGTTTCTGTTTTTTAGCAGTATCACCAGTAAACTTAAACTGCAAATTGTGTGCGTGGCGATGCTGGGTGCGGTGGCAGGAATTGTGATTTACGGTTGGGGCCAAAAATACATGTATTGGCCGGTTTTTTCTACTATGAATCGCGAGTTTTCTAAAGGTGTGCCGTTGGTCTTGACGCCGCACGCGCGAGTGCAGTCAACTTTTGGTGGACATTATGATTTTGCGGCTTACTTGGTGCTGCTTTTGCCTTTTACTTTGGTGATGGCGTTTTCAAGCCGGCGGCTGTGGTCAAAATTTGGTCGCACCGCGCAAGTTTTGACGTGGCTGATTCATTTCATGGGCGTGTGGGGTTTGATCATCTCGGCGGCGCGGACGTCGATAATCTCTTATTTGGCGGCGACACTGGTGGTATTTACGTTGTCGATTGCGCTTTCGTCGCGCTCGCTGAAGCGAAAAGTTGGGGCTTGGTTTGGACATCAGTTCGCTTATTTTTTGGTGGTGGGATTTTTGGTTTTTGGCTGGGGCGGCGATATGATTGAACGTTTTGAGCACACTTTAGATTCGATCCAGTGGGTGCATGATACGTATCACACCGCCAACAAATGGCGCAAGGAGTTCCCCTACCTTTTAGGTTGGAAAGAATGGGAACAGCCTGAAGGTACGATTGCGGTGGTGGTAGACGATTTTGGCAATAATTCGGTGCTGACACCCACAGATACACAGCCAGCACCGCGTCCGGCTACTGGCACAGCGCCAGTGGAGACCAAGCCAGCTGATGTTTATGAAGATATTCCGGATTTAAAGACAGGATATGATGCTTCTGGCAATGCTTATTTGTACGAAGCCACACGGACCTGGTCGGTGAATGCAGAGAAATACGGTCTCTCGATGGCGATTCGTTTTGATGTTTTGTGGCCTAACGCAATTAAAGGCTTTTCGCGCAATCCGTTGCTTGGTAGCAGTTATGGGACGCTTACCAAGGGTGATAATTTGTCAGTATTTACAGAAGCGGATAGCACGGATTGTAATTACTTGCGTACTTTGGGCGAAACAGGCATTTTGGGTTTTGCTTGTTTTTACGGAGCGTTGGTGGTGGCGATGTGGCGTGCTTGGCAGCGGCGCACGAGCCAAGATGCTTGGGAACAAATGGTGAACGTGTCTTTTTTGGGGGCAATGGTGGGCATTTTGGTAAATGCTCTTTATATCGATGTTTTTGCGGCTTCTAAGGTGGCGTTTACGATTTGGATGATTGTGGGTATTTTCTGGGCAACTAATAAAATAATTGGTAAATCGGCAAAATTAGCAAAAAATGAGACAAATAGTGATCAATAAATGGCAACAGCTGGCGTTGGCGTTGATCATCGCGGGCGGGTTTGCTTGTCGTTTGTACCGAATTAATTATCCGTTGATGGACTGGCATTCGTTTCGCCAGGCGGATACGGCGTCGGTGACGTTGGAATTTGTACGCCATCACTATCCGATTTGGTTGCCGCATTATCATGATCTGGGTAATGTGCAAAGTGGCTTGGATAATCCGGAAGGCTATCGGATGGTGGAGTTTCCATTGGTGAATTGGTTGCTCGCGTGGGTATTGCGGGTGTTTACTGCTTGGGACGTGGTGGTGGTGTCGCGTTTGGCGGCGGCGATAGTTTCGAGTGCGAGCATTTGGTTGGTTTACCGCTTGTTGCAAAATCTGATGACACCGGAAAAAGATATCAAGACTAAACAAACAGCCGGATCACAAATGGCTCGTGAAACGGTGCCACTTTTGGCGGCGGCGGCATTGGCGTTTATTCCTTATGGAGTGTATTACGGACGGACGGTCTTGCCAGAACCGTTTCAAGTTTTTTTGATTCTGGCAACGTTGGTGGCGTGGGACGAATATTTACGTTTGGATAAGTGGTGGCAGTGGACGCTAGTATGGTTGTGTTTGGCGGCGGCGCTTCTGGTGAAGCCCACAAGCATTTTTGTGGCTCCAGCCCTGGTAGCGCTGGCAATTTGTCGGCGCGGTTGGAAATGCGTTTTTGATTGGCGTTTGATCGTTTTGGCTGTCTTGGCGGTGGCACCTTTGATGTGGTGGCGTCGCTTTATTCTTAATTTCCCGGAGGGGATTCCGCAAAGCGATTGGCTTTTAAACGGGGTGGTTTACGAAATTGATCCGGTGTGGGGAGTGCAAAATGAGGTCCAGCCGCGGTGGCGACCGTTGTGGTGGCGGTGGATGTTTTACGAACGTTTGGCGAAAATGATTTTGGGTGGCGCGGGCATGGTGTTTGCACTGGCAGGGTTGATTCCAGAACGGTGGCGGTGGCGCAAAAAGTTTTGGTGCGTTGAGTTCACGTGTAGCGATTGGTTAGTTTATGCTTGGGGAGCGGGGATTTTTGCTTATTTGGCGACTTTTGCGACGGGTAATATCCGCCATGATTATTATCAATATTTAATGATTGGTTGGGTGGCGATAGTCGTGGGGCGCGGGATTTACAAAAGCATCCAATTGGGACACGAATTGGATAAAAAACAGCGTTTAAAAGGTATTTTCCGCTTTTGGCCTGAAGCAGCGGCAGTGATGTTGGTCGCAGGAGCATTGTGGTATGGTTGGCGGCAAAATGGAAGCAAGTTTGATGTGCACAATTGGGCACAAGTGCGTATTGGAGCAGTGGCACGGGAGCGGTTGCCGGAGGAAGCATTGGTGATCGCGCATGCATTTGACGGCGACACTAACTTTTTGTTTCAAACCAGAAAGCGCGGTTGGCCATCAGGCTTGAATTTGGACGAAAAAATTGCGGCGGGAGCGCAATATTTGGTGGGTACGGATACGGATGATTTATATCATTTTTTGCGTGAACATTATGCACTCATTTACAAGGATGACGATGGTTTTATTTTTTCTTTGTTGGAGGCGAGTGAGAGTGGTATAATGAGAGACGATATATGAAAATCTTGATGTTAACGCCATATCTTCCCTACCCTCTTCTTTCTGGCGGGCAGATCCGCACTTATAATTTGCTTAAAAAAATGGCGGACAAGCATGAGATTACGCTTTTTGCCTTGATTAAAAATGAAGAAGAAAAGCAGTACATCAAGGAGTTGGAACAGTACTGCTACAAAGTGCGCGTTTTTAAGCGCTCGAGTAAGCCGTTTACCTTGCGCAATATCGTTCGCACGGCGGTGTCGCCGTATCCGTTTTTGGTGATTCGCAATCACGTTTCGAGTGTGATTGCGGCAGTGCAAGAAGAGCTGGCGAGTGAAAAATACGACCTCATCCACGCCGAGACGTTTTACATGATGCCACATTTGCTGGAAACGGCGGTACCAGTATTGCTGGTGGAACAGACGATTGAATATTTGGGCTATGAAAGTTTTGCGGAGACAACGCGTCATCAGTGGTTGCGACCATTGCTTAATATCGATATCAAAAAAATTAAATATTGGGAGAAGTATTATTGGGAGCATTGCGATCGTTTGGTGACAATGAGTGAGGATGACAAGGAATTTATTGCTGCGCAGATTGGCAGTCGCACACCGATTGACGTGGTCGCTAATGGAGTGGATACAGCGTGGTTTAGCGAACAAAAGTTTGCTCGTCGGCGAGAACCGACGCTTTTATCAGTGGGGACGTTTAAATGGCTGCCTAACGTAGAGGCGGTGCGATTTTTGGTGCAAAAAGTCTGGCCATTGATCAAGCAAAAACGTAAAGATGCTAAATTATGGGTTGTCGGCAATGCGCCGACGGCAGAAATATTGCGTTTGGCGGCGCAAGATCCGCAGATTGAAGTTTCGGGACGGATTGCAGACATTCGTGAGGCTTTTGGTGGAGCGCATGTGCTTTTGGCACCAGTGTTTTCTGGTAAGGGCACGCGCTACAAAATATTGGAAGCGATGGCGAGCGGGACGCCGATTATTGCGACGAGTACGGCGGTGGAAGGCTTGGGTGTGCGTCAGCGTCATGAGGTGATTATCGCGGATACGGCGGAAACAATGGCGAGTGAAGCGCTGCAGCTTTTGGATGATGAGCGGTTGCAAAAAAAGTTGTCGGTAAATGGGCGCGCGTTTGTGAAATCGCATTACGATTGGGATTTGATTGCGGATCGCTTGGATTCGATTTACCAGAATTTAGGACAAAAATAGCATGGAAGAAAAAATTGATTTATCAATAATAATTGTGAGTTACAACGGTGAGTTTTGGTTAAAAAAAACACTGGAAACTTTGGATCAGTTTTTTTTGCAAAAAACAGCGTTGGCGGTGGAGGTGCTTTTGGTGGATAATGCCAGTAGCGATAATGTAATCGCGATGGTACGCGAAAATTTCTCGTGGGTGAAAATTATTTCTTTAGAGGAAAATAAGGGTTTTGCAGGTGCTAATAACGTGGGGATCAAACAAGCGCGGGGTGAGTACGTGATGCTTTTAAATCCAGATACACAACTTGACGATCGGTCACAGTTGGAGCGCTTGGTGGCTTATTTGCGTGAGCACGAAGAAGTAGGTATGATCGGACCGCGCTTGGTACTGACGGATGGCAAACTTGATCCAGCGTGCCATCGGGGCGAGCCGACGCTATGGGCGGCATTTTGTTATTTTACCAAACTGGAGCATCTGTGGCCACATTGGCGCTTGGTGAATGGCTATCACCGGGGAGATTTGGATATGGCGAGCGTGCACGCGGTGGATGCTATTTCTGGAGCGGCGATGATGCTGCCAGCGAGGGTAATTGAAAAAATTGGGCTTTTGGACGAACAGTTTTTTTTGTATGCGGAGGATTTAGACTGGTCACGTCGGTGTCGCGAGGCAGGCTATAAGGTGGTTTATGATCCGGAAGTGGTGATTACCCATCACAAAAACAAAACTGGAATTGCCAATCAAGATGCGAAAATTTCGGGACGCGCGCGCGAGTATTTTTACGATACGATGTTGCAGTATTACGATAAATACTATGGTGAGAAAATGCCAGCTTGGGTGCGCAAAATTGTTGCGGGAGTGCTTTTTGTGAAAAAAGAAGGCATTTAAGTTGTCATAAGTGCGAATTTTTGTCAAATTGGCAAAAATTCGCAGTTTGCGCATAAACAAATAAAAGACGCTTGTTTGGACAGATAATTTGTAAGCGAGGTGCGGACGTGATTTCACCTTTTCGGGAAGGTTAAAAATTGGCTAAAAAGCATGGAGATGAATTTGACGTTCGATTTATTAATTTTTCGTGTATAATCACCGTATGTACGTGACGAAACTTTATTTACAAGATTTTCGGCAGTTTGAGCAAGCATCGTGGGAGCTGTCTTCCGAGCTGACGTTGATTGTGGCGCCTAATGGTTTTGGGAAAACGACGCTTTTGGAGGCGTTAGCGCTTTTGGCGACGGGGAAAAGTTTTCGCGCTGGCAAAACGGCAGAAATGATTCGTTTTGGGCAAGAAATTGGACGTTGTTTTGCTTTGACAGACGAGCAAGTGCGTTTAGGTGCAACTTTGACCGGTGGCATGGTGGGTGAGCGGCGAACACAGCAAAAGTATTTTCAAATTGATCAGACTAAAAAACGTCAGGCGGATTTTGTGGGCAATTTACTGACGGTGGTTTTTCGGCCTGAAGATTTGCGTTTGATTGAAGGAGCGAGTAATCGGCGTCGCGATTATTTAGATGGTCCTTTGGAGCTGACGAGCAGTGTTTATCGTCAGGCACGGCGCGCTTATGAAGCAGCGCTTATCCGGCGCAACAAAACGCTTAAAGCAATTAAAGAAGATGGTTTGGATCCTGGGATGCTGCATTTGTGGGATACGCAACTGCTCGAGCACGGGGCGATCGTGCATCAGTACCGGCGTGACTACATTGATTTTGTCAATCAAAATGTCCCTTTTGCACGGCCATATCGGCTAATTTATGATCACTCGGTGGTGGACGAGGCGCGTTTGGCAAAATACCAAACGGCAGAAATTGCGAGCGGGCATTCTTTAATCGGACCACATCGCGATGATGTCCAGATTGAAGCAACGTTCAACGGTGAGACGGCGGATTTGGCAGTTTACGGTTCGCGGGGGCAGCAACGATTGGCCGTCTTGTGGCTGAAGTTGGCAGAGCTGACATACTTGGAACAAAAAACTGGGCGCTTACCAATTTTGCTTTTGGACGATATTTTTTCTGAGCTGGACGAGCAAGCGCAAGCGTTGGTGCTGGAGCAAGTGGGACGCCAAACAAGTGTCATTACGTCCACGGATATGCGGGTGGCAGCGCTGCTGCCAGAAACAAGGAAGGTGATTGAGTTATGAAAATTCTCGCGGGTATTGTAGATAAATGGGGGAAAATTATTTTGGTGGTGGTGACGTCTTTGAGCATTGCAGTTTTTGGTTGGTATTGGCGGTGGCGCCAAATTCGTCGGGCCACTTTGAGTGGTTATTTGCTGACACTGCCAGATTACACAATGGTAACTGGAAACTTTGGTGGCGAGTCGCGACAATTTGAATTGGTGCACTCAAGTGCAGCGGTGCAACAGGGGCTTTCTGACCGGAGTGAAATTGGTAGTGATGGCATGCTTTTTGTGATGCCGGCGCGCGGTTTTTATCCGTTTTGGATGCCGCGGATGCAATTTGATTTGGACATTGTGTGGTTGGATGAAGGACGGGTAGTGGATATTAGTTATGAAGTCAAAGCACAACCAAACGTGCCCACAACGCAATTACCGCTTTATACCAGCAAAACGCCGGCTAATATGGTGTTGGAGATCGCGTCTGGGCAAGCGCAAGCTTGGCATTTACAAGTGGGTGACGAGCTGGAGATTGCGCGTTAGGAGTTCTTGTCTGTTGACGGCAGTTGCGTCAAAAGTAATTCAGCTTCGCCTTCTACGGTGTAGTCGCCGAGACCCGCGGGTAAAAAGGCAGTTTCGCCGCGGTTGTAGGTGTAAATCATGCTTTCGTGAGTGAGACTAAAATGACCCTCAAGACACATGAGGATTTGGAAACTGGCTTTGCTGGTTTGAGTGGTGTATTTACCGTCCAGGTGGACGCGAACCACTTGAAAATATGGGCAAGTGACCAGCGTTTGGGCGGTGGTAGTGGGTGTGAGGTGGCGCAGGCTTTCAGCCTCAACCATGGGAGTGGGGCTGAGATTGCTGACCATGAGCGCCTCTTTGAGGTGCAAGGGTCTTTTTTTGCCGGAAGCATCAATGCGGCCATAATCCCAGACACGGAAAGTAACGTCGCAGGCTTGTTGAATTTCGGCGATAAGAATGCCGGCGCCAATAGCGTGAATTGTGCCTGGTGGGATAAAGAAAAAATCGCCAGGATGGACTTCGATGCGGCGCAGGAGCTCGGGTAGAGTGTCGTTTTGGAGTGCTTGGCGCAAAGTGGCGCGATCAGTGATTTCCTTGACGCCGTAGTAAATATAAGATCCAGGGGCGGCGTCAACGATATACCACATTTCGGTTTTGCCGGAGCGATTGGGACCGGTGGTATAAAAACCTGGTCCGGGGTGAACTTGGATAGAAAGCGTGTCGGCAGCGTCGATATACTTGATGATGAGCGGAAATTCGGTACTGTCGCTTTGGGGCGAAATCACGCGTGGTCCTGCTTGCCATAAATAGTCGGCAAAAGTTTGGGCGTCAATGCTACCGCCGTCAAGACACGACATCCCGTTGGGATGAGTGGAGATTTCCCAGCTTTCGGCAATGTTGGCGAGATCGGCAGGAGCGAGTTTGTGGTAATCGTTACGGAGACGCTGACCGCCCCAAAGTGTTTCGCGACAAAAAGGTTTCATTTTGAGAGGGACTAAGTATTTTTCTGACATATGGGTTATTATAACATGAAAAGTGCAAAAATAGGTACAAATGAGATTTTGTGGTCGAAAAAAAGCTTCCCGAAAAGGTGAAAAATGAGTGTTACCGGACACGCTCATGTGAAACGATTTGTTTAACAAATGTTTAACAAAAACCAGGCGTCAGCGTGAACAAATAAAAACAAATGTGTTACCAAAAGGAGCCCCTTGCTATTTAAACGAGAGGCTCCGTAGAAGCGTCAATTGCTTTTAGGCTTTGATCACCGACATCGTGTTGGTGCCGCCAATTTTGTGGGGCACGCCGTGAGTAACGATGATTAATTGTCCTGGTTCAATGATTTTTTGTTCGCGCAAAAAGTTGACGGTGCGATTGCAATCACAAGCAATATCCGCTGGTGCCAACACTGGAATGACGGCGTAAGCGAGTGAAAGGCGATAATAGACGCGCTCGTCACTGGTGACCGCGACTACTGGCCGGCTGGGGTGCAAACTGGCAGCTAAAAGTGCGGAGCGGCCGGTAGTGGTTAATTGCACGAGGCGATCAACTTCCAAACCGCTGGTTTCACTTAGCTCCACGGCGGCGTTGATGACGGCTTCTTGGGGATCGGCAGTGACATGGATGGTTAAATTGTCATTGGCGTAAGGTTCGTTGTAAGTCGCGAT
>CAYQLH010000008.1:0-19749 GCA_964418385.1 uncultured Pseudomonadales bacterium
AAATCGCATTTGCCCCCAAACGTGCTTTGTTTTCCGTGCCATCCAAATCGATCATCACTTGATCGAGTCCTGCTTGATCTTCAACCTCGCGTCCCCGCAAAGCTGGTGCAATCACGTCGTTCACGTTAGCTACGGCTTGCAGTGTACCTTTACCGCCAAAACGCGCTTTATCACCGTCACGCAACTCAACCGCTTCGTGTGAACCGGTAGAGGCGCCAGAAGGCACGGCTGCACTCGCAGTGACGCCACTCTCGAGTGCGAGCGTCGCATAGACCGTCGGATTGCCACGCGAATCCAAAATTTCCTGGGCAGCAACATCGGCAATTTTCATTTTACCTCCCTCATTTTCCGGCCGCGACTTACGGCACAAACTCTACTAAATCCGGTCGATTGTACATCACAAGCGTCATCACACTGGTGTACAAAATTAAAAACGACGAAATTACCAAAAATAAAATCGTCATGCCAATCACCAAACACCGATCGCACAAAAACGGCGCCGCCACAAACTTTTGCCAGCAACGAGGACAACGCCACCAACTCGCTTTTCGTTTGCAAGCGCTCATTTGGTGAGTATTTTTTTTCAGCATACGACTATTATAACACAAACAGCCCTATTTCCGCACGCAAAAACCGCCTGTGATTGTGCAGGCGGTTTTTGTTTTCAAGCAAAATAAGATTTACTCTCGAACGTTCTCAAAAGTTTGCTCAATTGCTTTCTGCCAACGCTTGGCTTCATTCAAGGCTTCTTGAATTTTGAAAGCATCCACGATCATCACAATACCATCCGCGATGGTTGCTGCTGCCAGCGCATAGGTGACCGCAATCATACTCAAACCAGTGTGGAAAAGCATGAACGCTCCGACGATAATTTCAATAATACCGCCCACTACTGGCCAGAGCCAATTTTTCTCATCGATACTGCGTACAATGAACGCATTGGCAAATTGGGCCGCGCCATCCACGATGACCCAGATGCCAAAAATGATCGTCAAAAGCTCAGCCGATGCAAACGGTCGGAACGCAAAAAGAGCGCCCACCATGCCGGTTGCCAACGCCCGAACCAAAAGCCAGCCCGCGTAGAAGCGTTTGAAATTGACCACAAAAGCTACCGCTTCAAAGATTGCGGTTGCAATCAAGAACCAACCTACAATTTTCGCTGACGTCCACGTTGCTGTCAAAGGATGCATCATCACCATGATCCCGACGATCACCATGAGAATACCGGTCAGTGCCAACATCCACTTGGTGTTGTTTGCCAGTGTTTTCACCTTGTCCTTTCTTTTTAATTTATATACTTAATGTCATTTTTCAAAAATCCATGACATTTTCCGTATTATAGCATACATCAAAGAATTCGTGACGGGGAATTTACGACACAGTAGGGGAGCACAGCATCACCTGAAAGCTATTTCTGCACGACCATCTTTCATTTCACCGTCTTTGTTTTCTCGCATGAAAATTTGCATAATTTCTGTGCCCTCAGTCGTACCACTCGCCCAATGCGCTAAACCGTAATTGGTAATCCAAATCGGAAAAACTTCGGCATGCTCTAATTTGCCAGAGCGGAAATGCCACGCTACCGCTAAACCTTGCTTGGTTTCTCGAGCCCATTCTTGATCAAAAACAAAATTACCATGCGAGTAAATAATCGCGCCGTCACCGTATTTTTCTACTGTCCCGAGCCAATGAGAGTGATTGCCGATCACCAAAGTTGCGCCAGCGTCGATTGTCGCGTGGGCGAGTTCAACTTGTCGCGATGTGGGTTGATATTGATACTCCACCCCAAAATGCAACGCCGCCAGCAAAACGTCCACCTGCGCTGCCGCCGCCCTCACTCGCGTTTTCCAAGCGTCAAGATCTACTGGCTCACTGACGTCGTCATAAGCAATTACCCCAAAAGTTTTGCCACCCAGCGCCACTTTAAATAATTCGTCGTCATTGACAAAATCTTCCCCTGCGGCCGCCAACAATTCCTGTGTTTGCGCGTAGCCGTCGCTGCCCTGATTATAGACGTGATTGTTAGCCAGCGTCACTAAATCAATCGGGCTCTCCGCCAAAACTGCAGCCGCAGACGCATCGGCGCAAAAAAGCATTCCGTCATCACGGATCGGACAATCGCGAATAATTGGCGTTTCCAGATTGGCAATCACGTAGTCAAAATCATTCAGTTTTGGTGCGACTTCTGCCAACCACCAACCCCAGTTGTGTCGTCGCCAACCGGTGGAGTTGACACTGCGACCCAGCATCACGTCACCAGTAGTTAAAATTACCACCTCATTCTCTTCACTGGACTCATGAACAAGATTTTCTCTTGATGCATCAACTGTAATTGTTACTTCGTGCACGTCTTTATCGGTTAAAGGCGTCTTCATTTGATTTTGGAGTAATTTTGGTATACAAAAAACTGTCAATGTTGCGATCAATCCCACACCCACAATCACTATTCCTATCCAGATAAACCACCAGTGTTCACGCGTCAACTGCTTCATAACGGCGATTATAGCATATTTTGGCACAATTTTTGCCCCCAAAGTGTCGATTTTTACCTAAAAATAAGCAATTTTTACAAATCTGTGCAGCAAAAAAGCGAACCCTGTCCAGTAAGCTCGCTTTCTTGTGTCTTGGCACGTAACCGCCCGATGAGGCCGCACCTGCCAAGGTATATATATTATAACACATTATTATAAATATGTCAATAGGCAATTTACTATATCATTTATCATCGTTCTTATCACGTGAAGAAGGTAAAAATTCTGTTAAATCAGCATTTTCTGTATTGCTTAAACCCGTTTGTTTGTCGTCGTAACGCATTTCGCTCAACCACTGGTTGATACTCCGTGACCAGGCGCCATCACCTTCAGCCGAGGGAGGACAATACTTGCTCATAATCGCGATCGGATCCGTTAAACCTTTATCAAGATAACTTTTCTTGAGACTGGCCGCCACTGTACGGATACCCTCTTCGAAACTTTCAAATTTACCGGCCTCGGTAATTCCTGAAGCGGGCACCCCATAACCAAAACAATTATAGTATTTTCGGGCAATATTGCTTTTGCAAAAAGTGCTTTCCTTGCGCGCAATCGCGGGCAAAAGTCGGAAATCTAAGCCGTACTCGTCAGCGACGCTCACAAAAAACTCTCCCCAATAATCGTATGGCTGTAGTGGTGAATTATGTCCGGCATCGTTGCGTTCGATAAAATTGGCCACCAAAACTGCCCTCGCATCGGCGGCTTGCACGCTCAAATCCAACTCCGCTTCGCTTGAAGCAACTTTATCTTCACTCACCTGGATATTTTCCCCCAAAATTTCTTTTTCTGGCCACCAGCTACCAGGCAAGTAACGCATCGCCACTACCGTACTGCAAGTCAACAAAAAAATGCTAGTCGCTATGCACCACAAAGTGGCATAAATCACACGAGACATTCACTTATTATACCATATTATAGGCTATTTGTCAAGACCCCAAGAAAATACTGATTAATCACTATTTTTTTGACCATCACTGTTCTCACAACCAGCGCCCCAAAGACCGCGCTTTGCGCCGCGGGCTTGTGTTTGCGCTGCCTGGAAAAGAGTTTGGTATTTCACGTCTGGCGGATAAGTGGACGCTCGGGCATAGCCCTCACGCACCAGAGTTTCATTGATCATTGTTTCGCCCACATAAACATAACGCAAAAGACGTCCGTAACGGTCTGTTTCGCTAATGTCTTTTTCGAGTCGCACCGTTTGTCCATCTACCAGCTGTTTGTTAAAAGCGGCTGCTTCTTGACCATAGCAACCCACAGGTTTGCTGGGATGCTTGGTTTCCGGCGTATCTATACCGATGTAGCGCACTTTTCTGCCATCTTCCAATACAATCGTATCGCCATCGACCACTCGTGCTACCACCGCTTGTTCCCAATCGCTATTGTCGGTTTTTCCAGTCTCGCCTGCTTCAGTTGCCAAAGGCGCTGGCGTGACTTCAATCAGTGTCTCTGGACTGGCCGACAAAACATCTACAGGAGATGGCGTATTGGAGTTTTCAAAAACACCCAGGGTTTGCCCGCCCCACAACGACCAACGCTGATCGGCCGCTGTCATCAGATACAACAAAACCAAAGCTAAAAGACCCAAGATAAATTGTTGCTGCTTGCGGCTGACGCGTACCCGTTTCATGGACGCCATTATACCACACTCAAAACCACAAAATTGTGGTAGAATACATGCTATGTCACAAGTCACAGCTTTACGTCAAAAATTTCTCGACTTTTTGGTCACGCGCGGCCATGTTGTCATTCCGTCAAGCTCACTCCTGCCGGAAAATGACGCCAGTACACTTTTTACTAGCTCGGGAATGCAACCGCTTTTGCCGTATTTTTTGGGTACACCCCACCCTCAAGGCAAACGCATTTGCGACGCTCAAAAATGCTTTCGTGCCGTCGACATTGACGAAGTTGGTGACAATCGCCACACCACTTTTTTTGAAATGCTTGGTAACTGGTCTTTTGGTGATTATTTCAAAACTGACCAAATTCGCCAAGTTTTCTCTTTTTTTACCAATGTGATTGGCTTGGATCCACAGCGGCTTTTCGTGACCGTTTTCGCCGGCGACCAGCAGCTCGGTCTTGATCGCGATGATGAAGCGATTGCCACGTGGCAAGAAGTTTTTGCTGCCAAGGGCATCGACGCCAAAGTAGGGGAGCGCATTTTTGCTTACGGGCCAGAGAAAAATTGGTGGTCGCGTTCTGGCACGCCCGCACAAATGCCTGCCGGCGAGCCCGGTGGCTCTGACAGTGAAATCTTTTATGATTTTGGTCCTGAGCTCCAGCTACACGAACATTCTCCATGGGCGAGCAAAGCTTGTCACCCCAACTGCGATTGCGGTCGCTTTATTGAAATTGGCAACAGCGTTTTTATGCAATTCCAAAAAAACGCCGATGGAACTTTTAGCGATTTACCAGCAAAAAACGTTGACTATGGTGGGGGGCTTGAGCGCCTCGCTATGGCCAGCGAAAATCAACCCGATATTTACTTGACCGCGCCCTTTAGACCTTTGATTGCAGTTTTAGAAGCGCAAACACACCAGCCATACGCTGATCTGACCGTCGCCGATCGGCGCCGTTGGCGCATTGTCGCCGATCACACTCGTTCAGCGGTTTTTTTACTCGCCGCCGGCTTGACCCCTAGCAATAAAGATCAAGGTTACATCTTGCGCCGGCTGATTCGTCGCAGTCTGGTGCAATTACAACAAGCTGGCCTCGATGCGAGCGTTTTGACGCTTTTAATCGCGCCGATTGTGGAGCTCTACGGTGATACTTACCCCGAATTAACCGCCCACCGTCAAGCAATTACTGACGCTTTGGCCGCCGAAAGCCGCAAATTTACCGCCACCTTGCAAAAAGGACTGCGCGAGCTGGAAAAACTCGATGCTATCTCTGGCGAAAAAGCCTTTTTCCTTTATGAAAGTTACGGTTTTCCTTTTGAGCTGACGCGAGAACTGGCGGCTGCTCGTGGTCTCGAAGTTGACGCCGCCGCTTTCGAGCAAGCCCGCCAACACCACCGTGAACAATCGCGCACCACCAGTGGCCAAAAATTCCGCGGTGGCCTGGCCGATCACGAAGAGCAAACCATTAAATTTCACACCGCCACGCATTTGCTGCTGGCTGCCTTGCGCTCACAGATCAGTTCAGAAATTTACCAAAAAGGCAGCAATATTACCGGCGAGCGGGCGCGGTTTGACTTTACACTCTCACGCGCGCTCACAGAAGCAGAAGTCACAGCTTTGCAAAATCAAGTTAACGCCTGGATTGATGCCGATTTGCCGGTTAGCAAAAAAGAATATGCTCGTGATGAGGCTTTAGCTCTGGTGGGTGGTAGTGTTTTTGCTGATCGCTACCCAGAGCGAGTTACCGTTTATCGCATCGGCGAGGCTTCTCAAGAAATCTGCGTGGGTCCACACGTGGAGCACACCGGCTTGATTGGCCACATTCGCTTGGGTAAACAGCAGTCCGCTGGCAGCGGTGTGCGCCGTTTATACGTCTACAGCGCTTAAATTTCCCTCTTGACAAAAGTGACATAATATGATATAATATATTATTGTGTCAAATTGATATTTGACGCTAGATCTTTAAACCTGCAAAAAGGAGAAGGAGGCGGTTAGATTGTACTGTAATAAAAATTTTGCCACTTTGGCGGGCCTTGGAACTCGCAAAGGTCTGCTGTTAGGCCAACATGGACGCGGTCGCGTGGGATTTTTTGTCCCCGTGACCGCAAAACTTGAGGAGGGGTTGACATGTGGAAACCACAGGGAGTTTACCGTTGGCTTTACGCGCAACGGACTCCCCAGTATCATTGATAGCCGCACCGATGAGGCGGGGCAGTATTTGCTTCTGTCGTCCAAGTGTGGCTACGAGAAGATGGGGTCTGGGAGAATCTTTACTTTGGCCAGCCATCACCCACGAGTGATAGCTCGCGGTCTGGGCGCCAGTGGTACCGCCGGTCGGGTAGGCAACTGGCCTGAGTATCTTATTCAGGCTACGGCGGGCGATTGCTTTATCGTCCGCTGGAGCGGCTATCGCTATGGCCTGCCATCGACTTTTTACCTGGTAGACCACAGTGGCGTCAGGAGCTGCCCGCTTCCCGAGGTCGCCGCGTTTTATGACGACCTGGGGATGCAGCCGGAGTTCTCCATTGTTAACCGTGAGGGGTTGATTGATGTCGACCCCAGGCAGTGGAGGACGTTGTGAAAAAAATGCAGGAAATTTTTCGGGCGGCTATTTTTCAAGCCGCCCCTTTTTGTGCCTCGGCGGGCGCAAATTCCCTCAAATTGCCCTCCAAATCGCCCCAATCTGTGATATAATAGCCCATATGCCAATTTTGAAAAACGCAAAAAAAGCCTTAAGAAACAGTGAACGCAAGCGCGTGGTCAATCGTCAGGTCAAGACGCGCGTCAAAACTTTCACCGACAAAGTCAAAAAAAGCCACGACGTCAAAGACGTGCCAGCTGCCTTCTCCGCAATTGACAAAGCAGTCAAGAAAAACTTGATTCATCGCAATAAAGCTGCACGTTTGAAAGCGCAAATGGCCAGACTTGCGGCCAGCAAATAAGCCTTCCGTCGCAAAGGAACTCGTGACGACACCTGTAGTTGACGTGTCACCAGTTGCTCCAGCGCAAATCCGCAATTTTTCTATCATTGCTCATATCGATCACGGCAAAACGACGCTCACCGATCGCCTTCTTGAGCTGACCGGTAATGTTTCTCGCGGCCAGGCGGAACGCGTTCTGGACTCCAACCCCATCGAAAAAGAACGGGGGATTACGATCAAACTCGCGCCGGTGCGTTTGAGTTACCACGGTTATCAGCTCAATTTAATTGATACTCCAGGCCACGTGGATTTTAGTTACGAGGTCTCGCGCTCACTGGCTGCTTGTGAAGGGGCACTTTTGGTAGTTGATGCCACGCAAGGTGTCCAGGCACAAACGCTTTCCAACTATTACAAAGCCAAAAAACTCGGTCTCACTATCATTCCCGTGATCAACAAAATCGATCTACCCGTAGCGGACGTGGAAAAAGTGACGCTAGAGCTGATGGACGCTTTTGACTTCGCTCCAGAGGACGTGATTGCGGTGTCCGCCAAATCTGGTCAAGGCGTTGACCGCATTTTGCAGGCCATTGTTGATCGCATTCCCGCGCCGACCGCTTCGCCACTCACTGGTCCCGCCACTGCTCCTGCTCGAGGCAGCGTGGTAACGGCGATTTTCGATCGCCATCGTGGTGCCATTGCTTATGTCCGTCTTTACCAGGGACAGATTGAAGCCAGCGACAAACTCGCCTTTTTGGCCAACGGTCACACTTGCCAACCGTTGGAAATCGGTTGTTTTACCCCGAGTATGACGCCATTGCCACAGCTTCGCGCCGGTGAAGTTGGCTATATTTGTACCGGTCTTAAAGATATTCGCCAACTCGCCATCGGTGATACTTTTACCACCTTTCCGCCAGATCCCACGCTTGAGCCTCTGCCTGGTTTTCAAAAAGTGCGACCGGTAGTTTTTATGGAAATTTATCCGATTGATGCCGATTTATTTCCCGAATTACAAGACGCCGTGGTCAAGCTTTCTTATCACGACGCCGCCCTTTCCTGGGCACTCACTCATTCCAACGCTTTAGGCTCTGGTATTAAAGTTGGCTTTTTGGGCATTTTGCACGCTGAAATCGTGCTCGAGCGTTTGCATCAAGAATTTGATCTCGATTTAATCGCCACTGCGCCCACGGTGGATTATCAAGTCACACTGGTCACTGGCGAGCAAATTCACGTTTTCACTCCGAGTGACTTGCCTGACCCTTCGCAAATCGCTGCCATCGAAGAGCCGATCGTCCGTCTGGAAATCTTCACCCCCGAAAGCTACGGCAGCCAAATTATCCAATTTGCCCGGGCGCGTCGCGGCGAACTTGTCAGTAGCGAGTTTACCGCCGGCAATCTCAAAATTCTTTTTGATCTGCCTTTAAGTGAACTTATTACTGATTTTCACGATCAGCTCAAATCTTTGAGTTCTGGTTTTGCTTCTCTTGAGTACGAGCCGCATGGTTACCAGCAGGTCGACGCCGTGAAAGTGAGTATTCTTTTAGCTGGCGAACCGGTAGAAACGCTCAGTTTTATTACGCTCGCGTCGCAGGCGGAAGCCAAGGGTCGGCAAATGGTAGAAAAACTTAAACAAGTCGTTCCGCGAGCCATGTTTGAAATTCCCATCCAGGCGTGTATTGGCAGTCGCATCATCGCGCGCGAAACGCTCAAGGCCTATCGCAAAGACGTGACCGCTAAACTCTACGGAGGCGATGTCACTCGTCGTCAGAAATTACTCAAAAAACAAGCCCGCGGCAAAAAGCGGATGAAACAATTTGGCAAGGTCAATCTTGACCAAGATGTCTTTTTAAGCCTCCTGCGACAAAATAGTTAATTTATATACAATTTAATATATTTTGATTTATATATCAAACAAAATCAAACGGAATATTTTTGCAACTTGACAAAAAGACCATTATATGATATAATATAAGACATCTTTCGCGTTTCAGGCAAATATTTTGCCACTTGTCAAGTGGACGTCAATATGCTATAATAACACAAATTCGGGACACCTGTCCCCAGGATAAGGAGGAATCACTGTGGCAAATGGTAGGAAGTTCCGTCGGCGCGGTAGCGATTCGTATGATGGCGGTTGTAGCAAACGCCGTCCCGTAATCGAGGATGAACGGCGGGAGGCAAGTTCTGCTCCTGTTGTTGATGTCTTTGATGTCGACAGCAATACGCGCAACCTGCGCTGAAGCTTGGGGCCGTAAAGGCCCCTTTTTACCGCTAAAATGCCCCAAGTTGTAGTATAATATGGCTTATGACAGATAAAGACGGACAAAAATTGACCATCGGGCAACTCACCGGTAAGGTTGCGCGGCGCTTGGAGGCGTATTATCTCGAGCTGGTGACGGGATTTTTGTGGTGGTTTGTGGGTGAAATTCCTTTTCATACGATCCGCAAGTTTTTCTACCGCCTGTCAGGGATGCGTCTGGGTCGGCACTCCACGCTCCACATGCGAGCTCGCCTTTATGATCCGCGTCACATTCGCATTGGTGCTGATACGATTATTGGCGAACGTGCTGTCTTGGATGGTCGTTGTCAGCTGCCAGGCTCCAGCAGCGAACTTGTGATTGGCAATCATGTGGATATTGCCTCAGAAGTGATGATTTGGACTAGCGAACACGATTTGCACAGCGCCACTTGGGCTGCCCGCGAGGAACGCGTGGTGATCGAGGATTATGTTTTTATTGGTCCACGGGCAATTATTTTGCCAGGGATTACGATAGGGGAGGGGGCAGTGGTGGCTGCGGGTGCAGTGGTGACCAAAAATGTACCCGCTCGCAGTATCGTCGGTGGCGTGCCTGCTAAGGTGATTGGTGAGCGTCAAGGTGAGCTGAATTATCAACTTGGCCGCTATCGTCTCTGGCAGTAAATGTCAATTTATTCACGTATAGACCAGCATTTTTTTGGACTTTGCATTTCTAAAGTGATCTGGGATTGCTTTTGCTCTTCCACCAGCAAAAAAAACCCGACTTCGCGCCAAGTTTGACCACGGGCATCAACGATAAGCCGCTCATCACGCTCGCTTACGGACCAACCGTCAATCAAGATCGCACTCACTGTCGCTTCTGGCGAGAGCAAAACTCGCTGATAATCGGCAAATTGGGCGCGCTCCAGCAACAAACTGTTGTCGTTGACCGGGGCGTTAATGGTAATTGTTAGCTTCACGCTCACGGTGGATTCTTTATCTGCCAAGGCAATTACTGGTCGAGAAAGCTTAGTCTGCGTATAACGGTTGCTTTTATTGATCCCCACATTACTTGCTACCAAGTAAACAGTTTCGCACCGGATTGCGCGACTCGTTTCACCACTGGCGCCGTACCAACGAAATAACGTTTCTAGCCAACCAGCGTCAGCGTAAGCCTGGTAAAGGCGGTCGGTTTTTTGCGCCGCCAAAAAATTGAGGGTGGCGAGCTTTTGTTGCCAGTCCAACTGTCGCCAAAAATCGATCATTTGTTCGCCAAAGTAGCTTAAAAATCGCGTTTTGGGCTGCCGTGGCGTCGCCAGCAGGTTATGATCGCGTCGTGCCAAGATGGTGAAGTTTTCGCTCGTAATTTCCTCGCCGTGATAATCGTGAAAATCTGGTCGCCAGCCTTGCTGCTTCCAAAAATCCAGCAAGCGTTCCACCAAAGTGGAGTTAAGAGCGACGATCACGTCTGCGTGACCCGCCCGTGCTCGCTCCAAAAGCATTGTCACCGCTTTCATACTCGAGGGGAAATCGCGTTCCCAATTGGCATCTTGCAAATGTAAAGCGTCGCGACCGCCACTTAAATACGTCCGTACTGCTGCCGGCGCCGGCAAGTACTGCGCGATTTGATCGTCAAGTTCGTAAACGTCATGCCAATGCCACGACTCCACACTCAGACCTCGAGTTTGGACAATCGCTAAAGAGCCAAAAAAACCGCCTGTCGCTCGCACTTCATCGGCATTTTGAAAAATAAAAACCACCTGCCAGCGCTGCTGGGCTAGCCAATGCGCCGCCCAAACAAGAGCCAGCACCACACAGGTCAAAGCGATCAAACGCCTCCAGGCATGTTTACTCCAAGGTAATTCCCCGAATTTCATCGCCCACCTCCAAACGGGGCAAAATGTTGAGACCATTGGTCACGCGACCAAAAATCGCGTGGCGACCATCCAGATATGTCGCCGGGGCTAATGTAATGAAGAATTGGCTACCCCCAGAGTTGGGATAACTACCGTCGACATTGATATTGGCCATGGATAAAACGCCCGCACTGTCGTGGGATAAACTGGGATCAAACTCGTCTTCGATGCGATATCCAGGATAACCGGTGCCAAGCTTTTCCAAAGCTTCACGAGAACGGACATCACGACTTTGATCATCGCCAATCTGGGCTACAAAGTTCGGCACTACACGGTGAAAGTGCAAACCGTTATAAAAACCATTTTCCGCCAAAGTGACAAAATTGGCCACCGTTAGCGGTGATTTTGAACCGTAAAGCTCGACTTCAATATTGCCCTTGTTGGTCGCGATCACAGCCTTGGTGACTGCTGAGGCTGTTGCTGGGAAATCCGCCAATGTTTTCAGCGGTAACTGCAACGACGCGGGTGCGCTTAAATCTGCAGTCAAGTTGAAACTTTCAGAAGACATTTGCTGACCGTCCACCATTTGCAATTGCGCAATATCGACGCCAGTATTGATCGCCTCAAGAGCAGCTTGCTCGCGTTCATGGTCGAGACGCCGTTGGCGAAAATAAAATGCCGCAAACAAACTCACAAATAATAAAATCAGTATCCCCAAAGTAATAATCATTGCTCGGTTGATACTCGAGAAAGTCTTTTTTTGCATGACGGCATTATAACAGGTTGTGGTATAATAGTCAATATGCACAAGACACTTTTGGTCATGGCGGCTGGCATGGGTTCGCGCTATGGCGGTCTCAAACAAATCGACAGTGTGGGTCCAAACGGCGAGTACTTGATTGATTATTCGGTTTATGACGCCATTCGCGCCGGATTTGACAAAATCGTTTTTGTGATCCGCGAAGATTTTGCCACCGAATTTCGCGCTCATTTTGCCACAAGGTCTTTGCCGACTGGCATTACCATTGAGTATGTCTATCAGCGCCTCGATGATTTACCTGCTGGTTTTACCGCTCCTGCTGCGCGCCAAAAGCCTTGGGGTACGGGTCACGCTGTTTGGTCTGCGCGCCAGGTAATTAACGGGCCCATGGCCGTTATCAGCGCTGATGATTTTTATGGCCGCGAAGCTTTTGTGACGGTTGCTGCTTGGTTGGACCACCTGCCGTCTGCCAGTCATGATCATTATGCCGTGGTGGGGTATCGACTTGGCAACACTCTCTCGCCCAACGGCTGGGTGGCCCGTGGTTTGCTCAAAATGGACGATTCGCACCATCTCACTTCTATCCACGAGCATACCAAAATCGGTTGGGTAGACGGTCAAATTGTCAGTCGTGACAAAGCAGACGTTGATCATGTTTTGTCAGCAGATCGCTTGGTGTCAATGGTGCTTTTTGCCTTTACACCAGACTTTTTTACCCATCTAGAAACTAGCTTTTGTCAATTCCTAAACGTCCATTTAACAGATTTGTCGTGCGAATTTTTCACGCCCAATGTCGTCAACGATCTCATCCAAGCCGGCACAAGTCAAATGGAAGTGATTCCGACTCCAAGCACTTGGTTTGGCGTTACTTACGCTTCAGACAAGCAAATCACCATCAATGCGATCGAACGTCTCATCGCCACGGGCGTTTATCCACGCAGCTTGTGGACGTAAACGCCGCCTCATGATATAATTTTCTCGTGCCAAAAAAAATGACTTCTGGTCTCCAGCATTTCTTTTCGCAAAGCGTTTTTAACGTTTTTGGCAATGCGACCGCCAGTTTCTTGGCTTTTCTTTTCAATTACGTTGTCGTCCACGCACTGACACAAGCCGACTATGGCGAATACGCCAGCGTCAACGCCTACGTGACGCTTCTGGTTTTGCCGCTGACGGTGCTAGCTTTGATCATCACCCGCAGTCTCGCTCGTCGGGCACCAGCGCGTCGTTGGCGGGCTTTGCAGCGACTCAACACTCGCACTCTCGCCACTTTGCGTCATTTTTTGCCGGCAGTGCTCGCTGGCGCAGTGATCGCTGTCTTTGTGCTCGCTTGGCGCGCCAATTTCTTGTCGCAATTTTCGGCGCCATTAGTGATTTTTTTACTGGCGGCCAATTGTCTGGTCACCTGGTGGAATAGCGAGCTAGTTGGCTTACAGTGGTTTCGCTCCACGGCGGCAGCGGCGATTGCTTCCATGGGTTTTCGCCTGCTGACTGGTTTGGCGGTCCTCTTGTGGACGCCCACGCTGATGGGCGTTTATGGTTGCTTGGTTGTCAGCGCCCTGGCGCAGTGTGCTTGGTATTACCTGACACTTTCTGGTTGTTTTCGCCGGAAACTCACAAGCACTGCTTCGCTTCCTGCCTGGTCACTCACTCACTTGCCCAAGCAAGCGTGGTTGCCCAGTTTCCTTTTCACGCTCACCACCACTTGTCTGCTCAATCTCGACGTGGTGGCGGTCAAGTGTTGGTGTACGCCAGATTTTGCCGGTCTTTACGGGCTTTTTTCGCTTTTTGCCAAAGTCCTTCTCTACGCTAGTCAGCCCTTGATCAACGTCGCTTTTACGCATTTTGGCAGCAGCAGTGTCGTCCACGCGCGCCAAGTCGCCACTTTTGCCAGTTTTTTCATCATTGCTTTTACACTTGGGATGACAGCTCTTTACGCATTTTTGCCAGGATTGCTGATCACCATTGTCGGCCACGCATCCTATTTATCGCTCGCTCCAGATCTTTTTTTGGCAGCAATTTTTGGCGGCGTTTATTCGCTGGTGATGCTTTGGGGTCAAAAACTCGTCGCCGCGTCTTCGCACTGGCTTGCCTGGGGATTACTCGCACCGCTCGCCCAGCTGGCACTTTTTGCCGTTTCGCCAGCTCAGATCCGCACTCTCGCTGTCATCGACATTGCCGTGACGGCAGCTCTCTTGATCTTTTGGCGCTTAGCCGCCAGAAAGGCGTCTCGTGCTTAAAAAACTTTTTCACAAATCGCTCCTTTATTTTGCCACCCTTGTTTTGGGGAAGCTTTTAACCGCTGTTTTTTTCATTTTCATCGCCCGGATTTTGCAACCAGAAAAATTTGGCGAAATCACATATTTTATGACGCTGACTCAAGTTATCAGTGTGATTGCTGATCTCGGTTTGAAAAGTTGGTACCAAAAGCACACCGCCCTGCGACGCGACCCCAATTTACTTAGCCAACTCACACTCTGGCGACTTTTGCTTTACTTGCTTACCGTCGGCGCGCTCTCGCTTTTCCAGCTGGCGACGCACTTTTTTAACCCTTCACTTTTCCCGCTCATTTTGGTTGCTCTTGCCTGGGAGAGCTTACTCACCATTGCTGACGCTTATTATCTTTCTCGCTGTCAGAGTTTGCGCCTGGGCTTTAAGCTCATAGCTCGCAATGTGCTGCTTTTTGCTAGTTTGCTTGTCATCCATACGCCAGCAGATGCCCCGCTTTTTTACTGGGCCTACGATTTAACGCTTGGCCTGGTGACAGCTTTCTACTTTCCGTGGCGCCAACTTGACTGGCACTGGTACGAACGTTTTTGGCACGCCCGTCAGTGGTGCAGTATCCGCGACACCTGGACTTACGCGGCGATTGACGATCTTGGCATTCTCTATTCCCGCGCTGATCAACTGATTATCAAACATTTTTTTGATAGCGCCGCCTTGGGCTTTTACTCGGCAGCTTATCGCTATGTGGATGCGTTCAATCTCTTGCCCCAAGCTCTTTTCCACAACCTTTTCCCACTGGCGGCCAAAAAAGGCGGTCTCACTCGCACTCAAATCGCCAAAATGGTCGCGATCATGTCGCTTTTGGGCTTGTGCGTTGCCGGCGGACTCTATTTGAGCGCTGATTTGCTCACCGTTACTTTACTGGGAGCCGCTTACGCGCCAGCAGCCGCTGTTTTGCGCGCCTTTAGTCCGGTGATTGTCCTCTTTTTTTTCAACGCGCCGCTCAATACCGTTCTCCAAAGCAGCGATCGCGTGCGCACATACGTTCCGTTTTTGTTTTTTTCCTCTGCGATCAATATCATTCTCAACTTTTTACTTTTACCGCGCTTTGGCATTTTGGGGAGTGCTTACGCGATGCTCGCGGGAGAGAGCCTTTTGGTGATCATCAATGTCATTTTAACCCTTAGTTTCCCCAAACAATAACACCAATTGTTTTAAATTTGTTCACGTTTTCGCCTGGATTTGTAAAACATTTGTTAAACAAACGTCATCCGAGCATGGGCGCTTGCGATCGCTCGTTGCTGCCCCAATTGCCTCTTGACAAAAATGACATAATATGTTATAATATAATATATTAGTCAACAAAACAGAGGAACCAATGAACATCTCGCCTGCCAAAAAAATCATCAGCTTCATTTTAGTCGTCGCGTTGACTCTTTTTACGGGTGCCGGTCTTTATTTCTTCTTGACAAAAGCCGAAACCAACCGCAGTTTGCGCGTGGGCGAGCAAGAATTAACGACTGCGTTTGACAATATTCGCCAAATCGCCACCGAAGTGACCACTCTCGCCGATCCTGTTTTGAGTCAATTTTACGCCAAACCCAAGCTCACCGCCAAAACCTTAACCGAGGCACATTTTAACGACTGGGACGGGCAACCCGGTGTTTTTCAAGATGGTTACATCATGCCAGAGGTCGAATATGGCGAGAAATTGCCAGATTTTGTGCCTTATATTTCGGCACGTCAAATGGACCGCGCCGCTTATCCGGAGATTAATGATGATGATTTTACCCAAGCTTACGAAAACTATTTTTACTATGGTCTTGCTGATCACCAGTGGTATTGGCTTGCCATGGAAAAAATCGAGGGCAGCGATTATGTTTATGCGGAGTTTGCTGATGCCCAGATGTTTACCCAGATCGCGGGACGCGCTGCGCAGACGTGGAATGCGATTGATACTTTAAAACAAGTCTATGGCGCCGAGGTGATCGTCATGTACAAACACGATGGCTCTTACGCTTTCTGGCCCACCGGTCTTGCCAATTATGAGCATCATTTATCAAGTCTTGGTTTTGACGACAGTGTTTGGGAGACCAAAAACGGTTTACATGTTTTAGATCGTCAGTACTATTCATATTTTGTGGTGGACATCAACGCTGACCTGAGCGCGCTGGTGCTTGTCAATCTTTCCAGCGCCCTCAAGCAAACGGCACCGATCATTTTCCCGGTTTTAGGTTTGATGTTTATCATTCTTTTTGTTTACCTTTTTTGGATCTTTGATGTTTGCAGTTTTGTCAAAAACGTACGCCTCACACCCGCCCAAAAAACAAAATATTCGCCCCAGCATCTCAAATCTGTGACTGTGATTTACGGTGTGGTCGGCGGCATGGTGATTTTTTTGGTCAGCATTTATGCCAGTACGCTTTTGTCTCTTTACAGAGCCAACGAAAGCTGCCGCACCGCCTTAAAAACGCTTTTTGAGCAAGTGGAAGCTTCTTCTCAGAAAGTTGCCACCTATCAAGGCATTTATGACGACTTAGTGATTGCCAATTTAACTTATCTCTCGACGATTTTAGCGCAGCATCCTGAGCTTTTAAATGCCCAATATCTGCAAACGGCGAGTGAAGTTATCGGGGCTGACAATCTGGTGGTTTACGGTGTGGACGGTCATCAACTTGTCACCAATGCTGCTTTGAGAGGCTTGGAGATTGGTGGGGCTGGGGATAGTGATGGTAGCTTTAAAACTCTCCAAAACGGAACGCCTTCGCTGGTGCGCGCTCCCATTGACGACGAAGCCTTTGGTCTTGATATGATCTCCGTTTCCTACGGAGTCCCGCTCGCTTTTGCCAGTAATCAAACTTATGGCGTTTTGGCAGCCTATGTCAATCCTCAAATCCGCAACAGTCTCCATGCTTTTGATGAAAAAGAACTGATGCGCGCTTACACTTCGCCCACAGGCATTTTCTTTACTGTCGATCCCGAAACCAGTATCATTAAATTTGCCACCCAACCAGATTTGATTGGTAAAAAATTGACGGAAATTGGGATGCCAGCAAGTGCCATCAGGGATCATTTTATGGACTTTTTCCGCTTGTTTGAAGCCAAGTATTACGGTCTTTCAGAAACCAAAAACGAGCTGATCTACTACAATGCCAAAATGCAAGACGAAGTGCTGTCAGGCAGACTTTCTTTCTCCCTGGTGGCTGTGATTTGTTATGGCGTCGCTTTTGTCATTTTGGTGCATTTGGCCCTGTCGCCATATCAGTCAGCAAAAATTATCTGGCAAGAAAACGGCCCGTTTTTTGGACCCCAAGAAGACACCGTCTTGACCGCTTTTGGCGAAGTCAAGGATAGCGTTGACATTAGCCAACGCTGGAATTTGTGGCGTCCTTTCCAAGCGTCAGTCACGCCTGCCTTCAAAGCACGACTGCTGGCAGAGAGTCTCCTTATTCTTATTTCGGCAGGCTTAGTGTACTTTTTCGCTCTTACCCAGCCGTCTGTGGGCAATTCGAGCATTTTAAGTTACGTCATCAGCGGTGAATGGACGAAAGGCTTTAATATCTTTGCTCTCACGGCACTTTTGCTTTTGTGCGGCGTGATTTTCTTTTGCCTGGTAATGTTAGAATTGATAGGCACTCTTTTGAATCGTTATCTCGACGCTAAGGGTGAAACTGTGTCTCGCTTGACCATCAATTTGCTCCGTTACCTGCTGGTAATTACTTTGATTTATCAAGGTGCAGACTATTTTGGTTTTGATACCCGCGCCGTCATTGCGTCAATTGGCTTGGTTTCTTTTGCTCTTTCGCTGGGTCTTAAAGACATGGTAACTGATATTGTGGCCGGCTTGACAATTGTTTTTGAAGGCGAGTATCAGGTGGGCGATATTATCGAAATTGCTGGTTTCCGCGGCAAAGTGGTGGAAATTGGTGTCCGCTCCACCAAGCTCATGGGTCGGGGTGGCAACATTAAAATCATTAGCAATCGCGATGTCAAAAACGTCCTCAATATGACTCACTTAAATTCTTGGTGTGCACTTGACGTCACGGTGAGCAACAGTGAATCACTGGCACGTTTGGAAAAAATCTTTGCGGAAGAATTGCCCAAAATCGGCAAAAAGATTGACGGTCTCATCAGTGGTCCGTATTATAAGGGCGTGCTGTCTTTTGGGCACAATGGCCAAACGCTGTCGATTATTGCCGAATGTCACGAGGAAGATTTCTTTAAAGTGCAAAGAGAACTTAACCGCGAACTCACCAATCTTTTTGATAAATACGAAGTAAAACTTTAAAGACAGTTTGTCAAAATTTGTTCACGTTTTCGCCTGGATTTGTAAAACATTTGTTAAACAACACTCCGCTAAAGTGCGCGTTTAACCCTTGACTTTCCGCACAAATCGGCTACAATAACGCGGTATGCAGAACGAAAATAACAACAAACTCTATCTGATTATTGGCGGTGTGATTGCAGTTTTGATCGCCGCGACAGTGGCCGTGATTGTTTTCACTACTTCTCACGAAAAACCAGCTCCTGAACCAGAAATTGCTGAGGCTTCCACCAAACCAAAGAAAAAACGAATTTCGGCACCGCAAAATGTCATCGCACTTGCCGAGCGACCGGTAGTTAGTCTTCATCCGTTTAGCAAAGAAGGTGGTCGTTTTGTCAGCATTGTTGTTTCCGCGCTCCGCCAAGATGCGGACACCGCTGAGTACGAAATTGTCTACAATGTCATCGGCGCCAATGCTGTCGATGCCAAAGGCAAAGCCATCCGCGATTTTGACGCTGAGTCCGAGGGCGGCTTGCAGGCGTTTATTGGCGAGCTCGATCTCAAGCGCTTGCCCACGAGCACCGAAAATCGTTTTGGCACCTGCAGTGCTGGTGGTGCCTGCATCAACAATAACGTCGACTACGGCACCCTGACGCTTAACTTCGACACTGCCGAAAAATTTGGCGTGAAAACCAACTGGACGTATTTTGAAGACGGCGCGGCGACTAGTAGCACCAATGATGGTCTTTTTACCATCAAAGCCAAGCCGCTTGCGAGTGCTAGCGATTATCTGCTCATGCAACAAATCGGTCTGCCCGACGGCTTGGATGCGACGGTGGTCGAGGTCAGCGACGACGGTCGCGACGGCGGCACTTGGCCGCTGGCTTATCAGCTCAGTTTCACCAAAGCGCCTGCTGATCTGGATGAGGCGACGGTGAGCTTTGAGCATGCCGGTGACAAAGTCGCGGTGTACGATGGCAAACACTGGAAAACTTATAGCGTGGACGACACCGTGCCAGCTGGTGATGATTACATTTACGCCCTCCTGGGCGACACTGCTGCGAGTGCGGATGATGCCGACGCCGATTAATTACTTTTCATTTTTTCACGGCGTGTGATACAATATACGCGTATATGAAGAAATCCTTTCTGATTGGTGTATCCCCCCTGCTTTTTGTGTTGTTTTGTGCAGTGATAAACATTAAATCTGCGAACGCTTATTATTGTTTGTGTGGGGACACAATTAATCCATATTGCCAAGATATGGGAAATAGTGACAATCAAATTTGTGATGAAAACAAATGTAGCCAGTCGTGGGGTCTTTTCAAAGGCAAAGTTGCTGGTG
>CAYQLH010000009.1:0-11014 GCA_964418385.1 uncultured Pseudomonadales bacterium
CCTGGGGATGGGCAACATGGGCGACGACTACAAGCCGCTGACGCTGGCTGATTTTTTGCAGTAAGGGATAAACGGATTGCTGGCTGGCGGAGAAAACTACCGGATAAGTCACTGGTGTGCGAGTGTGGATGCGGACCGCTTGGATATGTTTTTGACTCGTGATGACGTCGACTAAGTCGGCCAGTTGGCTGGGTGGTAGCATCATCGGATCGCCACCGGAGAGGATGACTTCGCTGATGTCAGGATGCTCTACTAGATAAGCATTCAAACGGGCCGCTAGTTCGGTGGAAATATTTTTGGGTTCGAAGCGGCGGAAACAAAACCGACAGTGTAGACTGCAAGCAAAAGTGGGCTCGATCAGGATCCGGCCGTGGTATTTGTGGAGGATACCAGGCATGACTTGACTGGCAGCGTCGCCGACGGGATCGTCACAAAATCCGGCTACCGGAATATTTTCTTGCGTCATAGGCCAAATCTCGCGTAAAAGCGGATCGTCAGGGCAGCCTTTTTTGATCTTGGCGGCAAAATGCCGAGAAACAAGAAAAGGAAAGCGGGGATTGATTTTTGGGATTGGTAGTGTAGGCAGCCCGACAAAGTCGCGTAGTTGCTCTGATTTGGTGAAAAAATCGCCGGCGTTGATCATGTCTGCTTTTTGTTGTCCTGCTTTAGTTGATAAATCATACTGATTGTCTAAAAATGTTGTCGGAGCGACAGGACTTGAACCTGCGACCTCTGCGTTCCGAACACAGCGCGCTACCATCTGCGCTACGCTCCGACGAGTGGGTCAGCCGGGACTCGAACCCGGGACACTCTGCTTAAGAGGCAGATGCTCTAACCGACTGAGCTACTGACCCAATGCGGGTATTATACCACAAAACGGGGGAATCTAGCGGGCTATTTATGGCGTCTGTGCGGTGGAGCGGTATTTGCGTTGGGTGAGTTCTTGAAGGGAGAAAAAGCAGCCGCAATAATTTTGTTTGTAATAGCCGCTGGTGTGTAGAGTTTCCGGTGGGACAAGAAATTGAGGAGCGAGAAAACGATGAACACTCCCGGTGGCGAGTTGGCGACCAAGAGTGGCAATTTGCTGGTGGTCGAGATACTGACTGGCGAGCATGGTAGTAGAAAATGCGGAATTTTCGGGAATATTTTGCATAAGAGCGTCAAAAGTATAGCTGAGTCGTAACTTTTGGCATTGGAAACAGCGCTGTGGATCGCGGAGACCAGTGGCGAGTTGACGGCTGGCTGCGGGAAGTGCAAAATAAGTGCTGGGGCGATAGTCGGCGACCAGTAATGGGAGGTCAAGCTTGGCGGCGAGTGTGCGGACAACGGCGAGTCGAGCTTGATATTCACTGCGCGGATAGAGATTTGGATTGTAAAAAACAAGGGTGTAGCGTGGTTTTTCTGGGTTTTGCGGTAAGGTGTGGTAGTTTTGGATGTAAGCGTGGCAAGAGGCAGGTAGGGGATAGCCGCTGGCTACTAAGTAGCGGAGAAGGCAATCGCCGCAGCAAACGTGTAAATAAACATCCATGGGGCGGATTATACCACAAAGAATAGTAAAAAGCCCGCCGATATGGCGGGCAAGTGTTGCTCTTAGCTGATGAGGGCGCAGTCACGCTCGACGGCAATGATGTTTTGACCGCTGGTAAAAAATGCGGTGTCCGCTGTCATAGCGACGGCGATGTCGCTTGTGGGAATAAAACGCAGTGACAGCTTGTACGGCGACAAAATCTGGAAGTTTAAGTGGTACGTGGTTTTGCCGACAGTGTAAGGTTTGTTGATGTCGAGGTACTGCGGTAGAAACGAAAAAATGATGGGCGCGAGTTCACGCTTGATTTGGGGGCGCAAATCGCTCTCGATGGGTCCCAAGCACTTGGAGAATTGCGAGAGAATCTGCGAGGGGAAAGCGCCATAGCCTTCGATCTCCAATTTGGAGTTGAGGGCGAAGATCGTTTGTGACCGCAGGGCAATTTGCTCAAGACAAAAAGCAACTAAATCTTGCGCCGCGGTTTGACACACGCTGGGAAAACCTTTGACAGCCCAGCAAATCAGTTGATTGGTCGTGACCGACAAGAGCAAGGTTTTGTCGTCGGTGCGACTAGGATCAGACGCTAACATGCTAAAACCTCCTTTAGCCTAGCAGAATGTGAAAGAGCAACAGGAGGGCTATTATACCATAAAGCAGATCAAAATGATAACAAAATGCGACTAAACTGTGAGCGCAAATGGTGACGGGTGGGTGTATAATACAAGGTATTATGAAAAACGAAAAAACACTGCTTTTGGAGAAAATTAGACATTCAGCGGAGCATGTTTTGACGTGCGCGGCGTTACGGAAATACGGGACGCGGATTACCATGGCGCATGGACCGGCGATTGACGATGGATTTTATTTTGATTTTGACAAAGACCCAGATTTGGTAATTTCGGACAAAGATTTTCCGGCGCTGGAAAAGGAAATGGGCAAAATTGTCAAGGCTGACTGGACTTTCCGAAAATTCAGTGTTTCGATTGGCTTGGCGGCGAAGTTTTTTGCAGGTAACGAGTACAAGTTGGAGACGATTCATCGCCTGGCAGACGAGAGTCACGATGATCCTTTTGAAGTGACGTTTTACTCACTAGCGGCGCGTGAAAAAAACGACAAGTTGACCGAGGAAATGATGGAAAACATGACTTTTGAGCAAGCGTGGGAAGCGGGATATTTTATTGATTTGTGCAAAGGACCGCACGTGGAGAGTACGCGCGAAATCGGTGCTTGGGCATTGCAGCGCGTTTCCAGTGCTTACTGGCTGGCAGACGAAAACAATCAGCAACTGACGCGGATTTATGGTACCGCATTTCCTACGCAAGCAGAGCTGGATGAGTATCTTCACCAGCTGGAAGAAGCAAAGAAACGTGATCACAAACGTATCGGCAAACAGCAAGATTTGTTTTCGTTTGATCCGGTGTCTCCAGGAGCGGTGTTTTGGCATGCTAAGGGCATGGTGATTTGGGATATTTTGGAAAGTTATGGGCAGAGTATTCGCAAAAAATATGGGTATATCAAGATAAAAACGCCAGAAATGGCCAAAAACGACCTCTGGGTAACTTCTGGACATTGGGATCATTACAAAGACGACATGTTCGTTTTTGACGTGGACGGGGCGACGATGTGTCTGAAGCCGATGGATTGTCCGTTTAATATTAAAATTTACCAGACTAGACAACGTTCATACCGCGAGTTACCAATCCGATATACGGAAATCGGGCACATTTTCCGCCATGAACAATCTGGGGAGCTAAACGGCCTTTTCCGGTTGCAAGAATTTACTCAGGATGACTCACACTTGCTGATTCGCGAAGACCAGATTGCACAAGAAGTGGGTAATTTAATCGAAATGGTAAAAGAATTCTACGCGAAACTTGGTTTGGTGCCAGAATATTTTCTTTCGACTCGTCCGGATGATTTTATGGGTGAAATTGAGACTTGGAACAAAGCGGAGAGTGACTTGATCGCGATTTTGACTCAAAAGGGCATAAAGTACGGTTTAAAGGAAAAAGACGGGGCGTTTTATGGGCCTAAGATCGATGTGAACATCAAAGACAGCCTTGGTCGGTCGTGGCAAGTGGCGACAATCCAGCTTGATTTCCAACTGCCAGGTCGTTTTGGGACGGTCTACATTGATCGCGACGGGAGCGAGAAAACGCCAGTGATGATTCACGCCGCGGTTTTTGGAAGTTACGAGCGGATGATTGGAATTTTGCTGGAACACTACGCAGGGCGGTTGCCGATGTGGTTGGCGCCGGTGCAAGTGAAGCTTTTACCGATTGCTGACAGACATTTGGAGTATGCACGTGAAGTGGCGCAAAAGCTTGAAAACGCTGGTGTACGCGTGGAAATTGATGAACGTAGCGAGCGGTTGCCGGCGAAAGTGCGCGATGCGCAAGTGGAACAGGTGCCAGTGATGTTGATTATCGGCGACAAAGAAGTGGCCGAGAAATCGTTGAGCGTGCGCCGACGCGAAGAAAGCGAGCAGCAATCTGCGAGCGTGGCGGACGTGGTCGCCATGGTGCAAGAGTAAAAGAAAAAACGTTGCGACGGTCGGGTTGAAGACACCCGACCGTTTTTTTTGGGAACGATTTGAAGCTAACCGAAGAGGTGCTGCGACCGTAATGTGAGCGTTTAAAATGTGTGTTGCGCTGCTGTGAGTGGAGACTAGTGGGCGAGAGCCGTGAGAATGATGTAGCCATAGTAGATCGCGAAACAGGCGAGGAAAACGAGACCCTCATTGCGCGAAATGCGACGATCATTGGCGCCAAAGATAAAAAGCAAAATCGCTGCCGCGAGCATGGCGGCAATGTCATACCAGGCAAAACCAGTAGCAGAGATGTCGCCAAAAATAGCCACCGGTACACCGAGGACAACACCGATATTGAAGATGTTGGAGCCGACGACGTTGCCAATAGCGAGGTCGTATTCACCTTTTCGGGTGGCGGTGATGCTGGTGACAAGCTCTGGAAGTGAAGTACCCAAAGCAATAATCGTGAGCGAGATAAGTTCGGCAGAGACGTGGAAAAACTCAGCAATGCTGACAGCATTGGAAACGACAAGTTCTGAGCCGGCGATGATGCCGATAATGCCAAGCACGGTAAAAAGGCAAGCTTTGCCCATGGGCAAGTATTTGGTTTTATCTTTAGTTTTTTCGGTGTGGGCGAGCGAGAAAAGGTGATAAAGGAAAATCGCGAAAAACATTAAGATAATGAGAGCTTCCGAGCGAGTGAACATATTGACAGCGCTGGGGTCAAAAAGACTATCTGAAAGCAAAACTGCGAGCAAAGTGGTGAGCAACAGGAGCAAGGGTAATTCTTTTTTGCTTGTGCTTGGTTTGACGGCAAGGTCGTGAATGAAAGCAGCGCCACCGAGAATCAAGAAAATATTGAGGATATTGGAACCGATGACGTTGCCAAGAACGATGCCACCTTCGCCGGCGAGGATGGATTTGATAGAAACGGCGAACTCAGGGGCGGAAGTGCCAAAAGCGACAATGGTGAGACCGATGAGAATTTTGGGGATTTTGAGGTTGCCAGCGATGGAAGAAGCGCCTTCCACGAAAACATCAGCCCCTTTGATGAGGAGCACAAATCCCAAAACCAACAGAAAAATGGAAAACAAAAGCGAAATCAATGCCATAATAGCCTTATATTATCAATTACTTGAAAGTATTGTAACTCGCTTTTGGGCGGATGTCAAGAATCACGCACTTGGCAGGCCCAGGAGGAATCGAACCCCCACTAAAGGTTTTGGAGACCTGTGTACTACCATTATACGATGGGCCTATGGTTTTTAAAGATGCCTGATTATAACATGAAAAACTGGAAATGAGAAACCAGAAATTCGACTAAAAATTAAAAATCATTTTAAAAATTTGAAATTAAAATTAACAATTATAAATAAGGCGAGAGTTGACAGGTGATGATCTGGCGGTGATTTTGCCGAAAAAAGTACGAAAGTGCGAAAAACAATGTGTGATAATAATATTGGCGCAACGCTTAAATTTAATTTTGTACTCCCTGTGGAGCACAAGAAAAAGGCGAAACTTGGCAGTCGCATTTTAGCTTGCATTTTCGCTGAAGATTTTTGTTTGGCGGTGGTATAATCAGGGCGAGGAAGGAAAGAAAGGAATTATGGCAGGGCAAACAAAAACCAAAGTGGAGGCTGAATGGTCGAAAGCAGCTGAGGCCTTGGAAAAAGTGAAAAAAGTACCGCTTTGGGGCGAGTTTTGGAATTTCGTGGCACGCGGAAACGTGATCGATATGGCAGTGGGTGTGATTATCGGATCGGCTTTTGGGAAAATCGTATCTTCGCTGGTGGACGATATTTTGATGCCGATTTTGGGTGTGCTTTTAAATGGCATTGATTTTTCGGATTTGTCGTGGCAGATAGGTGACGCCAAGATTGCTTACGGGATGTTTATCCAAAACGTGATGGATTTCTTGATCATGGCGGTGTGCATTTTCTTGATTGTGAAAGCGCTGGGTAAAGTGACCGCGAAAAAAGATAAAGCGGCCGCAAAAGAGCCCAAAAAACCAACACTGGAAGAGCAACAATTGGCGATTCTAAGGGAAATTCGTGATAATTTGCGCAAACATTAAAATTGGTGCTTGCATGACCGCGTAAAAAGTGTTATGATGGTACAGAATTTTGGGCGTGAGTCCGAAATGAGGTAACATGGCGGAAGAAACGCAAGCAATTACTGGTAAACAAGATGCGGGCATGGAGCCGGTGGCTTTTGGCGATGTTGACGATCAGTCCGTTCCAGATGTGGAATCGGCGCCTTCTTTGAGTGGTGAGATTCAGCTGGATGCTTTGCAGGCGCAGATTGATCGGTTGTCATCGGATTTGCGAGAAAAAATTCAAAATAATACTGATGAATTGCTACAAAATGGTGATTTGAACACAAAAAATGAACATACGTTAACGCAAGATCATCCTTTGGAGACAGCAGTTTTTCCAGAGATAGAAGAAGCGGAGCGGGTGTACGAAACAACGCCTTTGACTTCGGCGGCGTCGTGGGGCTCGGTGAATGTGAGTCCAGATTTCACGCCTGATTTGACAGCGGTGGAGTCGACGGCGGAGGCGGCACTAACTCAAGATCCCATAGTGGAGAATGTGCCAGCAGTGGACGCGGCTGCGCCCAGCGCAACTATGGTTTTGGAAAATGCGACGCCGGAAGAGACGTCGGTGCCGACTCAAGAGGAGACGACAGTGGCTCCAGATTTTGAGGCAGTGAATGCGGAGCAGACAGACGAATGGAGAGAAGTGCCAATGGAGGAGCCGGAGCAGAGTGCGCAGGGGGCGCCTCAGGCAGAGGAAGCGGCAGTGCCGCCAGTGGTACCAGTGCCAGAAACGAACTGGAATGAGCCTTTTGCGAGTGAGCAAACCGAAGAAGTTTTAAATACGGAAACACCGAGCGTTGAAGAGTCGGAGCTAGTGGCGACGGAAGCGCCGGCAGAAACATCAGTTCCAGCGCAAGAAGAGTCATCGGCGAATGGAGCTTTTGAACAAGCAGAAACGTGGCAAACGTCTTTTGCAGATGAATCGAGTGCGAATGAAACAGGCGTTGATCGAGTTGGTCAAATGGACCAGCCAGAGTCGGTAGCGCTAGAGCCGCCAAGTGCCGGGACAGTTGATGTGGCTCAAGCTGATAATTGGTCAGAAACGCCAGCACCGGAAGCGGAGACGACGACAGCAACATCAGCAGAGGCAGCGGTACCAGTGCCAGAGTGGTCGTCGATGACGCAAGAAGCGAGTGAGACGACTCCAGAACACACAACTGTAGAATTTGGAGAAGCGCCGACTAATGCTCCAGAGGAGACGCTGTTTGGTGAAGCCATGTCTGCACAAGTGCCGGTGCCCGATCAGACGGAAACGCCGGTCGAGACAGCCTTTGCAGCTTTTTCAGATCAAGGGCAAGAGCAAGAGCAAACGGAAACAGCGGAAGAAATACCGGGTTTGCGTGAGTTACAACTGCGCCGAGATGAAGAGTTAGCGAAAGCGTTACGAGCGAAAACGTCGGAAGAAGAACCGGTTGCAAGAGCTATTGGTCAGGTTGAGATACCGAGTTTTGAGGCCACACGTCCGGAGCAAACAGAGACGTCATTGCCGGTAGCGGCTGAAGTGCAAAAACCGCAAACGCCAGAAATGCGACAGGCAGAAGAGTTGGCAAAAGCCTTGCAGTCGATGTCGCCAGAAGTTTTGGATAGAATTCTCAAACAGAGCCAAACGTCCGGAGCTGCTGACACAGAGCCAACGGAGACGTCAACGGAGCTGGTGACACCACCGGCGCAGAAAAAGAAATCACGTCAGGGTTTGATACATAATATCGTGATGATACTGGTGACCACGGCGGCTTTGGGTGGCTTGGTTTTCGTGGCGGCTTTGGTGTGGTTTGGTAATTTTGAAGCCAATGAAGCAGCAAAAACGCTGACTGACGGTGAGGTAATTTCTGCTGACAAACCGACACCCCCACCAGCGCCAAATGGTGAACCTTTGAGTGAGAGATTGTATCGCGTAGGCTACACGGTGAATTATACGTGGCGCGGCGGTGAGAGTGGCAAGATCGTGCGTACGGCAGAGATGCAATATCTAGACGGCACGATACGGATCCAGGATCCTGTTTTTGGGCGCATTTATTTGCTACGTGGCGGTGAGGTTTTTGAGATTGACGCCGTGAGCAATGAAGTGACTCAATTGCAAGACGCCAAGAGCGTGGAGGATGAATACCTGATTTTGTCGACAGAGCTTTTGGGTGAGTTGAAAGGTAGAGATAAGGAAACGTTACACGGCGGTTTGTACAAGGTGGAAATTTATGACAATTACCGAGTGTACACGTCGAATGACGAGTTACACTTTGTGCAGCGTTTGAGTGATGGTAAAGAATTTGAAGTGCGCACACTGGAGATGGGCGTGAGTGAAAACTTTGATAAATTGCCAGGAGAAGCGCCGACACCCGAGCTTCAAGCGACGGATAGCGGTGACGTGGTGGCAACTTTGGAGCCGTTGACACCAGACGATGCGGTTTTGGGCGAGGTGAGCGCGGGGCAGTATTTGGTTTTTGAATAAAGAGCCTGTAAGGTAGTAAAAAGGTCTTGACGAGTAGTCTTTTTTTGTTTACAATAGTGGTATGCCGACGGAAAACGAAGCAGTGAAGTCGCCCGCGGCAACACAAGGAACGTCTGCGGGAACGCCAGGCGCTAGTGTGGGTGTGGGCGCAAAATTGAGCCAAGTGGTGGCGCGGTTAAACCCGATGCAAACGCCGCCGGCTGCGGCTGCGTCTGCTGGTGAGCAGTCAGAAAACGTGGACAGCTTTGGTCAGGTGATCAGCGAACGCGATCGCCAGGTGAGTGCAGATACACGGCCTTTGCCGCAGTTTGTGAATGGTGTTTTAACAGCGCCTAGCTTGCCAGCGCCGAGTGAAACGCCAACAGTGGCGACAGTGTTGGTGAATCAGCCAGAAACAGTGGTGCCACCGGAGAAGAAAACATCACAAGTAGTGATGGCGATTTTGTGCGTCTTGGCGGTTTTGGCGGTGGGAGTAGCGGTTTTTTGGCTGTGGTATCGGCTTAATGCGCAAATTCTTTATTGGCGACGGGAGACTGAGGCGCGCAATGAGCAAATCCAGCAACTGCAAGTGGAAATTGCGGATGCGCGGGAGGAAAATCAGCAATCAACGGCGAGATTGCCGCTTTATATTGATCCCAACGGTTATTTTAGCTTTTACAAAGATATTCCCAGCTTGAGCGTGAAAGCCAGTGGCGGCGTGGCGCGTTTGTTTTATGGTGAAACAGACGGCGAAAACCCACTGGCGGGCTTTGTGATGACGATAGAGGTGCTGCCCACCAATGGTCGAGCCTTGGAGACAATTGTTAATGCTGACTATGAGCACGCGGCCAACGGGGTGAATAACTCGGGGAAGCGCAATGAAAACATTGCGGAACATTTTGGCTTTTCATACGTGGCGTATGAAGGCAATAGTGAGACGATCCATTATTATTTGCAAGATAAAGCGACGAGCAAACGCTACGCGAAGGTGAGTTATCGGATACGCGCGACAACTGATAGCGAGTATGATTACTACGACCAGACCGCGTTAAGCATCCTCATGAATCTAGAGCTGTACGAGATCGACTAGGCTTGAAGCGAGATCTGCGAAGACATACTGGAGAGAGGTTTTTGTGTGGTTTAAGCGCGAGAGCGGGGGGTGTTTTTTTGGAAGTTGGCTAAGTAAATTTTCGTGGAGGTTTTTTGCATGTTTTTTGACGGTGTATACGTAAAATTGGTATTATTTTGCACTTTTGTGGGTCATGGATGGAGAAAAACTTGCATTTTTTGGTTTACGTGGCAATCAAAGTCAGTCATTTCGTCCATTTTGCTTGGTTTGTACAAGTTTATGTTTGTTGACTCTCCCTTTTCGCTTTAATAGCATTTTCAACATTAAAAATACTTCTTCCACAAATTATATGGAGTCGATCAATAATTTTATCCATATTTTCAACACCCCATTCTGTCAGCTTTGTTTTCTTTGCATCATCTTCGCAATTCATGCGATCTGAAATAGTTGTATATTTTTTCAGCGATTGTTCATAATCATATAAAAATAGATGCCTATTAACTGATTTTTCTAGCCATTCAATTATGGTGTTTCTCCACGTTAAATCAGATAATCCTAATGACATTCCGAATACACAAATTGTATCAGCGTCTTCTATGCAGCTTAATGTTTGGCGAACGCGATTTGCATCATATTGCTTATTAAAAAATGGTTTTATAAAAGACCGTCTGAGTTTATCATCAATAGAGTAATTTGTAATTAACTGTTTTTCGTTATCGACTCCTAGTGCTGGATCTTCGAGTGTTCCGTGAATATGAATAACTGAATTAATAAAAAAATTTTTATACGAATTTTTTAATAAAGTATCAAATACAGACGTATAATTAAAAGAAACAAATTTCATCTCCAAAATATTAGAAGCGTCCCTTCTTTTCATTATTGAATCTATATTTTTTGATACCCCACTATAAAAATTCGCAATGGATTTGCTCATTTCAGCACTTATGCTATCGTGTACCCTTGGATCTTTAATATTATTATAGAATGATTGCTCCTGACTTTGCAAATATTGACACATGAATATCTGGAAATCATTGAAGCATTGTATGAAATCTGTTGCCTTTTGTAGTCTTTGTGCGTACTGACCCATTGTAATTTCAAAATCACTCCAATTGAGTCCATCGGAGTTTATGTCCTTTTTAAATTGTTTAATAATTCCTGATTTACTTTCAGTTTTGACATACTTATCACAAACATTTTCATACTTGGTCTCCAACCCACAATTTAAATCAAATCCATTTCCAATAAGAAACAATGTACTCATAATTATTTTCTCTATCCAAAATACTCTTGCATCAAACTATCAAATAATAATTGAGCTTCGTCCAATGCTTTTTGAACTACAACTTTTGATTTGTCGACTTGTT
>CAYQLH010000009.1:11024-19403 GCA_964418385.1 uncultured Pseudomonadales bacterium
TATCTCTCAGATATCCAAAATTCGTAACCATATCCCCTTCTCCCCTGTTTTCCCTCAGTCACGCTGTCTCCGGACAAGTAAATTATCACTTTATGGCTCTAGCCAAAGTATTCTTGCATAAGACTATCAAACAGTTCCTGAACTTCCTCCAGTGCCTTTCGCACCGCAACTTTTGATTTGTCGACTTGCTTAACAAACTCAGCAAATTCATTTTGCAATTCCATAGGCGGAACAAAAAACTCTTTTTCTTCCAATTTTGACTTGGATAATATCCCCTTTAATGCCATGTTAATATCTTCTACCAAATAGTCTTTTGATATCTTAAGTAAAATATATAGAAAAAGAATATTATACTGTTCTGGCACAACTGCATTGATTTGCTGATTAAATGACACTCTCCTATCTGTGACGCAAACCCTACCGATGCTTGCCACACTTCCTGCAATACATGCCATCAAAATCGCATTCTCATCGACTGTCCTGCCTTCTAACGCACCTTGTTCAGACAAATATTCTGAAGCTTTCGTTGGATGCAGTAACCCTGACACAATATTATCGGTTTTTATCCATTCTATATATTCGCCATAGTACTCAGGCACTTTTCTTGAGGGCGTATTTCCAGTAATCACTTTGCAGGTACTTACAAGAGGCTTCTTATCATATCCAAATGGATTACTTCTTGGGTCTCCAAAGAGCTCGACAAATCGGGCTTTGATAAGTTCATCCAGTTTTTCTAATTCTTGCCGCCTATTATCTATTACAAAACTGAGTTTATCCAGAACGGCTACTATTTCATGCTGCTTTACAATGTCATGGATACTAACCTTAACACCTGACAACGTAGCCTTGTTAAGCGTTTTTCCCATAACAGCTTTGTTTGTCCCTTCTTCCCAGTTTTTTCCGGAAAACATGTAATAGATATAATCAGGAAGGAGCTCCACAACATGCTTATCTCTGAATGACATAATCGCTTCATTCGAATACATTGGTTCAGGAGTTATCGCTGTCTTACCAATAGATAACTTAAAACTCATTATGACCGTATTGGCCGGAATTAAGCTGATTCCGCTCTCATTCACAGCTTTATCTGACAGGTATTCCTTGGTTTCTTCAATATACTTACCGCATTTTGATAAATCTGCTATTGATATCCACTTGTTATCTTCAGAATCCCAATACTCCGGGTTGTTTCTTGATGGCGTTTTCCCCATCTGAAGATCAAAAATTTCATCTAATCTGTATTCCATCATCTATCATCCCTACAAATCTCAATTTGCTGAGATTATCCTTTCATTCTTTATCGTCCTCTTCAACCGCTACACCTTCAATTAATCCTGTCACCAGATTCTGAAGTTGTTTTGCATTCTGAGAAGTAATCACCGGCTGACCTGTTCGTTCTTCAATCTCTTTTCTTGCATTGCCGGCAATCGTTCCACCTTCTTGCGCCACCTTCCGATTCTCGCTTAACCCAATTGGATTCGAAGCTTTTGTGAGCTCTGTAGTTGTTGCCTCAGCTAACATATTTAACGCCAACTCCAGCGTACTCATGTTATCCCGCAAGTTCTCTTTTTTGAGACCTTTCAGATTCTTATACTGTCTCGTCGACATACCGGACCACGCTCTTGTGACCTCATCTGTAAGAATTGCAAACTCTTTTCCTTGCTCAACGCCATGAGATTTCCACTGATCTGTCAATTCTTTTCGTGCTCGAATCGTTTGTAATCTCTGATTGATCCAATCTGCATCATAACCAAGTTTTGCATATGTTTCCAAAGCTCTATCAATCGTTAATTCCGGGTCAATCGTTTCCTCTATTCGTTCGCGTCCTACCTGAGCTAGCCACATTTTAAACGGCTCTGCTTTTTTCGATGGAATTGACTGAATTAAACGCAGGAGTTGCTCTGTATTAGCCACATCCGTAAGTCTTTTCTTACCATCCTGAGCTGTCATTTTCAACTGGTGACAATTTGTAACCAGTTGACTACCTTCTTTTTTAAGTCGATTTTTCGTAACTTTCCAATAATTTCTGGCTCCATCTGTGTCGGGTTGTTCCGTTAATACACCGACAACATCAACAATGGAAAAATACCATTCTTCTTCGTCTTCAACCCATGCTGTCCTTATGGGTTGGTTTTCAAATAATTGTATCTTGTCGTTTCTCATAGCTTTTTCACCTCAATCATATCATTATTTCAGCAGTCTCTCCAGTTCATCCATTTCTTTGCCGATTTGCTTCTCAATTTCTCTCATATTTGCCAAAATTTCGGATGTTGGTGGATATTCAACTTTCTCATATTTAACCTCTTTGTATTTATTGATTGAGAGATCATAATTATTTTTGACAATATCTTGCTTGTCGACGAAGAATGATTGCTCGCTACGCGCTCGATTTTTTTCACCAGCCAAGTTTTTATATCTTGCAAGAATATCTGGGATATCGCTTGTTTTAAGCTGGGTTCGTTTGTCATCCAGGCTATAACCGTCTGATTTCATGTCATAAAACCAGACTTGGTCAGTTTTCTCATTTCTAGAATTGGTAAAAACAAGAACCGCTGTGGAAACGCCAGCATAAGGTTTAAAAACGCCTGAAGGCATGGAAATCACTGCCAAGAGTTTTTTGTTGTCCACAATTTCTTGGCGCAACTGTTTGTGCGCTTTACTGCTGCCAAAAAGAACGCCATCGGGAACAATGACAGCGGCACGACCGTTTGGTTTTAAATGGGAGGCAATGTAGTCTACAAATAAAAGTTCTGCTTTTTTTGATTGGAAACTAAATTTCCGGTGCGGCTGGATGCCACCCTTTGGCGTCATGAATGGCGGATTGGCAACGATGACGTCGTAGCGATCGTCCCAATAATCTTCTGAACTCAAAGTATCATGTTCGATGATATGCGGTGATTTGAAACCATGAAGAAAAAGGTTGACGCGTGCGATCCGGGTCATATTTGGTTCAATATCAAATCCATAAAAATTGTGATGTATTTTTTCGATGTCTTCGCTGTTGAGGCGCTCTTTGTCAATGTATTTCTTCTTGATCCAATTGTAAGCAGATATGAGGAAGCCTGCAGTACCACAAGCGGGATCTAAGATTTTGTCAGATTTTCCTGGATCGATAAGTTCGATCATCATTTCAATAATGTGGCGAGGCGTGCGAAATTGACCAAGGTCTTTAGCTGCACCCATTACGGACAATAAATATTCGTATGCGTCACCAATTGCATCTCCAGAATCAAATTCAATTTTATCGATTTCTTTTAAAAAGAGCTTGAGCGTTGTTGAATCAGTAAAACTCAGTGTGGCACCATTGAAAATCTCGCGAAAAAGAGGAGGAATATTGGGATTGCGACTCATTTTTTCTAGGGCATTGCGGTAAAAAATCACTTGATCAGCACCGGTCAGCGTGGGGCTCATGAGATTGTGCCAACTGTATTTTTCGTATTCGCCAGCAAAATAAGCTCGTTTGCCACCAAGTTTAACTGATCTGTCATCCGTATAGGTCATAAATTTATAAAGAAGAGCAAACGAAATAGTATCGACTTGTGCAATAGGGCTGGGCAGTTTGCCCACGAGAATGTCGCGGGAATTATCGATGATTTGTTTAAATTGAGTATAGTCCATATTTAATCCTGGATTCTTAATTTTCCAACATTGATATAATCCTTGATATAGTTCACAATTTGACTAATTCTATCGCTACCGAGTCTGTCTAGTTGATCAAGTGTAACAGAGCCAAAACCCGCCAAGAGACTGAAGGCACCATCGTCAATTGCCGCTGCAACTTTATTATTGGTAATATAGGCGTCAAATAATTCAAAAGCGTCATGGTATGCTTGTCCCACTAGCTCTTCACTCAGTTTTTTATCAACTATAAATTCGTCAAATTTCTGTTGGATGTATTGTGCTTTTGTCAAGGGTTGTTTGTTATTCATAATCAAATCTAAGATCTCACGAAGATCCAAGCGACGATCTAAATTGAAAATTTTGCGAATTTTTTCTGGAGTCATGAAAAACTTAGGTTTATCTTCGCCAAGAATTTCAGTTCTAAGGTAATTGAGTGCTTCATCGATATTGCCATTGTTGTAGAGTTTGACGAATTCCTCATTTGATTTAACTTCGTCTTGGAAACTGCGGAACATTTCTCGATCTACGCGCATACCTTCTTTGCCAACGATAGTTTGGTCAAGATTTTGCAGCTCGTCGTCTTCACCAAGTTCGACGCCGCGAGTAATTGTGACTGTGGGCGCATCGCTATTTGAAGAATTGATGGCGGCAGTCATTGATTTGAGCGTTTTAGCAGGCATTACCAATGGGGCATTGTAATCATATTTTTCTTCAAAATACTCACAGACAGCGAAAAAGTCAATAATTCTAAAATTTTCTTTTTTAATTTCTGTAATCTGCTCGTCATTTTCGTAGTCGACATATTTAAACGTATGCAAACGTGTACCGCGACCTTTCATTTGAATAAAATCAGAAGGACTAAAAACTGGTCGCATAAAAACAACGTTGAGTAAATCGGCGCAATCATAGCCTGTAGTCATCATGCCGACTGTGACCGCTACTCGAGTGCGACTGCTTTCATAATCTGGTAACCACCGGGTGTGCCCGCGCAAGTTGTTTTCGGAGAAATTAATTGAAAACTGTTGAGCATCGTGAACATTACTGGTGATCTGGATGGCAAAATCAGAATTGTACTTACCAGGGAATTGTTCCATGGCAATTTGATTGAGCAGTTGCACAATTTTTTCTGCATGTTTTTGACTGACAGTAAAAATAATTGTTTTACCAATTTCTTCCGATAGTGGATCCCGAGCGGCATATTTCATGAAAGTATCACAAAAAACGCGATTGGTTTCTTCGTTAAAGAACGTTTTTTCAAAATCTCTAATACCAAATCTTTCATCCACGTCTTTGTCATCAATGGTACGATGAAAAGCATATCCTTCATCGGCTAAAAGTTGGGAAGTGATATTTGTCCGGGCATCAAAAATGATTGGATTGACCAAAAAAGGACCATCAGGATCATTAACGCCATCTTTAAGATCATACCGAAAAGTGGGTTGGCTTGATTCACAACCGAAAGTCCGATAAGTATCGAGAAGTTCTCGGCGTTCAAATTCTTTTTCTGAGTTGGCTTCTTGTTTTAAATTTTTGAGAAAATCCTTGGGAGTTGCCGTCAGACCAATTTTGTAACCGGTAAAATACTCAAAAACTGCTCGCGCGTTTCCACCGATTGAACGATGCGCTTCGTCCGAAATGAGTAAATCAAAATCATTGGGGCTAAAATCGCGATAACGACCACTTGCCAGGAGCGATTGAACTGTGCTGATAACAACGTCCGCTGTTTTCCAATTATCGCGATCTTCTTTCCAAACTTTGATAACGTAATCTTTGCCAATGGATTGATTAAATGCTTTTTTGGCTTGATTTTCGAGTTCAATTCTATCTACCAAGAAAAGGATTCTTTGCGCATTGCCAGTTTTTAAAAAGAGCTTAATAATGGCAGCACAAGTGAGTGTTTTACCAGTACCTGTTGCCATTTCTAATAAGAATCGTTTTTTGCCGTTGCGTGCTGATTTCTGGACAGCTTTAATTGCTTCAATTTGATAATTGCGCAAGATTTTCAGCTTGTTTTTTTCGATAAATTCTTCGCGAGTGTCTTCATTGACATAATCTGGATGGGTTTTAATTTCTGGCATTTGAGATTCAGCAATGTATGTGCTCGAGATTTCTTCATTGGCTAACGCCTCAGCGTCTGGTACCCACTTTTTTTCTTCTTCAAGAGAGTTAAGCGTTGGAAAACTACTGATTGGCTCTGGATTGCCAAATTGCATATCCCACAGGTAATGAGTGTTGCCATTGCTGAGAATTACATAGCGAATGTGAAGCGAATTGGCGTAGTCACGTGCTTGTTCTTTGGCAGAAAGAGGGGAAATGCTCTCACGTTTTGCTTCAAGCACAGCAATTGGTTTTTGATTTGAATCGAGAAGAAGATAATCAATGAAACCTTTCTTGCTGTTTGCGAAGTCATCATCAAGATGATTCATTTCAACTTTATTTTCTACATCAACGTTGGCAGGACCATTTTCGTTGTCGAGTAATCTCCACCCAGCATTGGTAAGTAATTGATTGATTTTGAGACGTGCTTTGGCTTCTTTTATTGACATATTTCCCCCGTTTATACCACAAAATGCGAAAAATGCAAATAAATCATTGTAATTAGTTAGAAATGAAGGGTTGTTAATGACAGGAAATGTCGATTGTTGTCATGACTTTCAGTTAAAACTCATGCGCGATTTTTAGCGCTCAAGCGTCTTTTCTTCTTGATTGTGTGGTATAATACACTTGGGAGTGAGCATGGAAGCGTTTAAGAAAACATTTTACTTGATCTTGGCGAAGTGGTTCGCGCTGTGGGCGCGGCTGGCGCTGGCGATTTGGAAACCAGAGATCGTGGTGATTAGCGGCTCCAGTGGCAAAACGAGTCTTTTTTATTTGCTGGAAGCGCAGCTGGGCGAGCGAGCGGAGTTTGCGCATGACGCCAACTCGGCGTATGGAATTCCGTTTGACATTTTGGGTTTGGAGCGACACAGTTACGCGCTGAGCGAGTGGCCGTGGCTTTTTTTGCAGGCACCGTTTAAAATCACCAATGGCAAAAAACGACGGAAAATCTACGTGGTGGAAGCGGACGCGGAGCGGCCAGGTGAGGCAGAGTTTATCCAGAAGCTATTGCGACCGCAAATTGTGGCCATTACCAATGTTTACCAGACGCACGCGCTCTTTTTTGACAAGCTGGTGGCGGAGGGTAAATATCCAGCGGCGCTGCCGGCGATTGCAGATGAATTTGTCAAGTATTTGCGCGGCGCGGACAAGTTGGCTTTGATCAACGCTGACAGTCAACCGCTTTTTGAAGCGGTGGAGCGAGCGGAGCTTGCGGATGCGGTGCGGGCGCATTTGGTGTATTTGCAAGCGGCGGATTATCTGCGTTCTTACCAGGTGACAGCAGCGGGAACAGAGTTTGATATCAACGGTCAGAAATACGTTTTCCCTTATCTTTTACCGCGGGAGATGGCGGTGAGTATTGAAATCACGCGTCAGATTTGTGAGGCGCTGGGAGTGCGTATACGGCGCGATTTTGATAATTACTATTTACCGCCTGGACGCAGTAGTGTGTTGCGGGGAGTTAAAAACACCACGCTGGTGGACTCGACGTACAATGCCAATTACGGTTCAGCGGTGGCGATGCTGGATGCTTTTCAGCAATTTCCTGGCGAGCACAAATGGCTGGTACTAGGGGAGTTTCGCGATCAGGGGCGAGAAGCGCGCGGTCAGCATGAAGCTTTGGCACAGTATATTATCGATCATTGGCGTGCGAGCGTAGAAATGGTGGTGCTGATTTCACCGGAAATGCAAGAGTGGGTGTATCCGCAGCTGCGACAGTGGCTCTCGGTGATGCGAGTGCAGTCTTTTACCGAAACAAGCGACGCGGGCGTGTGGATCAAACAAAACCTCAAAGGCGGAGAGACGATTTTGCTTAAAGGTTCACAAGGACGACACTTGGAAGGAATTGTGGAAGGCTTGCTGGCAGACCAAGCAGATGTGGCAAAATTGCCGCGGCGCAAAGATGTTTTTCGAGCAAAACAAGAGGAAACAGTAGTTAAAATGGCAAAGGTGGCACTATGAAAAGTGTACAGGAAATCAAGAGCGAAATTAAGGCTTTGGGCCGAGTAAGCCTGTGGGGAGTGGGTAAAGAGCTGAAAGAATTGCATTATAAATTGTTGGAAGATGAGCATATTGCCGGTTTGTGCCGCGCATTTAGTCAGTCGACAATTGTCTTGCTAGTAGCGACAGATAGGCGGCTGATTATTATGGACAGTTTTACGTTTTACGGCACGGATCACAAGGATATTTCATATATGCAAATCTCGGGCGTGGATTATAATACACGGCTGTTTTTTGGGAAAATTATTATTGAAGACCAGACTGGGCGTAATTTTTTTGACTACGCGTTGACAAGGGATTTGCGCCGGTTTGTCAATATTTTGCTAGAGAGGGTGAATGCTTATCGTGACCGGATGGTGGTGAATGCGCCACCAGCGAAAATGGAAGGTGCCATGGTGGCAGATGAAATCGAAAAATTGTGGGATTTAAAGGAAAAAGGGGTCTTGACACAGGGAGAATTTGAACAGCGTAAGCGTAAGCTCCTGGAAAAATAAACGAATTTAACCCGAAAATATACCGAAAATACGTAAAATAGTGATATAAAAATTACCCTGATTTGTCAGGGTAATTTTGGCTTTGTACTCCCTGTGGAGTACAAAAATTTCCCGAAAATTTAGAGAGTTTGGTAACTCAAAGTGACGTAGTAGGTGTAGGTCGACT
>CAYQLH010000010.1:0-17909 GCA_964418385.1 uncultured Pseudomonadales bacterium
TGCAAGCAATTTGATAATTTATCGGGTAAAGATGAAACACTTCATAATCATTCTTAATATCCTCTTGTTCAAAAAATCTATTTAAAAAATATGTTTTACCAATTCCAAATTTACCTGAAAAGAAAATTCGCTTGTTGTCTTTGTATCCAAGGTGAGTTTTAAAACATTTCATTGCGTTTTCTATTGGAATCTCAATTTGCGATATTTCATTTATTTGATTATTATCATTATTCATCAATACCTTTCTTTTCATTTGCGCTTCCTTATATCATTTTTCTTCAAAATTGCAAGTCTTTGTATAAGACTACTATAATTTCGGAATGTGTTTGAACTAAGACAGAATGGTTATTTATTCAGTTAAGTTGTATTTTTGCCAAATTTAGCTGCCCCGTGACCTCGATGTTTACTTAAAGGCACACAAATGTATGTAATTATTTTACCAGCTTTTGTTTGAATTTTTTCGCGGTAGCGGTCTTTTTCTCTATCAATAACTCTCCATAACAACACCCAAGCTTGTTTTGACCGCTTATAATCATCACCAAAATATATTTCTTTGCCATATTTTCTTTTTATCTTTGATGACGGTGTTTTAACAATCTTAGCATGACCACACACATGATTGTTAACATGTATTGCTTCTTTGATTATAACTGTATATTTTTTCTTCATTATTTTTTGTCCATTGCTTCCAGCTTTTCTTTTATTTCTTCATTTATCTCATCAATTTCCGTTTCAAACTCCACTATTTCATCCACAAAATAATCAAATAGTTCGCCTGTGATTTCCCGGCATGGCGTCAACCATTTTTCTGCTTCTTTTTCTTCGTAAGTGTGGAAAAAATACGTATCACCATCGACATACCAACCATAAACGTCTATATAATTCCCAGTGTCATTCAACCAAAATCTAAATGGTGACAGATCACTAATATAAACAAATATTTCGCACGGAGAAGTGGAAAGATATATTTCTTCTAAATCTTTTTCTTCGAGTAGATATTTATAATGATTTGGAAACAGTTCTCCTGTAATTGCTTGCGCAAAAGCGATAATTAATACTTCTCTCACCTTACGCTTGTCAATTCGACCGTTTTCATCGTGTAAATCTTGTAATCTTTCAGGTATGTTTTGCATATTTTAAAATACTAAAACCTATCTTTTAACACATCCTTTTATTTTCTTTTCTTTCTCCAACATCTTTCTCACTTCTTTATCAAAATCTGAATTGATTTTTTGTGTTTTGTTAAACTCGGTATATTCTGCAAGCGCTTTTTTATCGGCGTCTTTTTTGGCAATGCGACCTTTGCCCACCAAGATTTTAAATCGGCGGAAATTGAGAAATTCGTTCACACTCCTGGCAAAATCTTCCATCGTAAAAGTCACTTCATTTTCAATCAAATCCTCGATGTAATCAAAAAAACCGGTGACCGCTCGCTCGAGGCGGCGAATTTGTTTTTCGTCTAAGTAATTTTTGGCGATCACCACGTCAGATTGTAAAATTCTGCCATCTGGCGCATTTTTCCAAGTTGTCAAGCCCATATTTGGTTTGGTTCTATCTGCATGTGAATCAATAATTTCTGCCGCCGTTTGGCCCGTGATGGCGTAGTGAAATTTATTTTGCACCATGGCATAAAAAGCACGGGTGATTTCGGAGTTTCGATCATAGTCAATGCTACACTCCGCAAAAATATCGGTGATTTGCTGCCAGATACGTCTTTCACTGGCGCGAATGGAACGGACGCGCTCCAAAAGTTCACGAAAATAATCCTTACCAAAAGCGTTTTCTCCTTGTTTGAGTCGGTCATCATCTAGAACAAAGCCCTTAAGCATGTATTCTTTGAGGACTTGCGTCGCCCAGATCCGGAATTGCGTGGCTCGTGACGAGTTCACGCGGTAACCGACGGAGATAATCGCGTCGAGGTTGTAAAATTGCGTTTTATATTTTTTCCCATCTGTGGCAGTTGCCGAGAATTCCTCGGTAACTGATTTTTTCTCTAATTCTCCTGATTGAAAAATGTTTTTCAGATGTAGAGAAATATTATCACTACCGCAACCAAACAATTCCGCCATTGATTTTTGCGTCAGCCAGATGGTTTCATCTTTAATATAAGCGTTCACTGACAAATCACCGTCAACTTGGGACTTGTAAACCAAAAAGTGAAAATCTTTTGTACTCATATTTGATCCGTTTATACCACAAAAACACGAAAAATACAAGATATGAGAGATTGGGCAACTACCAGATAAAATAGTATTTATCAGCGGTAACATAGACCTGATAGTTGTCAAGGATGTTTAGTTACTTGGTTTGTATTTTTTACTAAATCTTGCCGCCCCATGATCTTTATGCTCACTCAAAGGTTCACAAATATCTCTAACTAATTCACCATCTTCTGTTTGAAGTTTTTCGCAGTAATGGTCATTTTCTCTATCAATAACTCTAACTAATGATAACCAGGCTTGCTTTAATCTATTATATGAATCACCAAAATATATTTCTTTGCCATATTTTCTTTTTATCTTTGATGACGGTGTTCTAACGATCTTCGCATGACCACGCAGATGATCGTTGACGTGGATTGTTTCTTCGATTACAAATGTATATTTTTTCTTCATTATCTTTATCCATTTTATCCAGCTTGTCTTTTATTTCTCCTTATCTTTATTTCTGTATATATCGATTGCCTCTTCATCATCATTTTTCCATATAACCCATCCGTTATACGAGCCCCCCATTGGTATACAAGCTGCAGTTGAAGGAGAATTACATTCAATATCTTTCTGGAGAATATTATTTTTAATAACTGCATTTTTTCTCACTTCAGGCATCCAACCATCTTTTGTTGGTGCACAAATGCTTCCTTTTTCAACAATAAAACGACCATCTTCTACACGCATAGTTGCTTCAACTACACCAAAACCTTTTTTCTTTTCATTTAAATGATATTTCCCATCTGGTATTTTTTCCCAATTTGCCTTTACTGCGCGTTCTCTAGTGGCTTTCTTAAATACTTCCTTTTTAGACTCGTTTTTTGGGTCTGGATATATTTGCTTTCCATCAAAAGATGACAATAGCTGCATGACAAGATCAATATCTAATGCAAACAATTCCGTATTTGGCACTCTTGATTTATCAAAAATATCATCCAGTAATGTTTCTTTCTCGTCATAATCATCAACCTCTATGGCAAAATGTCTTTTGAGCCCAGTGACATTAGAATAACCATTGCGTTCAAGGTTATACATACGTGACTCAAATTTATCTGTTCCACATTTACCTATTTTAATTAGACCAGACACAACTGTAGTCATACAGTACAAAATACCTTTTGCCATCTTTCCTCCTTTAACTTGTTTCCCATCGCTATTTTTGCCCCGTTTATACCACAAAAACACGAAAAATGCAATGGCTCGCACTTTCAACCCGTGAGTATTACTCACAAGTTGACTGGCAAAAAAAACAAAACTCGTCAAACGATCGTTGAATCGTGTGCACACGCAAAACTGTGCTATAATACCCCCATGCAACTTTATCTTATCCGTCACGGTCAAACCGATTTCAACGCCCAGCATCGCGTCCAAGGCTGGTCCGATATTCCTCTCAACGCTACCGGCCAAGCCCAAGCCCAAGCTCTACCTGCCATCATCGCCGCCAAAAATATCACCGCTGATGCTATTTTTGCCTCAGACTTGATCCGTGCTCAGCAAACCGCTGCGCCCACCGCTCGGGCACTAGGACTACCGGTCATCTGCACCTGGCTCTTACGCGAGCGGCATTTTGGTCAGTATGAAGGGAGTGATGGCGCGCTCATGCCCTGGGATGCACTCAACGCTCGCCCCGAGCAAGCCATCCTCGAAGGCGTCGAAAAGCAAATCAACGTCGACCAACGCGCCATCAACTTTTTATCCAGTTTACGCCTTTTTCCCACGCCTCTAAAACACGTCTTGATTTTTTCTCACGGTGGCATGCTCAATCATTTTTGCAGTCTGCTGCAGCCAGGACACGAATTTTGTGAATACGACAACGGCGAAATCGTAACTCTCGACTGGGATGAAACCCAATTGCCACAACTGAAAACAAATGCTTGAAAAAATTGTACCCATTGTGATATAATTTGTGACCTTGGGGTCTTTATCAGTGATTCTATTAGTCTGTTGTTCTTGCATAAAAAAGCCCTCCGTTTTCTCTAAGAGGATCAATTCTTATGCGGTTTTGTGCCAACCCTTGGAATCGAACCAAGATTCCGTGTTTTTCAGACACGTGTCGTGACCACCTTGACTAGGTTGGCATTTTTAAAGAATACCGGTTATTATACCACATTTTACTCCACATCACGTATGCAATTTGGCGTTTGATCGTTAAACTGCAGTTTGTTCCACTTGGTGCAATTGCGCCGCCACCTCACGATAACGTTCTTGCGCCCGCAAACCTGCCGTCAATTTGGCCACTCGCTCTTGAGTGGGCATCTGCAAATCAATTTTCGCTCGCCGCCACTCGTCCACCAAAATTTGTTTCATGTCCGCACCTGGCGATGATAAATTCATATTAACCAGTCGCCGACTCAGCGAACGCCAAGCATCGCCAGCTGCGGTGTCAAAAACCACTTCACCATCCGGCAACGCTTGATACTGTCGCCCGTCCAACCAATCTTGCACTGTCCGTGCCACTTGCCGCGCTTCATCTCTATAGCCACTATTTTTTAACTCATCCACCAATGTTTGCGCCCGATCCAAAAAAGTTTGCGCCCGCACCGGTCCATTTAAGCCGCGTTGCACTTGATCCACCAATTCTTCCAAACGCTGTCGCGGCAACTCAGTTTGCGGCTCATTTTCAATTTGCGCCACCGCTTGCTCGCACGCCACTCCAAAATCTTGAAACGCTTCCACCGCCGCTGCCGCCGTCACTTGCAAAGCTGTTTCATCGTCAGTCGCCAAAGTCTGCAAATTATCCCACAAAGCAAAATACACTTGCGCTTTCTGAGCCAACTCCGCAAATTTTACCGGTTCACGCTGTTCTAAGTCAGCCACGGTCAACCGCAAAAACTTCGCCATATATTCTGGCAAATGAGCCGTTGTTATCTCTTCCCGGCAACGTGCCAACTCACGTTTTAAATCTTCTTTAGCAGACAGTTTTTCCTGATTCTCCGCCACCTCTGCACCAGTTACTGGCGCCGCCACTTCGACAGCTTGACTCTGCAAAAGCGCTTGCAACTCCGCCACATTCATCGCCGCCACTTGAGCCTTGATTTGAGTGTGATCAGAAATTTTAGGCCGTTTACCAGTATTTTTTGTAAATTGATCCAAAAGCAAATCTTCAGCTTTTAGCCGCAAATCAAAAAGCGCTCTCTCTTCACTTGTTGGTAAACTTTCAGGCAGTGGCGGCACTTTTACCTTTTTTCGGCTTCTTTTTCTCGTCGCCAAAGTCTCGCAAAATCTTGCGCACTTCCAAGCCCAACTTCGTCAACCCTGCCGACAGCACCAACTGATTTTCGGGATGACGACTCAGTTTCTGCAACTCATCAATTTTGGGAATAATCTTCTCCAAGGCCGCTCCCAAAGTGTGTGGTTTTTGCTCTTCACTCAAACCACTCGCTTCCAAAATCTGTGCCTGTTGTTTTTCTGCATAGAGATTATAATACGTCACTTTATCCCGCTCCAAGCGCGCTTCTTGTCTCGTGGTCACCAACTTAGTATAGATATTTTGCATTACAATCGCAATTGGCGCAAAAATAATCAAGCTCAAAAGACTGCCGTATTGTTGTTGCGACATTTCCGGCGTCATGATAATGATATAAATCAAACTGGCAACCAAGCTCACCAAAGTCGGCGCCAAAGGACAAACAAAATTGAGCAGCAAGAAAAAAATCATGTAAAGCGGTAGCAACCACGAACTCAAGCCTCCAGTTGCGCCAATCGTCAGCAAAATCGCAAAAGAAAGCAAAGCGATTTCCACACTCGCCATCCAGTCGTCACGCTCCACGCGATAGGGGAGAGCCGTATCACGTTTGCGCGACATTTTGGAAAGCACAAAAAACAACACCATCGCGCCCGCCATAAACTGCAATGTATAAGGCTCCAAAGCCGGCGTTAAACTGACCACACCTGCCGCCACGACCGCCAAAATGCAAACACTTATCTGGACAAAAAGCATGAGCATACTTAAAACTTCGTCGAATACTTGGTATCACCAGACACCACGATGCTTTCTTGTTCACCGTTAACGTCGATCACGTGCGGCACCTCGCGCAAGCCACCTTGTTGCCAAATCTGCAAGTCATACTCATCTGCCTTGGCATAAGGCACCGTGTAAGTGATATCCAGCTTGGTGGAGCTCTTCGGATTAAGGAAGAAGTAACCATCAAAAACCGTGAAACCATTTTCATCGTAAGTCTCTGTGTCACCCTTGAAACCCTTGGCCTCGATCAATTCCGCACCCTCCGGCACGTACATTCGGAACCAGTCACGATTGACCGCATTCAAGCACAAAAGCCCTGCTTCCAAGTTACAGTTATCGCCTGCTTGCGAATTAGTATAAGTGATCACCACTCGCTTTTCAATCTTACCATTTTCTGGCGGCAACACCGTTTGCTCGACTTCGTAATCAATAAAGAGATTGGACTTGGCGCCACCCAAATTGGCATCCACAATCGCCAAGAAATCCGAACCGTCCTCCGGCGCGTTCATCCGCCCCGCCACGTTGATCATCTCTGCTGACTCTTGCAAATCCTTATCCATAAAGTACACTTGCACGTGACGACCCTCGATCAAATTCATCAACGCCGAGAACAAAGCCGGGAACTGCGCCGAACCCGCTCCGTACACCTTCTCCAGCATCGCCTTCATCATTGGTCCCAAAATGCCCTTACGATCCTCGCGGATATAAGGCGTCGGCCGAGTGATAATCTCCGACAACGCCACGATAATTTGCGGGGCATCGTACTTGGCGTCTTTTTCAGTCGAAAATTCGCCGTAACCTTCCACTTGTACCGGACCCAAAATATCAATCAAACTCGTGAGCACAAAAGTATCAATCGTCACAATGCCATCAATGTCGTGAGGCTCACCAGGTACTAAATCATAGTTTTCCAAAAAAGTCTCCATCGATCGCGAGAAATCAGGATCAATGTTCATGTCACGTAAATTCCAATACTTCTCCGTGGTCAAATATTTACCCAACTTTTCCGGAATCGCGATTTTTTTGTTAAACTTCTTATCCAACTCGTAAATATCGTCCGATTTCTCCGGCACCACTTTGCCATCTTCCACAAAAATCACCGCGTACGCCGTCAAGAAACCACCAGTCGGCCGCAACTCATTGTTATTTTGGAAAATCACCAAGTATTTTTTGCGCTGACCAGTGCCGCCTGCCATTTCCGGGATCTTATCCAAAATCGGGCGATATTCTTTGAGCGTTTGAATCCCAAAAGCAATCTTTTCTTGCAAATCAGTAATTTTTTCTTGTGCGTTCAAATCAATCAGCTCTTCGTGACCCGCTTTCTTGAGCACAAAACTCATCCCCAAAAGGTCTCCCAATCTTGTCGGATACTTTTTAGCATCAATCTCGCTCACATGTGCCTGCACACGCTCCAAACCGGCAATCACCGCATCCATCTGCGGCCCAATCACTTGCAACGCTTCCAAAACCATTTTCACCCGATCTTCGGTCGTGCCCTCATTTTCTTCGTCTTTACCCGTTAAACCCAAAACTTCCGCCGCCGGCTCCACAATATCCACCACCTCTTCTGCCAGATCTAAAGTTTCATCAATCGCGTCCATGACAATCAAGCCATCACTGTAATATTTGCCATAACCTGCAAGGTTGAGACTGGCTTTCAAATCCTCAAAGCGCCGCCGCGTATAACCAAAGCTTTCTTTGGTAGACGCCAAACGCTTGCGCGCCTCAGCATAATCTTGATCTTTAAACGCTTCGTACGCCCACTGCGAACGTGAATATGTATCCATGGCTTGATCGCGGAATTTCTCCACGCTACTTTTGGCAGACAAAGCAATTACAAACACAATCGTCACCACGAAAATAATTAAACCAATCACACCCACAATCACCCAACCCCACCACGGTACCGACCAATCGTTTTTCTTATTTTTTTTGCTCGCACTCACAGCTGGAGTCGATTTGCGATCCTTGTTACTCGTCAAATTGATCTTCTGCATGCAGCGAGTATATCACAGATATTAACAATTTGCAAGCGGACTTAAAATGTAATCTTGCATTGTAGACATTTTTTGATCATTTTTTTAAATTTGTAACAAATTTAATGTATACACCAGATATACAATATAATGCTACACGTGCAGCATTACACACAATTTTCGTCAATATTTCATATTTTACACGCTTTATTCTCGTGATATAATACACTTATGACCGTCAAAAAAAACATTCACACTCCCGCTGCCCGGCATTATGTCACGCCTCACCGTCACGTCAGCAAACGACCCCAAATTGACATCCAAGCACAAGTGCAAAAACGCCATTTTTGGGGCAATACCGTTTTGATCATTGCTCTAGCAACCACCCTCATTTTCGCGCTTTATCTAGTCATACAAGTACTGGTAGTGCGTCAGGTCATTTGTGTTTTGGGCGATACCAATTTGCCCTGCAGCCATTCGCTTAACGTCGCCACCAGTAAGCTCACCGGCAAACCAATGTTGTTTTATAACTTTGCTGCCAAACTTGAAGCCACGCGAGATGATCGCTTAGATTTCGATTACGTTACTTACGAAAAGTTTTTGCCAGGCACTCTCGTTGTGCGTTACTATTTTCCCGATCCCGCTTATCAAATCGCCATTCAAGATGGCGCTTGGTTAAGTTTTTCCACCGCCGGTCGCTATACCATTTTACCAGGAGCAGACAACAGCCTTCAAATTCACTCACAATATCACTCGCTTAACACTCAGCTCGCCCATTTTCAAACTGATCAAGTCGTCCACCAAAAAATCCTCGAACTGCTCACCCGCACGCAAGGACAACGCGACAATTGGCAACGGGTTGACCTTCAAGCGCTCAATCAACTCCGCATTGAAACCGATCGTGCCGCTTACTTGCTGGATCTTTTCAATCTTGACCAAGATTTACAAGAAATGAACTATCTGGAATCTTATCGCCAACACGAAACCAAGCAAGAAATTGATTTACGCCTCGATTTGCCAGCCGTGCGTGATTTGTAATTTTACAATTCGCAAATTGCCTTACTCAAAATGGTAAGAGTGTGATATAATGGGTCAGAAAAATTGACACTTGATTTTTTAAAAAAATAGTATATAAAGAGTCACTATGATGCACAAAACTACAAGCCCTAAAGAATTAATTGCCGCTATCGATCTCGGTTCTAGCCATTGCTTAACTCTGATCGCCAATCGTGAAGAAGACGGTAGCTTGCGTATCATTGGCTTGGGTAATGTCCCTTCTCGCGGTGTCAGACGCGCCACAATCATCAATCTCGACGAAGCCACGCAAACGCTCGAGCGTTCTCTCGCCATGGCCGAGCAAATGTGCGGTAACAACGTCGACCGCGCTTACGTCAATATTTCCGGTTCCCACATTTCTTCCATCAATTCCAACGGTGTCGTTGTCGTCGCTGGCGACAGCATCCGCGAAACCGACATTGATCGCGCCATTGAATCGGCGCGCGCCGTCAGCTTGCCCGCCGACCGCGAAGTCCTCAATCTCACCCCTCGTTTTTACAAAGTCGACGGCCAAGAAGGCATCCGTGATCCCATGAACATGGTCGGCATGCGCTTGGAAGTGGACATTCATCTGATCACCGCCAATACCTCCGCCGTCCGCAACCTCGAAAAAGCTCTTAATGACATCGGTCTTGAAAAAGAAAGTTTTGTTTTTAGTGGTTACGCCGCCAGCGAAGTGGTCGTCTCCGACAACGAAAAAGATATTGGCGTCGTTTGTATCGACATTGGCTCTGATACTACTAGCTACTGCGTTTACGTCGACGGGGCGATTCAAGTTTCCGGCGTCGTCCCCATTGGCGGACGTTACGTCTCTCAAGACATTAACGCCTACACCAAAGTCGGCTTGGAAAACGCCGAAAAAATCAAGCTCGCTCTTGGTCAAGAAGCAGACGCCATTCCTGCTCAGCGTGAAGGTGAGACCCGAGAAGAATATCGCCGCCGTTACAAATCGGCAGATGTCTACGACCTCACCCAATACGCTGCCAATATCAAGCCCTCTACTGTTTCCAAAACCTTACTCATCCGCAATGTCATTGGCGCCCGTCACAAGGAGATTTTTAGTCTCATCGGTGCCGAACTCAAAAAGCATCAACTCCACGATAAACTCGGAGCTGGTGCAGTCGTTGTCGGCGGTGGTGCTAAAACTGTTGGACTCACCGAAGTTGCCAGCAGCACTTTAGGTATGCAAGTCCGACTCGGCATTCCGCACGGCATCGACGGTGTCATCCGTCATCTCGATGATCCCGCTTATGCTACTGCTATCGGTCTCCTCCATTACGCAATGCGTGAGCAGGCTATAGAAACGATCAGCGAGCAAGCCGCACCTATCAAACAGAAACAAATTGACAACTTTTGGGGCAAATTTATCGGAAAGTTCAAACATTTAATGCCCTGACCAAAAATAGTCGTCACATTTACCAAAAGTGTGATATATTAGCAACAGTTGAGAATGACAGAGAGACAATATGGGACAGATTAAACCAATAAATAACACTTTCGCCAAAATTAAGGTCGTCGGCATCGGCGGTGGTGGTGGCAACGCCATCAACTCGATGATCGATTCCAAACAAATCCACGGCGTCGAATTTATCAGCGTCAATACTGATGCTCAAGCACTCATGAATTCTTTGGCCGAAACCAAAATCCAAATTGGTAGCAATTATACCAGAGGTCTCGGCGCGGGTGCCAACCCCGAAGTCGGCCAAGCCGCTGCCGAAGAGTCGCGTGAAAAACTCAAAGAAGCGATGTACGACACGGAAATGGTCTTCATCACCGCTGGCATGGGTGGCGGTACCGGCACTGGCGCTTCGCCTATTGTCGCCCAAATCGCCAAAGAAGCCGGCGCGCTCACCGTTGCTGTGGTCACCAAACCATTTATGTTTGAAGGTGCCCAACGGATGCGCGTCGCCGAAGAAGGCATCGAAAACCTCAAAGATTACGTGGACGCTCTCATCGTTGTCCCCAACCAGCGCTTGATCGACGTTGTCGACAAAAAAATGACTCTGATCGAAGCCTTCCACCTGGCTGATAACGTCCTCGGCCAAGGCGTGCAAGGCATTTCCGATCTCATCACCATGCCAGGCTTGGTCAACGTCGACTTTAAAGATGTCGAGCGTGTCATGACTGATTCCGGCACTGCCATGATGGGTATCGGCGAGGGTGAGGGCGAAAACCGTGCGGTCATCGCCGCTCGCTCCGCCATTTCTTCGCCGCTCTTGGAGCTCTCCGTGGACGGCGCCAAAGGCATTCTTTACAATATCATCGGTGGACCAGACTTGGCTATGCAAGAAATTTCCGAAGCCAGTCAGATTATTCAATCCACCGCTGACCCCGAAGCAATCATTATTTTCGGTTCCGCTATCCGCGAAGAAATGCAAGGTCGCATCCGCATCAGCGTCATTGCCACCGGTTTTGACGATCAACACAACTTCATGCCAGTGACATCTGCTAGTTTTGAACGTAATTTCTATCAAGCCGCACCTGTAGCTGCCGGTCCCAGTCAATATCTCCCCACCGCTTCCAGCAGTACCACCACCACAGAAGCGCCCAAAGTCCACATCTCCGAAGCTCCTAGCAGCTTTGTGCAACCGCGCGTCACCCTCAATACCGATCCTTTAAGCGTTCCTCTCAAAACTACCCCCATCAACAACACCGTGGCCACTCCCACCACACCTATCAGTCGCTCTGGTTTTGCGCCACGCCCCGCTTACGAGCCCATGCCTAGCCCCCATCCTATCCAAATTGAGCAATCATCAATCTCCACGCCTGCTCCTGCTTACACTCCCACCGCCAGCAGCAGCAACTCGGCTCCCGCGTACCCAGGTGATGACGAAGATCCATACGAAATGCCCGCATTTTTGCGCCGCCACTAAATTTTGTAAATAATGCTACACGTGTAGCATTGTACTTATCTAGGCGTAAGAGTTAGCAAAATGTTACAAATTTGGTGTAATTGTATACATTTTTTGTACAAAATAAAAAATGAACGCCGACTAAGTTTTAGCGAATCTCGGACTTGTTTTCTTTCAAGTAAGAGCGCCAGTCGTCAATAAAACCAATAAACGCTGACAGCGGCGAGTCAATCAAAAGTGAAAAGAAAATCGCAAAAATATTGTATTCCTTCCACTTTTTGGAAAAATACTGACCAATTCGCGCCAGTGGCACCGCAAAAATATCCAAAATAAAGTCAAAAAGCGAGCTGTGCTCGTACACCGTCAGTTCGCCCGCTTGATGGCGGATCGTGAGCGAAGCAAAAAAGGACATTGTAATGTAAACCACGTTTAAATACACCGATGTCCACGGCAAACCAGCAATGGTAAAAAGCTTATAAAGCGCCCATAAACCCACCAAACCAGCTAAAAAAGACGTACCATAAAAAAACCATTTTAAAAATTTATTATGATGCTGGCGCTGACGAATCTCATACGTGTCTTGCTCGCCTTTTTGATAGATAATTTTCGCAATTTCACGCCAAGCGACATCTTCATTCTCCGCTTTTGGCGGTCGAATGATAATCACCAGCAAAAACATCGCCACCGTCGGAATCAAAATATCAAATAAAATCGGCCACAAACCAAAATCTAACCTTGCCAAACGTGCCACCGGAATTTCTAAAATCAAAACACTCGCAAAATTAGCAATAATGATCGAAAGAGTCGTCCAAAAGGCGGTTTTCAGCAAACGTGACTTTAGACTTCGATATTTTTCCCGATAAATCTCCCGATAACGCGCTTCTACTTGTGCTTCATCCCCAAAAAACTGTTCACCCTGAGACACTGTTTCCAAATGTTCCGACTCCGTAATCAAGCCAATCATCCGATAAACAGCATCGTATTTATTGGCGATCCGTAAAAACTGCCGCCCCAGCGGCGCCACCAAATCCGCATCCACCAAGCGTTTATCATCATAAAGTCGCTGTACATCCGCCATCCCAAAATCACGTTCATAATTGGTAAAATCTTGATTGTACATTTTCAAAAGTTCATACGCCAACAAATAATCATCAGCATCATAAAGGCTACGCCACACCGCAATCCACCGCCAACGCCGCGCGTCTTCCACGGGAACCGACTGCGACGGGATAATTTTAATGCGATCGGCCAACACTCTATCCATCAAAGCTACTACCGCCCAAGTTTTATAAGCCGGCGCCAAAAGCTCTTCCAGCTCACAAGCCATAATCTGGATCGTCCAGTTTTGTAACTTGATACGCAATTTTAAATCTCGTTTGGTCAACTCATCTTGACCAGAATTGAGATAGCCAAAAGCTAGCAAATACTTGTGTAAAATTTTTGCCGTTATTGCCACAGTTTTAGCATTGATGAGTTTATTGTCAAAATATCCAGAACGCATCAGCTCAAAAATCATTGTTTCTGCCAAATCCAATGTTTTCTGATCCACACCTTCCAAACTCAAATGCCCGATCTGTGGAATCAAATCACGGTTGATTGCCCGCGACAACGCGCCACGTTTGAGAGCATTCTCGTCTTTCCAATCAATCACTTTGCGGATCTTTTCATAAAAACGGCCCACACTTAAGGCCAATTCATCAACTTCAAAACTCTCAACAACCGCTGCGTGCCGCAAATCGTAATCTTTTTGCCAATCCGTCAAAAAATCTAGTATATACTGACTCACGCTCATCCTAGATCTCTCCCGCGTGGTTGGCTTAAACCACGTTAATCACCGTCTGACCGTGATGCACACCAAACTGCACTTTGCCGTCTTGCATGGCAAAAATCGTGTGATCGTGACCCATGCCCACACCTTTACCAGGTTTGTATTTCGCTCCGCGCTGACGCACGATAATATGACCCACTTGTACTGCTTCGCCACCAGCTTTCTTCAAACCCAAGCATTTGCCCTTACGTGAACTCTGTGCGTGTTGATGAACGCTACCGCCTGCCTTGACATGTGACATATGATCCTATCTTTTTTCTCTTCTAAACTCAAAAACCGCAATCTCACGCCGCACCACCGCGTCCGCGCGAGCATAACTCAGCTCTCGAGAGATCTTATTATACCCCAGATCTGCCAATTTGTCAAGCAACGAGTCGAGACTATATTCTCGTCCGCGCTCGTCACACACTCGCGGCATCACAATGATCACTCGAGCTTCATCTGCCAGCAAATCACTCCAGCAGCGAAAAGCACCCCAATAAAGCTTTTGCAAACCGCGAAAAATATTTGCCAGCTGTCCTGGTTGTGGTGTCTGCCGACCCAAAAATGGCTCCGTCACAATCACATCCACCATTTTTCCTTCCAAATCCGTTCGTCGCGCTCGCGCGACGTCACTCACCCAAACTTTACTGACCACCTGTCGCCCTGTCTCTGCTTGCCACCACTCCAAATTTTCCTGCGTACCCAAAACCGCTTTCACATCCAAATCCGAACCGTATAAACGAAAACCACCTAACTCCGCCGCCTCCAAAAGCACCGTGCCAGTCCCGCAAAAAGGATCGTAGAGCACACGTTCAGTCTCGCTTGATCCTGCCAAATTCACCATCATTCGCGCCAACTTTGGTGGCAACATGCCCTTGCGCCGGTCGGCATACGGTTTGCTGCGATCGCGCCACGACCAATCATCAATTGTCTGCGCACTGCGCGTGTGCGCCAAAAGCACCTGTTCGCCTGTAGCAATGACCAGCATTTCTTGCAGCTGATGTTGGTGTGTTAGTAAAGCTGCCCCCGCACCATGACGTCCACACTCCGCAAAACGTACTTTCAAACCGTGCTCACGCAAACGTGTTTTCAACTCGCGCACATCCAGCACTTCACGATGATCGCGACCCAGCTCGCCCAATGCCAAATAAAGTTTTTCTTGATTTAAAGCCAGAAATTGCTCACTCACTCGATAGAGTAGGGTAGCATCATCCACATCCGCCGGCAATTTTTCCACCACCTGCGCAATTTTCACCACGCCACCCAAACGACGCTGCAAAGCCACCACATCTATCTCTGCCGGCAAACGCGCCAAGGCATAATGATCACCAACTAGTAACACCTCGGCCGCCAAAACCGCCCGCAATTCTGCCAAAGCCAACTTAGGAGCATTTCCCAAAATAAAAACAAAATCTGCCATCACGCGCCTTTCTTTTCAGGTGCAACCGTCAATTCTTATATTTCAAGCGATTTTCGCCACTTTTACATTGGTCACCCGTTGACGATGACCATGAGTTTTGCGATATTTCGATTTCGATTTATACTTGAAAACTCGCAATTTTTCATCCATGCCGTGCTCTAAAACTTCTAATGTGACTTTGACACCAGTCACTACAGGAGTTCCTACCTGCACTTGCTCGCCATCGGCCAACAAAAGCACGTCACTCACGTCGACACTTTTGTCCGCTTCCGCATCCCAGCGGTCGATCGTCAAAACGTCGCCCTCCTGAACTCGATACTGTTTACCTTGTAATTGTATAACTGCGTATTTCATAAGAACTGTATTATACCACACTTTTTACGGTTTTGCGGGGGCAATTTAAACCAATTTCCTACTACTTTGATCCCTTTTTTATATAACTTCATCCATAGCATCTATAATTACGTCGATCAAGGCTTCAGTATCGGTGCGCTGATTCATTTCTTCTCGTATGTTCTGTGCCAGCGTGGGATAATCCGTGTAAATTACATCCGACTCCTGTAAATAAAAGTGCTCAACATCACTCTTGGTATTAGGCGACCACACCACCAACTTCTTACCTTGTGCTTGAACATTGTTTTTCACTATTTCCGAACGCGACATCTCTTCTTCCAGTGCCAAATAATCGCAGGGAATCTCAGCCAATTTACCGAAACCAAAAGATGTTACAAACACCGTCACGATTTCCGGATATTTTGTCTCGATGTAACTAATCACATTGTAGTTGAGTGACGTAAATGCAATTTGATCCAACATGTCTCGCTCCCTAGCAATTGCGATTAAATCATCTGCCATTTGTTGATCGGCACTAGCGCCTTTCAACTCCACAAACAACATGATTTTATCTTTGGCCAGATCCAAAAATTCTTCATAAGTAGCCACTGGTTCACCAGAGGATTCGTGATCTCGTGGATCTCTCAAGCGTAAAAGCTTAATTTCATCCAAAGTCATCTCCATGGGTTGACGCTTTTCACCAGCCAAACGAGAAAAAGTAATATCATGATTGACAATGTAATGACCATCTTTGGTCCGTTGAACATCAAATTCCACCCCATCAATCCCCAAATCAATAGAATGTTGCAAAGCCGTCAAAGTGTTTTCCAATTTTTCACCACCGCCACCGCGATGTGCGACTACCAATGTTGTCACCGGTTCCACTTCTATCTCAGCTATCTCCAAAACCAAAGCACAACCCACACATGCAACGATTGCCAGTGTGCACGCCGTCCAAAACCACGGATGCAATTTCTTGCGATGAGGCAAATACAAAGTTACTTCGCCAGTGCTGTATTGTACATACATTTGTACCAAATACATGACGTAAAATGGAAAAGACAACAAAAACGCAAACGCCACATATACTAGTAACAATAAACAGGTCAAAAGTTGCAAGCTGTCAGCAAAAGCAGAATTGACAAATATCATCCAAGCAGCCAACGGCACTATCAAACCTGCCAAAACCACTCCCGCACTACACAAAACATATTTTATCGAAAACCAAGTCGAGGATAACAAAAACCGCCACCAGAAACGTTTCATCAATTTACGCGAACGAGCCAGTGCCGTCTTTAAATCCAAATCGTCCACCAACAAAGCCGGAAACGCAAAAATGTGAATGTAACCAATGATGAAAAATGCCCACGTCAAAATACTATACGATAAAGAATAAACTGTATTATCTTCAATCACACTGCTGATAAACGTGGGCATGTAAAACCTCTGTGTCAGCGAAATTTTCAAATCAAAACTCACCAAAGGACCAATCACCAGCAAATAAAACAAAACCAAAAACCCACGCCAATTACAAAATTTGCGTAAAACTCGCCCCTGTTCCACGCAAAATTTCTTCCAAGTCAAAAGTTTATTTTGCAACCAGTAATAACTAAAAATAATTTTGGTGTACAAATCCACCACCGCGCATGAACAAACAAAAACCAGTGTTAAAAACGATAAAATCAATCCTTGCGGCGATAAAAACAACCACAACAAATCATCAGCTACCAAAGCCACTCTGCCAGTGCTGCGCAAAAGCCACAAAAACGCACAGTTAAGCAGTGCCAAAACCACATAAATAACGGTCTTAGTAGCCAACTGAAAACGTAAAATTTCCGGTATCGCTTGCAAATACGGCAATGCTTTTTGCCGCGGCTTTTTCTCTTGATTTTTCGTTTGCTTCTTTTTCTCCATATGCCGCATTATATCACAAAATCACTCAAAAAGATCAACTTCCCACACATCAACTCTCTCCAGGCAAAACTGCTACTTGACAAAAGTGACATTTTATGATATAATAAAGGAGGTGAAAAGCATGCTGACACTCGAGATGCTTCTCGGTAGGCAAGCAGCCGCCAACGAGCTCGTCTATCTCTGCCAACTGAGGGATGCCTTTAGTTTCATGGCACAGTCCCCCAGTCCGGTGGAAGAGCTCGCCGAGGCCAACAACATGTTGGTTATCGAGGCGGAGAACGCCTTCTTTATCGAGCATCTTAATGACGCCAGTCCCAAGATGTCGATGAGGAAAATCGAGCGGATCCTTGACGACAATGGCATGAAATGTCACA